>JALORY010000046.1 GCA_025458675.1 Gammaproteobacteria bacterium | reverse complement strand
GCGACGTAGGTGTGCCGCAGGGCGTCGGGCGTGACGTCGGCCGGCGTGGCCAGCCCGGCGTCGTAGGCCGCGGCGGCCACGAGGCCGGCGAGTCCGGCCGCGTCGATCGCGGCGCCCCCGCGCGCGACCAGCACCGGGCCCGCCCGCTCGCCGGCGAGGGGCGCCAGCGCGGCGGCGAAGGCGGGTGCGAGCGGCAGCGCCCGCGCCGCGTGCCCGGTGACGTGGCAGACGCCCTCCTCGAGGTCGAGGTCTTCCCACTGCAGCGCGACGAGCTCCTGCGGCGACAGGCCGCAGAGCAGGCCGGCGAGTGCGGTGCGCGTCGGGGCGTCGGCGGCCTGCCACAGTGCGGCCACCTCGCCCGGCGCGAGCTCGCGCGCGGGACCGGCGGCGGCCGGCAGGGCCAGCGCGGCACCCGATCCGACGCTGGCGCCCGGCAGCGACCGCAGCAGGGCGTCGGGCCGGTCGCCGGCCGGCAGCGCGATGTGGATGAGCGGCGACGGCCCTTCGGGCCGCGCCGGGGCGCGCCGCAGAAAGTCCGTCAGCCACACACCGAGCAGGCCGACGGCCAGCGCGCCGGCGAGGCTCGCCGCCGCGTCGCGGGCGTAGCTCGGGTGCACGTGCCGGTCGGGAAGCGAAGGCGGTGCGACGACCGTGACCTTGGGCAGGCGGCTCGCCTGGTCCAGCTCGACCTGCACGAGACGGCCCTGCGTCTGCCGATAGAGGGCCTCGAGCTGCTCGAGCTCGGCGGCCAGGGCCTTGTGCTCGGCGAAGCGGGCGTTGAACCGCGCCGCCAGCGAGCGGTTCTCGTCGAGCTGCTGGCGCAGCGAGGCGACGGTGCGGTTGGCGCTCTCGAGGTCCTGCTCCGCCTCGGCCAGCACCTCGCGCTGGCTGCGGGCGCGCTGCCCGGCCATCTCCTTCTCGATGGCGTCCAGGTTCTCCTGCGCGGCGCGCAGCCGCGGGTCGATCCGCAGGTACTGGGGCGTGTAGCTGCGCTCCGCCTCCTTGAGCTGCTCGCGCAGCTCGCGGGCGCGCTTCTCCATCGCCGCGATGTCGCCGCGGTCCTCGCGACGCAGCACGGTCTTGCCCGCGGCGAGGTCGCGCTGCATCGCTGCGGCGCGGGCCTGCAGCTCCGCCTGCTTCTTCGTCGCCTCCGCGAGCGAGGTGTTCAGACCCTTGATGCGCGCGCTGACCTCGTTCTCCTCGCGCTCGAGGGAGACGATGTCGTGCGTCGTGCGGAAGGCGTCGAGCTGCTGGCGCTTGTCGGCGAGCCGCTGCTCGAAGGAGCGCAGCTGCGCCTCCGCCTCCGCGCGCTCCGACGAGCCTTCGGACTGGCCGCGCGACGTGCGTTCGGCGACGAAGGCGTCGATCCAGGCCTGCAGTACCACGGGGAGCGTTGCGGGCGGACGGCCTTCGGCCCGCAGCTCGATCACGTTGCTCGACGCCACCAGCTCGGTGGAGAGCATCTCCTGCAGCGCCTCTGCCGTGATCGCGGCGTCCGGCAGGCGGGTGCGCAGGGCGTCCTGCACGGCGCCGAGCATGGGGGCGCCGAGCAGCCGCCTGACCTCGGCCAGCAGCACGGCGGATTCGGTCGTGTCGTGGGCCGCTGCGGACGCCGGCTGGCCGGCCGCGACGCCGACGCGGGCGCCGGGTCCCAGGACCGCGATGCTTGCCTCGCTGCGGTAGATCGGTGGACGGGCGAAGGTGTACGTCAGACCGGCCGCGGCGGCGGCGAGGAAGAGGACGAGGAACACGCGCACGCGCGCGCCTTCCGGCTTTGCCTGGCGCACTGGACAGCCTCCGACCGGCTCCGGCCCGGTGGGCCGGATGCGCCGTCACTCTGCCAGGAGCCTGTCGGCGGTGCCAGGGGCGAGGCCGAACTCGGCCTCGATCATCCGGTTCCAGGCCTCGCGCTTGAAGGTCTGCTCGTCGGGCACCTTGCGGTGCACGAGATTCATGTGGCAGTCGACGCAGGTCTTTCCCTTCGCGTCCTCGCGGTGGATCGCGGCGGTGTCGGGACGCTTGCCGAGGATCGCGTCGAGCACGTGGCAGCGCTTGCAGTTCGCCGAGTCGTTCGCGCGGAACTGGCGGCGCGCCGCGAACGCCGCCTCGGGGGCGTGCAGGGCGTTGATCACCGGATCGTCGTAGTCGGGGCCGACGAGCTTGCCCTTGATCTCCTTGAACAGGTCCTTCGCCCCCTTGATGTGATCCCAGGTGGCCGCGAAGATCCCTTCCGACACGTGGCAGTGCCCGCAATCGGCGCGCACGCCGCTGGCCGAGCGGTAGTGGGCGGACTGCCGGTACTCGTCCTCCGCGATCTTCATCGAGTGGCAGGTGGTGCAGAACTCGGCCGTGCTCGTGTAGTGGTCGAACTCGATCAGGAACACCATGAAGAGCACGCCCGCGACGCCGCCCGCGACGATCGCGAACAGGACGTGGCGCGTCAGCACGAGGTTCGGGAACCAGCGCGGCTTCGTCATGGCGCGGCGCCCCCGGCGGCGGCCGGTGCGGGCTGCGGCGGGTAGCCGAGGATCGGGTTGGTGCGCTGCGGCTGCGCGAGCCAGGCGTGCCCGGCGACGTCGGCCAGGTGCTTGCGGACGATCGCCTCACCCTCGGTCGGGCCGGCAACCTCGCGGACCTGCGGCAGGAACCTGCCGTAGAAGTTGCGGCCGACCAGGTACATGCCCTCCCACCACGCGTGGTTCGGGCTCGCCATCGCCGCCCCGTGGCGGGCGCGCGCGCCCTCGTCGTGCCACAGCTCCCAGTAGGTGAACTCGATGGGCTCGTCGAAGGGCTGCGGGGTCAGCAGGCCGCGCGCGTAGAGGTCCTGCATGATCGCCGTCGCCGGCGCGCCGAACTTCTCGTTGAACAGCACGACGACGTCGTCGAACTGTTTCATGAAGTCGGTGACCAGCGGCTTGCTGTGGCACTCGAGGCAGACGCTGCTCATCGCCTGACGGCGGCGCTCCGGCGTCGCGACGGCCTTCACCTTGCCGACCGTGCCGTTGCCCTTGTCGATCTCGGTGCCCCGCTTGGGCGCCTCGACGGTGTCCGGCAGCTCGCGCTTGTCGCCGTCCTCGAACACCACGAGGTGCTGGCGCTGCGAAACGGGCGTGTTGAGGCTCCACATGTTGCGCATGCCGACGTCGTGCGTCGCCGGCAGCTTGCCGGCCGCGCCCATGTGGCAGGTGACGCAGGTCGGTGCCGCCGAGTAGTCCTTGCCGGCGACCCAGGTGTCGCTGCCGAGGTTCATCTCGTCGCGCTGCGCGGCGTAGAACATGCCGTGCTTCGACGCCTCGTAGATCTCCTTGTCGGGCGAGTCGGGGCCGAAGTGGCAGCGCACGCAGGCGGAGGGCTCGCGCGCCTGCGCCTTCGAGAAGCGGTGGCGGCCGTGGCACGAGGAGCAGGAGCCCTTCGAGCCGTCGGGGTTGACGCGGCCGATGCCGGAGTTCGGCCAGGTCGCGGGGTCGAGCGTGCCGTCACCGCGCACCTTGACCACCGAGCCGTGGCACTGCGCGCAGCCCGCCGCCTCCATCGCCGCGCCCGTCAGGTTGTGGGCGAGCGCCGGGATCTTGTCCTGGATCAGCGCCACCGCTTCGGCGTGCACCGAGCCCTGCTGCTCCGCGAGCTCGGTCGCATGGCATCGCCCGCAGTCCTTGGGCGAGACCACGGTCGCGATGACGTAGCCTTCGTGCGTGATGGCGTCGACGTCCTTGGGGTCCGCCTGGTGGCAGTCCATGCAGTTCACGCCGGCCTTGGCGTGCGCGCTGTCCTGCCACTGCTTCGTGAGGCCGGCCGACGCCTTCTCGTGGCAGCTCGTGCACTTCTCGCCGACCTCGTGGCCCCAGTGGCTCCGATCCAGGGTCACCTTCGCGGCGTGCGCGGCGGGCGGTGCGAGCAGCACCAGGACGAGCGCGCCCAGCGATACGAGAGCACTGCGCAGCAAGTGCGTCATGGAACTCCTCCTCGTCCTTCGGTGCCGGTGATGGCCGGGCGTTCTTGTCGGTTATGCACGGCGCGGAAAGCCCCCCGCGTCGCGATCGCAACGGATTATAGGCAGCGCAAATGCGCGTCCGGATTGACAAAGCACAATGGTCTCGGTTGGGCGGGGCAGGGGCGCTTGGCTATGCTTCGTCACGTTGCGGGCCGCGCCGGAGCGACCGGGCGCGCGCCGCGGCACCCGGCTCACCAGAGGAGAGGCGAAAAATGACAAAGCGCAGTTGGGGGTTGTTCGCGTTGTCCACGTCGGTCGGTGCGCTCGCGCTCGCCAGCGGGATGGCGACCGCGCAGCAGGCGCCGCTCGGCGAGATCTCGGCAGAGGTCTGCAAGGGCTGCCACAACGACGTGTACAAGCAGTGGAAGAAGTCGATGCACGCGCAGAGCACGGCGCTCGCCGACCCGCTGCACGGGGCCTTCTATCAGCAGGAGGTCGGCGATCCGCGCGCCGAGGGCCAGCTCCACCAGAAGACGCAGACCTTCCCCGTCTGCCTCGCGTGCCACGCGCCGAACGCGGCGCTCGCCAAGTCCACCAAGCTCGACGCCAAGCCCGCGTTCTCCGAGGGCGTGAACTGCGTCTCCTGCCACACGCTCAAGAACTACAAGGGCATCCGCAAGCCCGACGGCAAGTTCCAGCTCGGCATCGCGGCGTACGAGGTATCGCCGAACGAGCTGCAGGGTCCGCAGGGCGTCGGCCGACACCTGGCGGCGCTCAAGGCCGGCGGCGACCTGTTCGGCGGCGGCGGGGACGACAAGCAGAAACCCAACCCGCACCTCGGCAAGCCCGTGACCTTCGAGGGCAAGGAGATTCCCGCCCTGCCGATGGAAGGCAACCCGAAGCTGATGAAGTCGATGGACGCCTGCATGGGCTGTCACGACCAGCGCAACAACGCACAGGGCGCGCCGCTCTGCCAGACCGGCAGCGAGTACGACTTCAGCCAGTCGAAGGTCAGCTGCCTGTCGTGCCACATGCCGATCAACAACGGCGTCGCCGACCACACCATGGGCGGCGGCCACGACAAGGGCATGCTGCAGCGCGGCCCCATGATGGAGATCGCGGTCGACAAGCAGGGCGACAAGCTGCAGGCGAAGGCGGTGCTGAAGAACCTGCTGCCGCACAGCCTGCCGACCGGCGCGCCGTTCCGGAACATGTTCCTCAAGCTCACCGCGTACAACGACAAGGGCGAGGTGGTCTGGCAGAGCGCCAAGGAGCACCCGGCGAAGGATGATCCGCAGGCGTACTTCCAGTACCAGATGGTCGACGACGAGGGCAAGCCGGCGATGCCGCCGGTGGCGACCAAGATCGGGCTCGACAGCCGGCTCAAGGCGCACGAGGAGCGGGTCCTGAGCTACGACATCCCGGCGAAGGGCGTGGTGCTCGTGCGGGGCGAGCTGTACTACCAGCTCGTCTGGCAGGTGCTCGCCGACAAGTTCAAGGCGGCGCTGCCGGAGAACGTCCGCGCGCCGGTGCTGATCGCCGAGTTCGAGCGGAAGGTCGGCGCCTAGTCCGGCTGACCGGTAGGGAGGGGCGTGGCCCGCGTGCCGGGCCACGCCCTTTTTTCGTCGTGGCGGACGGGGCTTTCGGCGGGATGTCAATAAGTATATGATGATATACAAATTGACTGCGTCAGAGGGGCTTCGCCATGCTGTCCTGCACCTCGCTCCGTTACGGCATCCTGCTCGCGGCGATGCTGCTCCTGGCCGGCTTCGCGGCCGAGCTGCTCTCGGTGATCGGCATCCTGCCGATCGTGACCGGCAGCTATCTCGGACTCCTCCTCGCCGCGTCTGCCGTGCTGCTGATCCTCGGCCTGTTCCTGGTCAGCATGCTGCCGCCGGTCGCGCGTCGGCTGGCCGAGTGCGAGCGCTGACGGCCGCCCCGCGATGACGAGGGGCCGCGCTTCGCCACGGCCGATCGATCAGCGGATCCCGAGCAGCGACTCCCGCAGCGGTTCCGAGATCGCCCCGTCGCGCAGCCAGATGCCGAAGTAGGCGGTCGCGAACGCGTCGCCCCCCACTCGGGCGAGGACCTCGCCGTTCAGCGCCAGCTCCGCCTCGCCGCCTGGCGTGTGGCACAGGCGATAGCGATCGCCCGGCCCCACGTCGCGGTAGGCGGCGTGTAGCTGGTCGAGCGGCGCCCCGAGCGCCGCTGCCTCGATCCCCTGGCGCTCGAGCACCTCGTTCGCCGCCTCCACGATGAGGTCGCGGGACACGGCGCGCCGGTAGGCGAGGATCAGGCAGCGGGACGCCGTGCCGGCGGTCAGGGCGTCAGGGTCCGCGCCAGGCACGGCGTAGAGCGCGGCGTCGTAGACGCGGATGACGCCCGCGTAGTACGCGGAGCCGGTGCTGCGCAGCGCGAGGGCCCCGGTCGTGGCGTCGAGCACCGGCTCGAAGTTCGGGGCGTTCGCCGCCGCCGCTCCCGTCAGCGTGGCGACGAGGACGGTGGCCGCGAGGGTGACCTTGGGGTGTCGCACGAGTGCCTCCTATTTCGCCGGTGGCGCACCGTCGGCGCGCTGGAAGAAGATCGTGACCTCGCCGAGGCGGATGCCGAACTTGCGCATCTCCGCCCGATTGACGAGCACGCCGTCCTCGTGAAGGAACATCCAGTCGTCGAAGTGCACGCGGTAGACCGCGTCGTCGACCTTGAGGTCGAGGTCGTACCGCCAGTTCAGGGCTTGGCCGTAGGCGATGCCCACCGCCGTGCCGGCGACGTCCGCGGCGCGGCCCTCGTAGCGGTGCTCGTCGAGGCGGCGGATCCGCCACACGCGCTGGCTGCGCTCGCCGTCGGCAAACACGAAATCCTCCGTCAGCACGAGCTCGTCACCTTCCATTCGGCCGTCGATGTCGACCGTGAAGTGGCGCTTGAGCCGGCCGCTGCGGTCCTGGAAGACGCCGTAGGCCCGCGTCTTGCCCAGAAAGTAGTCCTCGAGCACCAGCCGCGGGACGGTGCCGGCGTAGTCCTCAGGCTTCACGGAGGCGCACCCGGCCAGGGTCACCATCAGGGCGGCCAGCGCCAATGCGCTCAGCGGCTTTCGCAGATTCATGGTCGTCTCCGTCGGAGGGGAGGGGCGTCGCCCGGCGCCCGAGCGGCCGCATCAGGGCGAGCGCCGCGAGCTTGAGCAGGACGGGCAGGCCGCCGTAGAGCAGGGCCAGCACGGTGAGGGACGCGGCGTCGTTGTCCGGCCGGTCTGCGGCGAACCCGGCCAGGTCGAGGAGCGGGAACGCGATGCCCACGGCCAGGGCGAGCGCGAGCTTCGTCGTCGTGCCCCACAGACCGAACAGCAGCCCGGCCCGGTCGCCGCCGCCCGCCTGCCGGTCGGCCTCGACGAGGTCGGCCTGGATCGACGCGGGCAGCGCGAGGTCGGCCCCGAGGGACAGACCCGAGAGCGCGCAGACGACGAGGAAGAGGGTCACGTCGCCGGGGCCGAGCAGCGGGACCCACGCGAAGGTGACGGCGGCGAGCAGCAGGGACGCGTTCCAGGCGGCCTGCTTGCCGCGGCGGCGCGCGAGCCAGACCCAGGCGGGCAGGGCGACGACGCCGGCGGTGAAGTACACCGCGAGAAGCAGCCCGGTCCGGTCGGGTGCGGCGAGGACGTGGCCGACGAAGAGCAGGAACAGCGTCGCCGGCAGGCCGTTCGCCGTGCCGTTCAGAAGGTAGGCGGCAAACAGCCGGCGCATCGGCCGGTTTGCGACGAGCAGCCGCAGGCCTGCGCCCCAGCGCGGCCGCGGCACGTCGCGCGCCGGGACGGCGGGCACGGCGGCGACCGTGACGAGCAGGGCGGCCGGGAGCGCCAGCCACAGCCACTGCGCCATCACCTCCAGCGTGCCGGCCGGGTCTGCGGCCACTCCGTAGAGCGCCGGAACCACCAGTGCTGCCAGGGTTCCGGCGATCACGAAGCCCTCGCGCGCGGCCGCGACCCGTGTGCGACCGTGGCTCTCCGCGCTGAGCTCGGCGCCCCATGCGGCATAGGGGATGGCGATCAGCGTCCAGCCGAGGTAGGCGACGAGGGACCAGCCCAGCAGGGTCGCGGCGTCCGCGCCGGCGGCCGGCCTGAACAGCTGTTCGATGCCGAGCAGCAGCAGCGGCGCCCCGATGAGCATGAGCCCCTTGCGGCGCCACGGGCCCCTCGGCCAGCGGTCGCTGAGCCAGCCGGCGAGGGGGTCGGTCAGCACGTCGAACAGCCGCGCGGCGAGCAGTGCGAGGCCTACCGCGGTGGCCGCCACCCCGACATCCGCCGCGTAGAAGGCGGGCAGGTACACGTAGAGCGGAAGCCCGAGCGCCGCCAGCGGCAGCCCGGTGAGGCCGTACGCCAGCAGGCGGCCCGGCCGGGTGGCGTCCACGTCAGGCGTCCGCGCGAGTCAGCCCGACCTGCATGAGATCGATGCGTCCCGTGCGGAAGCCGGCCTCGCAGTACGCGAGGTAGTAGCGCCAGAGCCGGCGGAAGCGGGCGTCGTAGCCGAGGGCGTCGATCTGCGCCTCGCGCGCGCGAAACGCCGCGTCCCAACGGCGCAGGGTGTCGGCGTAGTCGGTGCCGTGGAAGCTGCGCTCCGCCACCACGAGGCCGGCGTCGGCGGCGGCCGCGTCGAAGGCGCTCACCGCGGGCAGCATGCCGCCGGGAAACACGTGCTTCTGGATGAAGTCGGCGTCGCGCCGGTAGGCGTCGAAGGCGTCCTCCGCGATCGTGATGACCTGCAGCGAGGCCCGGCCGCCAGGGCGCAGGCAGCGCCGGAGCGCGGCGAAGTACGCGGGCCAGTACGCCTCGCCCACCGCCTCGAACATTTCGATCGAGACCACGTGGTCGAAGGTCTCCGCGATGTCGCGGTAGTCCTGCAGGCGCAACTCGACGCGGTCGGCGAGGCCGGCCGCCTCGAGGCGCGCGCGGGCGTACTCGAGCTGGGCGTGGGACAGCGTGACGCCGGTGACGCGCAGCCCGCGGCGCGCGGCGCGCTCGGCGAGCCCGCCCCAGCCGCACCCGATCTCGAGCACGTGCTCCCCCGGCCGCGCCCCGAGCCGGTCGAGGACGGCGTCGTACTTTCGCCCCTGGGCCTGCTCCAGCGGTTCCCCGGGCTCGGCGAAGAGCGCCGCCGAATACGTCATCCCCGGATCGAGCCAGAGGCGGTAGAAGTCGTTGCCGAGGTCGTAGTGCGCGGCGACGTTGCGCCGGCTGCCGCGCCGGTCGTTGCGCCGCCACCGGTGTTGCAGGCGGTCGGCGAGGCGCGCGAGCCGCCCGCGCGCGACGCGGAAGGCGGTCTCGTTGAGCGCGAGGACGCCGAGCGTGTCGGCCGGCCGCCGCGCGTCCCAGTCGCCGGCGACGAAGCCCTCGCCGAGGCCGAGGTCACCGCGGGCGAGCAGGCGCAGCGCCAGCCGCACCGGGCGGTGGAGGACCAGCTCGCCCTGCGGGCCGGGCTCTTCGCCCACGATGGCCTGCGTCTCGCCGCCGGGCAGCGTGACGTCGAGCCGCCCCTGGCGCAGGCGGCGCAGGACGGAGAGGATCCAGCCGGCGGCCGGGCCGGCGGTCGGGCTGTCGGCCGGCACGCCGGTCCGAATGTTTTCGAGCTGCATCAGCTGACCTCCTGCGCCGGCGGCGCCGGCTTGCGGTGGAATGGGGCGCCCCGGAGCCAGATCTTCAGGGCCTGCCAGTGGATCATCCCGAGGACCTTGAAGGTCTGGAGCGGCACGGCGAGCACCGCGCGCGCGAGCGTGGCGGTCGTCAGCGCCCTGCGCTCCGCCACCTGCGCCGCGACCAGCATGAGCCGACCGCTCTGGAATTCGCGGATGCCGACCTCGAGCCGTTCGGCCGGCTCGGCGAGCCGGAACCGGTACTCGGCCTCCATGGCGACGAAGGGCGAGACGTGGAACTCCTTCTGCCGCGCCTTGCGCACCGGCCAGGCCATCTCGGCCCCGGCGTCGTGCAGCAGGTAGCCGTGCCGTTCGCCGAACGTGTTCGACACCTCGAGCAGCACGGCGCGCAGGCTCCCGTCGCGGTGCCGGCAGTACCAGATCGCGAGCGGGTTGAAGCCGAAGCCGAGGACGCGCGGCAGGCACAGCAGGGCGATCGGGCCGCCTTCGAGGTCGATGCCGAACCGGCGCAGCACGCCGTCGATCCACGGCCGCAGCGGCGTGCCGTCCCGCGGACCGTGATCGGCGTCGTGGAACGACACCAGGTTGAAGCGATTGTGCGAGAAGAGGCGGGAGGCCCGGCCGGCCTCGTCGAGCCGGTCGACGTCGAGGAGCAGGCTGAACACGCGGTAGCTGAACCGGTAGTCCACGGGGAACAGCCGCCGGTGCATCACCTCCCCGGCATAGAGCCAGGCCGCGGGGCTCACGACGCGGCGGCCCGGGCGACGGGCGCGTCGTCGTCGGCCGCCGTCGACGGCGTCGCCCACGGGGTGCTCGCACCCAGCCTCGCGGCGACGCGCACCGCCGAGGCGAACGCGTCCTCGTGGAAGCCGTAGCCGGCGTAGCTGCCACAGAACCAGAGGCGGTCGCGCCCCTGCAGGCCGTCGAGCAGTGGCTGCGCCCGCACCGCGTCGGCGTCGAACACCGGGTGGTCGTAGGTCATCTCCGCGACGACCTCCGCCGGAGACGGCTCGCGCAGGGGGTTGAGGCTCACGAAGTACTGTCGGTCCCCTGGCAGGCCCTGGAGACGGTTCATCCAGTAGGTCACCGACACCCGCTCCGTCGCCCCCCGCCGGGTCTGCGCGAGGTAGTTCCAGGACGACCAGACGCGCCGCTGGCGCGGCATCAGGGTCGCGTCGCAGTGCAGCAGGGTTCGATTCTGCTGGTAGCGGAAGCGGCCGAGGACGGCGCGCTCGTTCGGCAGGGGGCGATCGATGAGGCGCAGGGCGTCGTCGGCGTGGCAGGCCAGGACGACCCCGTCGTAACGCTCGCGCGAGCCGTCGCCGGCCGTCACCCACACGCCGTCGCCCTGGCGCGAGACCCGCGTCGCCGGGTGACCGACGACGAACCGCCCGTCGAGTCGGGCGGCGAGCTTCTCGACGTAGCGCCGGCTGCCGCCGGTCACGGTCTGCCACTGCGGCCGCCCGACGACGTCCAGGAGCCCGTGATTGGCGAAAAAGCGAAGAAACCCCGACGCGGGAAAGGCGCGCATCGTCGCCGTGGGGCAAGACCAGATCGCCGCAGCCATCGGCAGCAGGTAGTGCTCGACGAGCCGCTCGCCGTAGCCGCCGCGGGCGAGATAGGCGCCGAGGTCGAGGCCGTCCGCGTCGCCCGTGCGCAGCGATCGCTTGGCGTCGCGGTTGAACCGCAGGATGTCGCGCAACATCCCCCAGTAGGCGGGACTCACCAGGTTGGCCCGCTGGGCGAAGAGCGTGTTGAGGTCGGAGCCGGCGTACTCGACGCGGCCGTCGTCGATGGACGCCGCGAAGGACATGTCCGTCGCCTGGGTCTCGACCCCGAGGTGCGCGAACAGCGCGGTGAGCTGCGGGTAGTTCGGCTCGTTGTAGACCACGAAGCCCGTGTCCACCCCCAGCTCGCCGTGGGGCGAGTCGACCGCGACGGTGTGCGAGTGCCCGCCGAGGGCCCGCTCCCGCTCGTACAGACGCACCTCGTGGCGCCGCGAGAGCAGCCACGCCGCCCCCAGGCCCGCCACGCCAGCACCGATCACCGCCAGCCGCTTCCGCTCCACGTTCGCTCCCTCGGTATGTACAGTACGTGTACAAACATGTACACGATGTGTACAATAAGGTCAATGTCGACGTCCTCCAAGGGGGAACCATGAGAATCGCCGCCGTCCTCCTGCTCGCCGCGCCGTCGGTCTGGGGTTGCCCGCCCACGCTCGACTTCACGCTGCGGCCGCTCGGCTCGAACGAGCCGGAACGGCTCTGCGACCGGCACGCCGGCAAGGTCGTCCTGATCGTCAACACCGCGAGCAAGTGCGGTTTCACCCCGCAGTTCGAAGGCCTGGAGGCGCTCCACGCGCGCTACCACGCGCGCGGCTTCGCGGTTCTCGGGATGCCGTCCAACGATTTCGGGGCGCAGGACCCGGGGACCGAGGCTCAAATCCAGGATTTCTGCAGGCTCACCTACGGCGTCCAGTTCCCCATGTACGAGAAGACGCGCGCCGCGCAGCCGGCTGCCTCGCCGCTGTACCGCGCCCTGGGCGAACTGGCCGGCGAGTACCCGCGGTGGAATTTCCACAAATACCTGCTCGACCGGCAGGGCCGACTCGTCGGCAGCTTCCCCAGCGCGGTCGAGCCCGACGATCCGCGCCTCGTACGCGCGATAGAGGAGGTCCTGTGAACGCCACGATGTCATCCCCCGTCGTCTCGGGAACCGCGACGACGCCTTTCTTCAGTGAGTTGGCTGCGGCCCGCGTGGTCGTGTATCAGTCCCCCGTGACCGACGTGCGCGAGCTGGTCGGCCTGCTCGGGCGTCGCGGCGTCGCGTACAGGACCGTCGTGCTGTCCATGGGCTCGCACCGGGACCGCGAGCGCTTCCACGCCCTGCAGGCGTTCACCGGCTGGGAGACGCTGCCGCAGGTGTTCGTCGACGGGCAGTTCGTCGGTGGCGAGGCGGAGCTGCGACGGCACCCGGTGACGCAGCGCGACGCCGCCCGGCGGCAGTCGATCTCCGCCGACCGGCTGCAAAGCCTGCTCGGCTACGGCGGCGTCGTGCCTTTCCTCGTCGGACTGCTCGTCGTCGCCTTTGCCGGCGAGGGCGGGGCGCGGGACCTCGCGGCGCGTCTCACGGTTGGCTACGGCGCCGTCATCCTCTCCTTCCTGGGCGCCGTGCACTGGGGCCGGCTGCTCGAGCGGGGCACCCTCGAGCAGGCGCCGATGGTTGCGTTCTGGGGCGTGCTGCCGGCCGTCGTCGGCTGGGCCACGCTGGCCCTGCCATTCGCCTGGGCGGTGCCGATCCAGGTGCTCGCCTTCGTCGAGGTGTACGTGATGGACCGGCAGCTGCTGCGCCGCGAGCCAGCGGCGGGCGGCTATCTGCGGCTGCGAGCGCGGTTGACTGGTGCGGTCGCCAGCCTGCTGCTCGGCACCTGGGCGGCGCTCGCCCTGGTCTGACGCGCGTGGCGATCCGTCGCTCAGGCGGCGCTTGCGACCAGCGCCGGCAGCCGGCGCAGCGCGCCGGCCACGTCGCTGCCGAGGGAGGCCGCCCCGGTGGCCTCGATCGCGGCGCCGTGCGCCGCCGCCGTGCGCCCGCCGACGAGGACGGGGACACGGCTGGCCTCCACGAGGGCGCGCAGGTCGGCGAGGAGCGCGAGGCCGGGGTCGCCGGAGCCGGACAGCAGGATGGCCGCGCAGCCCGCGCGACGTTGCGCGTGCGCGACCTCGGCCAGCGGCGTGTCGGCCCCGAGGATGACGAAGCCGATGCCGTGGTTGGCCGCCGCCAGGCAGAAGAGCAGCAGCCCGAGCTCGTGGTGCTCGCCCGGCAGGCAGGCCGCGAGCACCCGCCGGCGCGGGCGCTGTCCGGCCAGGTGGTGGAGGCGGGCGCCGACCTTGTTGCGCAGATAGGTGGCGAAGAAGTGCTCTTCCGCGATCCCGCCGGGCCGTCCCTCCCAGCGCTCGCCGAGCAGCCGGAGCAGCGGGTTGACGAGGTGTTCCGTGACGAGATCGACGGGGTAGAGCGACAGGGCCTCGGCGTACGCGGCCTCGAGGCCGGTCTCGTCGAAGGCCTCCACCGCGCGGGCCATGCGGCGCTGGTAACCCTCCCAGGCGCCGCCCTCCGCCGCGCGGGGCTCGGTCGCGATCCGCGGGGCGTTGCCAACGCGCTGTTTCGCCTGCGCGATCGAGATGCCGGTGCCGAGGAGCCCGATGACCTCCCGGATGAGATCGATATCCGCCTGCGTGTAGAGGCGGTGGCCCTTCGGCGTGCGGTGCGGGCGGATGAGGCCGTAACGCCGCTCCCAGGCGCGCAGCGTCACGGGGTGCACGCCGGTGAGGCTCGAGACCGTGCGGATGGGGTAGAGGGCCTCGGCGGCGTCGATCGCGCTCATGCTCGGTCTCGTACAAGGTCGGTACAGGGATTATCCGCGATGGGTGGCCAGTTTGTACAAGCCCAGGATCCACGGGGGTATCGGTGACGGTGCGCGTCGCGTGGGTGACCGGCGCGAGTTCCGGGATCGGGGAGGCCCTCTGCCTCGGCCTCGCGCGGGAGGGCTGGACGGTGGCCGCCTCGGCGCGCCGGGCGGAGCGCCTCGCGGCGTTGGCCGCGGTCAGCGCCGGCGGGCGCATCCACGCCTTTCCGCTCGACGTCACCGACGAGCCGGCGGTGCGTGACGTCGTCGCGGCCGTCGAGGAGCGGCTCGGGCCGAT
>JALORY010000100.1 GCA_025458675.1 Gammaproteobacteria bacterium | reverse complement strand
GGCCACGGACCGCTTTCCAGCTGGTCCAGCATCGGGGTGTCGTGTTTCTGGATCGCCATAGCGCTAGATCTCCTGGACTCGATTGGCGTTGATCTGCTTCGGCGGGGGCCTGGACCGGCCGCGACCGCCCGGGTTAACCGTGTGCGCCATGAGGGGGCGGACCGACTGCAGCCGCGCGCCGCGGCCGGGGTGCGTGCAACCCGGCCCCTCATAAACGAACGCTAATGTTGCCAGTCCGTGGGACCAGGGGAGTATTCCACTTTCGGGGGGTATCCCTTCCCCCCGCGCCTATCCCACTCGGGATATGGCGCCGACGTCCCCTGCCCCGGCGTCTCGCCGCACCGGTGGCAACCGGCCTCGCCCGCGTCCCCGCCGCGCGCCCGGCACGGGCCGGACGGTCGCGAGGGTCGGGCGCAAATTGCAAAAATATTACTAAGCCCCAATATTAGCGGTCAATAAATAATGTCGCGTCGCGACACCGGTCCGCGCGTCCTTGGTTTTGCCGGCCCTAGCGCCCATGTCCCCGGTCCGGGCATGGTCTCGCGACCGCCCCGAAGGAGTCGCCGAATGCTGCACCTCAGCCACATCCTGATCGCCAACCCCGACCTCGAATCGTTCGACCAGCTCGTCGAGGCCCTCCGCGGGTACGCCGGGAGCGGCGAGCGGTTTTTCCGCATGGACGTGCGCCCGCCGTTCGCCGACACGCCCGAGAACTGGGAGGACCGGCTGGAGGCCGCATTCTCCAGCCCGAACCGCCGTTGACCGCACCGGAGCACCGCCCATGGCCACCGAATCCGACCCGCTCTTCGACTCCCGGGCCGCGTCCGTGATGAACGACCTCGGCCAGCTCGCTGAGCTGGAGGGCCGGCTCGCCGAGCTGCGGACGCAGCTCGCCCGCCTGCCGGAGTCGGCCACGCCGCTGGCGCGGGCCGGCGTGCAGCTCGAGATGGCCAGGGCGCTGCAGGTGCTGGGGCGCGGGGCGGAGGCCTGGCCGATCGGCCGGCTGGCGTTCGCGGCCTTTGCCGACGCGCAGGCCTGGGAGGAGGCCGCCGACGCGTGCGACGTCCTCTACCAGACGGAGCAGCCCGGCTCGCTCGCCGCCCTGGGCCAGGGCATCTGGCTCGGCGTGACCTTCCCGATCGACCCTGAGGTCTCGGTCCACCTGCTGAGCCACGTGGTGGACGACACGCCCGACGACGCGGACGGCGCCGCGGTGGCGGCGGCCGCCGCCGCCTTCCTCGCCGATCTGCGCGCCCCGGCGGGCACGGAGCGCGACCGGCTCGTCTTCTTCGCCAACCAGCTGCTCGGCCGCGTCGCGCGCCGCCACGGCAAAGTCGACGATCAGGCGCAGTTCGAGGACTGGGTGCGCCGGCTCGAGCTGGACGAGCCGGACAAATTCCTGGTGCGCCTGCGCAACGTCGTCGACGTCCTGGTCCAGGACGACTGGTGGATCGACCGCGAGGCGATCCAGGCCTCGCTCGGAGACCGCTGACATGTACTGGCAGGAGCCGCAACGACCCGCCGACTTCCAGGTCCCGGACGACGTCGTCGACGTCGTGTTCGCGATCGACTGCCGCGAGCTGCCGGTGGACCACGCGCACGCGCTCTCCACGGCGGTCGTCGGGGCAGCGCCGTGGCTCGCGGACGCCGAGGGCGTCGGCGTCCACACGGTGCACGTCGCCGGCTCGCAGAACGGCTGGGAGCGGCCGGCCCACGGCACGGCCGAGCGGCTGCGGCTGTCGCGCCGCACGCGGCTCGCCATCCGGGCGCCGAAAACGGTCGCCGACCGGCTGATGGGCAGCCTCCCGGGAACGGTGCTCGACGTGGCGGGCTGCAGGCTCGTCGTGGGCGAGGCGCACACCAGGCTGCTCAGCAAGCAGGGGACGCTGCACGCGCGCTACGTGGTCGCGCAGGCCGCGGACGAGCGCGAGGACGCCTTCCTCGCCCGCACGGCCACCGAGCTCGCGGCGTTGGATATCCGGCTGCGCCGCGCCCTCTGCGGCAAGACCACCCTGCTGCACACGCCCGACGGCCCCGTGGCCACCCGCAGCCTGATGGTCGCAGACCTCGAGCCCGAGCAGGCGGTGCGGCTCCAGCAGCGCGGCCTCGGCCCCCTGCGCCGCATGGGCTGCGGCCTGTTCATCCCGCACAAGGGGATCGACTCCGTGCGCGGCGCGCAGGATGACTGAGCTTTCGGGAGTTGGCTAGAATCCGCGCCACCCCGCGGATCACGGATTTCGACACCACTGAGCAGACAGGAGGGACATCATGGGCTACGAGATCAATGGCAAGACCGTCGAGACCGATGCCAACGGCTATCTGGTCGACATCAACGAGTGGAACGAGGACGTGGCGCTCGCCATCGCGAAGGACGAGGGGCTCGAGCTCACGCAGGAGCACTGGGACCTGATCCACTTCCTGCGCGACGCCTACGTCAACGAGAACGGCCACCAGCCCAACGACCGCGAGATCAACAAGTTCCTCGGCGAGAAGTGGGGCCGCAAGATCAGCTCGAAGGAGGCGTACGACCTCTTCCCGGGCAAGCCGTCGAAGCAGGCGGGCAAGATCGCGGGCCTCCCCGAGTCGCGGCGCAAGGGCGGCTACTGATCCGGTCCCCGCAGCTTCGCGCGGCGAGAACGGCGGCTTCGGCCGCCGTTTCTGCATGTGTCGCCGGTGGTGGCCGCGCATGACCCGCGCGGACACGCCGTGAATACGTCCGTGTAGGCTCGACAGCGGCATCCCTGCCGCTGACGGTCCGCTCAGGTCAAGACGCGCCCACCACCGCCCCTAGAGATCCGCCCACATTCTCAGCAGGTTCGCGTACGACCGGTCCACGTACTTCGTGGTGTCGGCGTCCGGATCAGCGGCGAGCAGCGCCTCTCGGGCGCGGTCCAGCTCGAACAGCAGCTCGCGCCGGGCGGCGTCCCGCACGTAGCTCTGGATCCAGGTGAGCAGCACGAGGCGCTCGCCGCGCGTCACCGGGGCGACGCGGTGCACGCTCGCCGACGGATACACCACCGCGTCGCCGGCCGACAGCTTCACGTCGCGGTCGCCGAAGGGCGTGCGGATGACGAGCTCGCCGCCGTCGTAGGTCTCGGGCGGATTGAGGAACAGGGTCATCGACACGTCGGTCCGGAAGCGCGGTCCCGCCGCGCCCATGATCGGGTCGTCGACGTGATCGCCGTAGGTCATGCCGGGGTGGTAGCGGGCGACGATGAAGTCCGCCATGCGGTGCGGCAGCGCCGCGCTCTTGAACGCCGCGTGGTGCCCCAGCGCGCTCATGACGATCCGGTTTATGCGCTGATGCACCGCGGCGTCGGGCTGCAGCTCCTCGTTGTGCTTGACGCGCGCGGCCGCGCGCCCGGCGGTGAGCCGGCCGTCGGCGAAGGCGGCGCCCGCGAGGGACTCGTGGATCTTCGCGAGCTGGGCCTGGTTCAGCAGGCCGGCGATCGTCAGCAGCATGCGACACCTCCCGGGCGCGTGGGCGTCCCCACTATAGCCGCGCGCCGCCGGACGGGCCGCACCGCTCTGCTAGAATCCGGGCCTCCGCCTGCAGGATCGCGCGCCATGCTGCTCAAGGTCATCCTCGACGACCAGGTGATCACCCTCAACGTCCCCGACGTGATCGTGCGCGGCGGCGAGGATTTCTACGCGCGGATGGACCGCGACATGGACGGCGGCTGGCAGATGGGGCGCGAGTGGGTGCCCTGGCCCACGACCGAGCAGCGCTGCCAGATCGCCGCGAACAAGCTCGTCACGGCGATCGAGAACGAGAACGAGCAGCTCGGCCGGCTGATGGCCGGCTACATCCTCGCCCGGCTGCCGGACGTGGAGACCGTCGAGATCGACTCCGCCGGCGAGATCCAGGACGTCCGCTTCACCCTCGGCGACGCCGCGTCGCGAACGCGGGGCGAAGCACCCGCCGCGGCCGGGGCACCGGCGAGCCGCCTCGCGGCGCTGGAGCAGGCCGGGCGCGAGGTCACCAAGCCGTTCAAGGTCGGCCGGCAGTACCGCTTCGCCGTGCTCGACCGCGCGACGGGGCTGTGGGAGGACTCCCCGGCGATCGCGACCGAGGCAGAGGCGGAGGCGCAGCGCGAGCTGGCCGTCAAGCGCCGCTTCGACGAGCTCGTCGGCGGCCACTAGGCACCGAGCAGCCACGCGCCGAGCGCGAGCACGGCCGGCAGCGTCGCGGCCGACGCAATCGTGTGGGCGGTGATCAGGGCCGCCATCAGGTCGGCGTCGCCGCCGAGCTCGCGCGCGAGCACGTAGGACGAGGGGGACGCCGGCATGCCCGCGTACGCCACGAGCGCGACTGCCGGCGCGCCCGCGAGTCCCACCGCGGCGCACAGGGCCCCGGCGAGCAGCGGCATCACCACCAGCTTGCCGAGGACCGACCAGGCCGCCCGGCTCCGCGCGTCGCGCAGCGTCCGCGGCTGCAGCGCCGCGCCGACGGCGAGCAGGCCGAGCGGCAGCGCGGGACGGGCGAGCAACTCGACGACGGCGCCCGGCGCCCCAGGCAGCTCGAGCCCGAGCCGGCCGGCGAGCAGACCCGCGAGGCTCGACAGGATCAGCGGGTTGCGCGCCACGGCCGCCGCCGCGCCGCGCGTCGCGCCGGACGCGCCGGCGTAGCGGGTCACCGCGACCACGCTGAGCACGTTGACGGCGGGAATCACCAGCACGATCGCGGCCGTCACCGCGGCGGGCCCCTCGCCCCCCACGGCGGCGGCCACCGCGAGGGCGAGATAGGTGTTCGGGCGGATCGC
>JALORY010000045.1 GCA_025458675.1 Gammaproteobacteria bacterium | reverse complement strand
TCCCGCGCATCTCGCGCGCCCAGTCCATGGACGCGCTCTCGTCCCAGGCGAACATCGCGGGCTACCGCGCCGTGATCGAAGCGGCGGCGCACTACGGCCGCTTCCTGCCGGTGATGATGACCTCGGCCGGCTCGGCCAAGCCCGCGCGGCTCGTCGTCCTCGGCGCCGGGGTCGCGGGCCTGCAGGCGATCGCCACCGCGCGCCGCCTCGGCGCCGACGTCCACGCCTACGACGTGCGACCGGAGACGCGCGAGCAGATCCTCTCGCTCGGCGCGAAGCCGATCGACATCGACGTCGGCGAGAGCGGGTCCGGCGCCGGCGGCTACGCGAAGGAACTGTCGGCCGAGGCAAAGGCGCGCCAGCAGGCGATGCTCGCGGACGAGCTCGCGAAGGCCCACGTGATCGTCACCACCGCGCTCATCCCGTGCCGGCCGGCGCCGGTGCTCGTCACCGAGGAGGTGGTGCAGCGCATGCGCGCCGGCTCGGTGATCGTGGACCTCGCCGCGGCGACCGGCGGCAACTGCCCGCTGACCGAGAAGGACCGGGTCGTGGTGAAGCACGACGTCACGCTGGTCGGCATCACCAACTACCCGGCCCTCGTGCCCTCCGACGCGAGCAGCTTCTACGCCCGCAACCTCGCCAACCTGCTCGACATCATGACGGGCAAGGGCGACGCGGGCCCCGTGCTCAAGGACTTCGACGCCGACGAGATCACCCGCGCCGCGCTGGTGCGGGCCCCGGCCTGACCCCACGGGCACCACGCCCCGCGACGGGAGAACCGAACTCATGACCGCCACGCTGGTTTCGCTCTACATCTTCGTGCTGGCCTGCTTCATCGGCTACTGGGTGATCTGGGGCGTCACGCCCTCGCTGCACACGCCGCTCGTCGCGCTCACCAACGCGATCTCCGGCATCATCATCGTCGGCGCGCTGCTCGTGACCGGCGCGGAGAACGCCGGCACGGCGGCCGAGATCATCGGCTTCTTCGCCGTGCTGCTCGCGTCGATCAACGTCTTCGGCGGCTTTCTGGTGACCAACCGGATGCTCGCCATGTTCAAGAAGAAGGGGAAGTGAGGCGCCGCGCATGGAAATCTCCCCCAACGTCCAGGCGATCGCCTACCTCGTCTCCGCGGTCCTCTTCATCTTCGCGCTGAAGGGCCTCACGCACCCCGCGTCGGCGCGGCGCGGCAACTACTACGGCATGATCGGCATGGCGATCGCGATCGCCGCCACCCTGCTCGGCTCGGGGGTGAAGAACTACGGGCTCATCGCCGCCGGCGTCGGCGCCGGCGCGGTGATCGGCGCGGTCGTCGCCTTGCGCATCCAGATGACCGCGATGCCGCAGCTCGTCGCCGCGCTGCACAGCTTCGTCGGCCTCGCGGCCGTCCTCGTCGCCATCGGCACCTTCCTCAACCACAAGGCCGGCGGCGCCGTCGACGCGCTGCTGATGACCGAGCTCTCGGCCGGCGTCATCATCGGCGCCATCACCTGCACCGGCTCGGTGATCGCCTTCGGGAAGCTGCAGGGCCTCATCTCGGGCAAGCCCGTGGTGTTCAAGGGCCAGCACGCGCTCAACGCGCTGATCGGCCTGGTCACGGTCGCGCTCGGCGTGCACTTCGCCATGACGGGCAGCGCGGTGTCGCTCGCGCTCATGACCGTGCTCGCCTTCGTGCTCGGCGTCACCCTGATCATCCCGATCGGCGGCGCCGACATGCCGGTGATCATCTCGATGCTGAACAGCTACTCGGGGTGGGCCGCGGCGGCGACCGGCTTCACGCTCAAGAACGAGCTGCTGATCATCGTCGGCGCGCTCGTCGGGTTCTCGGGCGCGATCCTCTCCTTCATCATGTGCAAGGCGATGAACCGCTCGATCCTGAACGTCGTGTTCGGCGGGTTCGGGACCGAGAGCAGCGGCGGCGACACGAACGCGGCGGCGCAGGCCGCGCAGCAGGGCGTCAAGTCGGCGTCGGTCGAGGACGCGATCTACTGGATGGAGGACGCGGGCAAGGTCATCGTCGTCCCCGGTTACGGCATGGCGGTGGCGCAGGCCCAGCACGCGCTCAAGGACCTCATGGAGCTGCTCGAGGCGCGCGGCGTCGCGGTGAAGTTCGCGATCCACCCGGTGGCCGGCCGCATGCCGGGTCACATGAACGTGCTGCTCGCCGAGGCCGACATCCCGTACGACCGCGTGCTCGAGATGGACGAGATCAACCCGGAGTTCGCGACCACGGACGTGGCGCTGGTGATCGGCGCCAACGACGTCGTCAACCCGGCGGCCAAGACCGACCCGTCGAGCCCGATCTACGGCATGCCGATCCTCGAGGCCGGCAAGGCGCGGCAGGTCTACTTCGTCAAGCGCTCGATGCGTCCCGGCTACTCCGGCGTGGACAACCTGCTCTTCTACCAGGACAACTGCGCGCTGATCTTCGGCGACGCGAAGGACGTGTGCGAAGGCCTGGCCGCCGCGCTCAAGGGCGGCGGGCACTGATCGCGCGCGCGGCGGGGGAGGGCCGCGGCGCGGCCCCGCCGGCGTGACGGCGCCGGCGCTCCCTGACGCGGGCGTCCTCGACGACTGCCTGCTCGCCGACCGGCACCGGCTCGGTCGGCGCCTGCGCGGCCTCGCCACGCTCGCCCGCCGCGGCGAAGACGTCTCCGCGCCGCTCGCCGAGCTCGGCGCCGCCATCGCGCGCTCCCGTTCGGTCGTCGCGCTGCGCCGCGAGCGGCTGCCGGTGCCTGCCTTTCCGCCCGAGCTGCCCATCACTGCGCACGCCGAGCGCCTCGGCGCGCTCATCGCCCAGCATCAGGTGATCGTGCTGTGTGGCGAGACCGGATCCGGCAAGTCGACGCAACTGCCGAAGATCTGTCTCGCGCAGGGGCGCGGCGTGCACGGTCGCATCGGTCACACGCAGCCGCGGCGCATCGCCGCGCGCAGCCTTGCCGGCCGCATCGCCGCCGAGCTGGGCCGTGCGCTCGGCACGACCGTCGGCTACAAGGTCCGCTTCCGGGACCACGTGGCGCCGGAGACCAGCATCAAGCTGATGACCGACGGCATCCTGCTCGCGGAGATCCAGCGCGACCGCTTCCTCGCCGAGTACGACACCCTGATCGTCGACGAGGCCCACGAGCGCAGCCTCAACGTCGACTTCCTGCTCGGCTACCTCAAGCTGCTGCTGCCGAAGCGGCCCGAGCTGCGCCTCGTCATCACCTCGGCGACGATCGACCCGGGCCGCTTCGCGCGGCACTTCGACGACGCGCCGGTGGTCGAGGTCTCGGGCCGCACCTACCCCGTGGAGGTGCGGTACCGGCCGCCGGCGGAGCCGGGCGCGGCCGAGCGCGACGAGGCCATGCAGACCGCGATCGTCGCGGCGATCGACGAGCTGTCGGACGTGTCCCGCGGCGACGTCCTCGTCTTCCTCTCGGGCGAGCGCGAGATCCGCGAGACCGCCGAGACGCTGCGCAAGCACCGCCTGCCGCTGACCGAGGTGCTGCCGCTCTACGCTCGGCAGGGGCCGGCCGAGCAGGCCCGCATCTTCCAGCCGTCGGGCCAGCGGCGCGTCGTGCTCGCGACCAACGTCGCCGAGACCTCGCTCACCGTGCCGGGCATCCGCCACGTGGTCGACGCCGGCTACGCCCGCATCAGCCGCTACAGCCCGCGCGCCAAGGTGCAGCGCCTGCCGGTCGAGCGCGTCGCGAAGGCGAGCGCGGAGCAGCGCAAGGGCCGCTGCGGCCGCGTCGCCGAGGGCGTGTGCATCCGCCTCTACGACGAGGAGGACTACGCCGCGCGGGCGGACTACACCGAGCCCGAGATCCTGCGGACCAACCTCGCGGCCGTGATCCTGCAGATGCAGATCCTCGGCTTCGGCGACGTCGGGCGGTTCCCGTTCCTCGACCCGCCGGACCCGCGCGCGGTGCGCGACGGCTACCGCCTGCTCGAGGAGATCGGCGCGGTCGACCGCGAGCGGCAGGTCACGCGGCTCGGCCGCCAGATCGCGCGCCTGCCGGTCGACCCGCGCATCGGCCGGATGATCTACGCGGCCGCGCACGGGCGCTGCCTGCGCGAGGTGCTGGTGGTCGCCGCCGCGCTGTCGGTGCAGGACCCGCGCGAGCGTCCGATCGAGCGCCAGCAGCTCGCCGATCAGGCGCACGCGCTGCACCGCGACGAGGAGTCGGACTTCGTCGGCTTCCTGCGGCTTTGGGCCTTCCTCGAGGAGGGTCGCGCGCACCTCTCGCGGCGCAAGTTCCGTGAGCTGTGCCAGGCGCACTTCCTGTCGCCGAGCCGCGTGCTCGAGTGGCACGACGTCCACCAGCAGCTGCGCGGCGAGCTGCACGAGATGGGGCTGCGCGAGGAAGCCGCCGAGGCGACCTACGAGCAGCTGCACCGGGCGCTGCTGACCGGCCTGCTGACGCAGGTCGGCTGCCGCGAGCAGGGCAAGACGCGCGAGTTCCTCGCCCCGCGCGGTCTGCGCTTCCAGGTCTTCCCCGGGTCCGGGCTGCACGGCAGGCCGCCGAAGTGGGTGATGGCCGCCGAGCTGGTCGAGACGACGAAGCTCTACGCGCGCACCGCGGCGCGCATCGAGCCCGAGTGGGTGGAGGCGGCGGCCGGCCACCTGGTGAGCCGCAGCTGGTCGGAGCCGCACTGGGAGAAGGGCAGGGGCCAGGTCGCCGCCTACGAGAAGGTGAGCCTGTTCGGCCTCACGCTGGTGCCGCGGCGCAAGGTCAACTTCGGGCCGATCGACCCCGCGCAGGCGCGCGAGATCTTCCTGCGCTCCGCGCTGGTGGATGGGGACTTCGAGACGCGCGCCCCGTTCTGGCGGCACAACCAGGACCTCATCGCCTACGTGCACGACCTCGAGGCGAAGTCGCGGCGGCGCGACATCCTCGTCGACGAGGAGGCGCTCTACGCCTTCTACGCGACGCGCGTGCCGGAGGACGTCTACTCGACGCCGCAGTTCGAGCAGTGGCTGCGGCAGGCGAGCGCGACGCAGCCCAAGCTCCTCCACCTGCGGCTCGAGGACCTGCTGCGCCAGCCGCTCGACGCCGATGCCGCGCAGTTCCCCGACCACCTCGACCTCGACGGCCTCGCGCTGCCCTTCGAGTACCGCTTCGAGCCGGGCGACGAGGCCGACGGCGTGACGCTGGTCGTGCCCGTCGAGATCCTCGCGCAGGTGAGCGAGGGCCGCGCGAGCTGGCTGGTGCCCGGCCTGCTGCACGAGAAGATCGTCGCGTTGATCCGCGGCCTGCCGAAGGGTCTGCGCCGGCACTTCGTGCCGGTGCCGGACGTCGCGACGCACTGCCGCCGGGCGCTGCGCCCCGCGGACACGCCGCTCGTCCAGGCGCTCGGCGCCGAGCTTTCCCGGCGCGGCGGCGTGCACGTGCCGGAGGACGCCTGGGACGAGGCCGCGCTGCCGGATTTCCTGCGCATGCGCTTTCGCGTGGTGGACGGCGAAGGCGCGACGATCGAGGCGGGCCGCGACCTGGCCGCGCTCAAGCGCCGCCACGCCGGCGCCGCCGGCGCGGCGCAGCGGCTGCCGCGCGCCGGGATCGAGCGCGCGGGCCTCAAGGACTTCACGGTGGACCCGCTGCCGGAGACCGTCGAGATGCGGCGTGGCGGCGTGCGGCTGCGCGGCTACCCCGCGCTCGTCGACCACGGCGACAGCGTCGCGGTCGAGGTGCTCGACGCGGCGGACCGCGCCCTGGCCGCGCACCGCGCGGGGCTGCGCCGGCTGCTCGCCCTGCGGCTCGGGCGCGAGCTGCGCGAGACGAAGCGCGGCCTGCCGGGACTCGAGCGGATGCGGCTGCAGTACGCCAAGGCGCCGCGCCCCGCGGCGGGGGGCGCCGATCGGGAGCTCGCCGACGAGCTGGTCGGGCTGATCCTCGACCGGACCTTTCTCGGCGACGGCCCGCTGCCGCGCGACCGCGACGCCTTCGAGGCCTGTCTCGCGGCGGGCCAGGAGCGACTGTCCGCCGTCGTGCAGGAGGTCGGCGCGCTGGCGGCGGCGATCCTCGAGCGCTACCAGGCCGTGCGCCAGGCGCTCGCGGGGCGCATCCCGCCGGCGTGGCTGCCGAGCGCGCGCGACGCGCAGGCCCAGCTCGACCGCCTCGTGTGGCGCGGCTTCCTGCTCGCGACCCCGTGGGAGCGGCTCGTCGAGCTCCCGCGCTACCTCGGCGCGCTCGCGAAGCGGCTCGAGAAGCTGCAGTTCGGCGTGACGCGCGACCAGCAGCGCATGGGCGAGATGGCGGCGATCGACGCGCAGTGGCGCGAGCGCGCGGCGCAGGCCGAGCGCGCCGGGCGGGCGGACGGCCGTCTCGACGAGATCCGCTGGCTGCTCGAGGAACTGCGCGTGTCGCTGTTCGCGCAGGAGCTCGGCACCGCCCACCCGGTCTCGGTGCAGCGCATCGAGCGCCGCTGGCGCGAGCTCGGGCTCTGACGCCGCCGCTTTGATAGGCTTGCCTCGCCCCGTCCCGCCCGGGTGGCGAAATCGGTAGACGCAGCGGACTTAAAATTCGCTGGAGCAATCCGTGCCGGTTCGAGTCCGGCCCCGGGCACCATCAGCCGTCCCGCGGCCCTCGCCGCATCAGACCGCAATCGTCCGCGGGGCACGCGAGGCGGACCGAGAAACCGCCGTCACCGGCGCCGCCCCGCCGCCTCCTTGCGGGCGGCGTCCTTCGCTCCGTCCGGCGTCAACGCCGCAACGACGAACGCGACGACCTCGGGTCGGCCCTCGTAACGGTGGTCGGTGTGGTCGAGCCGGGCAGGGTGGGGGCAACTTCCGCCGGTCCCGCACGCGGACGCGGGCAGGAAGCACGTGGCGCTGTAGCGCGGCTGTCCGTCCACCGTCCGCAGGGTCCGGCGCAGGCGGGGTGCGACGGCGTCGCCGTCTGGAACGAGCAGCGACAGCGCCGGTTCCGGCGCCTCGTGGCGGTGGGGCAGACAGCCGTCGACGGCGATGCCGAGGGCGCTCGAGACCGCGACCAGGCTGTCGCTGTCGAGCTCCGCGATCTGTCCGGCCAGGGCGAGCCCGAGGTTGGCGTTCAGCCATCCCTGGACCTGCTCGTAGGCCGCGTTGATGGATCGGTCGAGTATCAGCTGGCCGCCGCCCGCGACGGCGATCCAGCGAATCTGCGGGTGGTCCCGATCGTCGATGGTCTGGCCCGGGGGCAGCCGTTCCCGCTGCTCGTGCCACCGGTCCATCATGCACGCCTGATAGCTGACGCGGCGCAGGTGCGGGTCGCGGATCGCCCGCAACCCCCAGCACATCGCCACACCCTGCAGGCCGCGCGCCGTGGTGATGTCGGGGATGCCGAAGCCGCCGCCCGTGTGCGGCGTGCCGAGCGTCACGACCTCGGTGATCCGCCGGCCGGCCTGGCGCAGGTCGTCGTAGTGCGCGTGCACGAGCGTGCGGGCCACGAGGCCGCCCATGCTGTGCCCGACGAGTGCGACATCGGGTCCGCTGGGGGCCTTCAGGATGGCTTGATGCAGGCTTTCCGCCACGTCGCCGATGCTGAGGGTCGTGCCGGCGAGGGGGCGGCCGTGGACGCCGAGCAGCCGCCAGCGCCCGTCGGCCCACTGGTATAGGTCGAGGCTGCGGGGCGTGTCCTCGTCGGCGTGGTAGTCCACGGTGAACACGCGGTGGCCGCGCGCCCCGAGGGCGGCAGCCAAGCCGCCCAAGGCCGGCGAGAAGCTGTCGAGACCACCGGTCATGCCGTGCACCAGGAAGACGCTGCGCCGCCCCGGCGGCGCCTCCTCGGGCGGCCAGGAGCGCGCCGGCGGCCGCGTCAGATCCTCGTGCGGGAAGCAGCTGCCGAGCGGCGGATAGAGCTCCTCGAGGCCGGGCTCGCAGGCGCGGGTGAGGCGGACGAGCTGCTGGTCGATCGTGCAGGCGGGCTCGCCGCGGCCGCCGCACGGCGGCACGGTGCTGTCGCTGCCGATCGCGACGCAGGCGTCGTCCTTCAGCACCGCGCCGGGGACGCAGGGGGTGACGACGACCCCCTGCATCGCGAGGCGGCCGATGAGGGCGAGGCCGCAGGGTGCCTGGCCGTGGTGGCCGCAGCGGGGCGGGTACCCGTCGGCGCCGAGCGCGCTGCACCCGCCTTCGTCCGCGTAGAGGCCCGGTCGGCACGAGTCGGGATGGCTGTGGTCGACGAGCGGCACGCACGGCCGCTCACCGGGCCTGCCGCACGGAACGGCGACGCAGCGGCGCTGCAGGCCGAGGATCCCGCAGGGCTCGCCCGTCTCGGCGGACCAGGCGTCGCAGCTGGGAACGGCCTGGGCGATGTTGCAGGAGCACTGGCCCGCGCCGCCGCACTCGGCGAGCCGGGTTCCCGCCACCGCGTCGGCGCGCCACGTCAGCAGTGCGACGGCCAGGAGCAGCGCGACGGTTGCGGCCATGCGGGCGTCGGGCATTGCGGTCCCTCCCGTTTCGCCGCCCCGCGAACGCTGCCATGATGGTGGCAGGCCCCGTGCGGCGCCTTCGGAGGTGGAGATGGTAGACCTGTTGATCCTGGCCGGCCGCCTCGCGGGCGTCGTCGGCATCCTCGTCGTGGTGGCCGCCGTCGCGGCGCGCGCGCTGGGTCATTTCTGGGTCGGCGGCCTGCAGACGGGCACGCTGCTGCTCGGCGGCATCGGCGCCGTGTGCATCGGCGCCTTCCTGCTGCTCGTCGCCCTCACCGCGCGGCTGCCGCCGGGCTAGGCCGGGGATGGTCCTTCGCGCGTCGGGGTCGCGCTGGCGGCTGGCGCTCGCGGCGGCGCTGCTGGCGCTGCTCGGCGGCTGCAGCCTGGTCGGCATCGCCTACGAGAATGCCGATCTCTGGCTGCTGCACGAGGCGGAGGACTACGTCGCACTGCGCCCGGCGCAGCGCGACCAGCTCAAGGTCGCGCTGAAGAACCGACTCGAGCAGCACCGCACCCGCGAGCTGCCGCGCTACGTGGAGTTTCTCGACGAGGCGCTGGCGGCCGCGTCCGACGGGCTGACCCCCACCGAGGTGGAGACGCTGCTCGGTCGCCTGCAGGGCCTCGCCGCCGAGCTGGTGGCGGGTACGGTGCCGCCCGTCGCGGCGGCGCTCGCCGGCCTGGACGACGCCCAGCGCGCCCAGCTTGCGGAGCGGCTGCGTGCGGGGGATCGCCGGTACGAGGAGGACTACGTGCTGCCGGCCCGCGACGCGCGGCTGGCGAAGCGCGCGAAGGCGGCGCGCAAGCAGCTGGCCCACTGGACCGGGGATCTGACGCCCGGACAGCGCGAGCGCGTGGCGGAGCTCGTCCGCGCGTGGCCCGACGTCGCCGGGCGCTGGCTGGCGTACCGGAAGGGACGCACCGACGGCCTCGTTGCGCTGCTGCAGCGCGGGGCGGGCAAGGCGGAGATCGAGCGCTATCTCGAGAGCCGGTGGGTCCGCCACGAAGGCCAGCCCGCTGACCTGGAGCGCGACGTCGCCGCCACCCGGAGCGGCATCGTGGCGCTCGTCGTCGCGCTGGACGGCTCGCTCTCGCCGGCCCAGCGCAAGGCGCTGCTCGATCGGATCCGCGGCTACCGGGCGGACCTCGCGGCGCTGCTGCCGCGCGGCGCGCCGGTGGTCGCGACGACTGCCCCGCCGGAGGCTGCCGCCGTCCGGCCCTGAGCGGCCGTGCCCTACCAGCGGTGGTGCCCGTGCCCGTGCCCGTGGCCGTGGCCGCGCCCGACCACCACCACCGGCCGTCGCTCGACGACGTAGACCGGGTGCCGCACGACGTAAGCCGGCCGCGGCGCGACGTAGACCGGTCGGCCGTAGTAACGGTCGCGGCCGGACGAGGTGGCGACGGCCACCCCCAGCGCGCTGCCGAGCGCGCCACCGACGATCGCCCCGTCACGCCCGCCGACGCTGTCTCCGACCACCGCGCCGGCGGCGGCGCCCAGGACACCGCCGAGGACCGCGTTGCCCACGCCGTCGGCCCGGGCGCCGCCCGAGAGGCCGAGCGCGAGCGCGGCGAGCAGCAGTGCGAACCGGCGGGAACTCTTCATTTTTTCGATCTCCTGGGTCGATGGTCGGGCGGTGTGCCCCAGCAAGGGACAACGCCTGGCCGCTGTCCCGGTTGACAGGGTCTGCCGCTCAAGGCCGTGCCCCCGCTGCCGTTAGCACTCCAGCCCCGCGAGGGGGAGAGCGACGCGCGTCAACCGGCCGCCCCATGGAAACGACACCTGTTCCCGCTGACCCGACCCCATCCGAGTCCGACATCCCCGCGTGCTGCCGGGCGATCGAGGCCCACGCGGCGCGCATGGAGGAGGCGATGCGGGTGGCTGGCATCGGCTGCTGGGACCTCGACCTGATCGAGAACCGTCTCTACTGGTCACCGCAGATCTACGAGATCTTCGAGGTCGAACCGGATCGGTTCGCCGCCTCCTACGAGAACTTCCTCTCCCTCGTTCACCCGGACGACCGGGCGGCGGTGGACGCGGCCTATGCGCGCTCCGTCCGCGACGGGAGCCCTTACGTCATCACCCACCGGTTGCTGATGCCGGACGGCCGGGTGAAGCACCTGCACGAGCGCGGCGCGACCACCTACGACGCCGCTGGCCGGCCAGTGCGGTCGCTGGGCACCGTGCAGGACGTGACGGCGCGCATGGTTGCCGAAGAGGCGCTGCGGGCGAGCGAGGAGCGGTTCCGCAAGCTCGTGCAGGAGGGCTGGGACGCGATCCTCCTCGTCGACGGGCAGGCGCACGTCCGGTTCGCGAGCGCGGCGGTGGAGCGCCTGCTGGGTTACCGCCCGGCCGACCTCATCGGCATCGACGCCGTGACCCTGGTCCACCCGGACGACGTCGAGCTTGCGCACGCCGAGCTGCGGCGCCTCGCCCAGCAGCCGTGCCGTCCCCGGATCACCGAGTACCGCGTGCGGCACCGCGACGGCGGCGTGCGCTACGTCGAGGTCGCGGCGACCAACTTCCAGGACGAGCCCAGCGTCCGCGCCATCGTGCTCAACTGCCGCGACGTCTCGGAGCGCCGGATCGCGGAGCAGCGCATCCGGGTGATGGAGTACGCGATCGGCTCCTCGCTGAACGCGGTGGCGATGGGCGACGCCAGCGGCAGGATCACCTACGTCAACGACGCGTTCGTGCGCCTGTGGTCCTACCGCAGCGCGGGCCAGATCCTCGGTCGGCCGATGCGCGAGTTCTGGGACGACCCGGACGCGGCCGTGGCGGTCGGGCACCGGCTGCTCCACGCCGGCAGCTGGGAGGGAGAGCTGATCGCGCGCCGCGGCGACGGCTCGCGCTTCGACGCCCACGTCTCGGCGAGCCTGGTCCACGACGGCCGCGGCACCATCCTGTGCCTGATGGGCTCGTTCTCCGACGTCACGGAGCGGAACCGCGCGGCGCAGCGGCTGCGCCAGGCCGCGAGCGTGTTCGCCAGCACGGAGGAGGGGGTCGTCATCACCGACCAGCGCGGCGTGATCCTCGACGTGAACGCTGCGTTCACGGAGATCACCGGCTACAGCCGGGCCGAGGCGGTCGGCCGCACGCCGCGGCTGCTGCGCTCGGACCGGCACGACCAGGCCTTCTACGACGCGTTCTGGGACGCGCTGCGCGACACGGGCAGCTGGCGCGGGGAGATCTGGAACCGGCGCAAGAACGGCGAGATCTACCCGGAGTGGCTCACCGTCAACGCCGTGCGCGGCCCCGACGGCGAGCTGGTCAACTACGTCGCCGTGTTCTCGGACATCAGCGGTCTCAAGCGCTCGCAGGCGCAGCTGGCGCACATGGCGCAGCACGACCCGCTGACGGAGCTGCCGAACCGGCTCCTGTTCATGGACCGTCTGGGGCACGCCATCAGCCGCGCGGAGCGCGACGGCTCGCAACTCGCGGTGCTGTTCGTCGACCTGGACGGCTTCAAGGGCATAAACGACACCCTCGGTCACCTCACGGGCGACCGCCTGCTGCAGGAGGTGGCGAAGCGGCTCGCCGGCGCCATCCGCAAGGACGACACCGTGGCCCGCCTCGGCGGGGACGAGTTCGTGGTCCTCGTCGAACGGCTGCACGCGGTCGAGGACGCGTCCCGGCTCGCCGGCAAGCTCCTCGGGGCGCTGGCACGGCCGATCGCGATCGACGGCCGGGAGCTGTGCGTCACGGGCAGCGTCGGGATCAGTGTCTACCCGGTCGACGGCGAGAGCGCCGAGCAGTTGCTCGGCCGGGCCGACGAGGCGATGTACCGGGCGAAGGCGGGCGGACGAAACACCTGGCGCGGCCACGCGTTCCCCGGGGAGCCCAGCGTGCCCCCCGACCGCGGGGAGGCGGCCGCAGCCTAGCCGGCGGCCGCCCCGCGGGTCGTGGCGGTGTATCAGGCAACCTTGTAGTGGGCCCGTCCGGCGGACGTCACGCGGCCCATGCGCTTCAGGTAGGCGAGGGTCTGGCTCAGGTTGCCGATGGTGATCCCCTCGGCCTCGAGCCCCTGCTTTATGTCGGCGGTGCTTGCCTTGCCCTTGGCGGCGATGAGATCGAGGACCTTCTGTGAGACGTTGACCTTGCCGCGGCCCCGCGGGGCGCGGCCGCCGCCGGTGAGTACCTTGATCTCGGCATCGACTGCGGCGAGCTCCTTCTTGTACCGCGCGGTCAGTTCGCGGCGCTTCGCGCGCAGCGCCTCGATCTGCTCCTTGTGCGCCTCGCGCTGGCGGATTTTCTCTTCCTGCTTGCGGCGTTGCGCGAGCTCGAACAGTTCGCTGGAGCTCATCTGATCCAATGGTTTAGACATTCTCTCGGCACCTTGAATGGGTTATGTGATTAACGGACGCGTTCCGTGGCCCGCCTTCTACAACGGTGTGATCTCGTCCCCGGGCGGCATGCGACTCAACGTCCACGCAACCGTCCGGTCATACAAAGTACAACTTCGGGTGAAGATTGCAAAGGCACTTTCCGCGCCCGCGCTACGGAACTGTTATTCATCGTCCGGCAACGTTGCAGGAACGGTGGCCCGACGAGCGTTGCGGGGGCGTTGCCCCACGGCGGGGCATCAGCGCCGGGCGGGCGCGATCCGGGTGCCCCGAGGCGGCTCCTGCCGAGGCCGGCGGTGTGATCTGATCGTTGACTTGCAGGGGGGCGCTGCGGCCCCACTTCCCACCCCAGGCGCGGTCGGGGCGCGCGTCAGCGTCGTCCCCCGGACCTGCTACCCTTAGGTTGGACCGCAGGAATCGTTGACATGTTGCCGAATAGCCAGCAGATTCTCGCCAGCGACCCGACCGCCAGCCGATGCGGCAGCTCCGTCTGGCGGGCCCGTGGTCCGGGTTCGCGGCCATTCGGCACGCCAGCAGACTCAACGGTTTCGCCCGTGTCCTCGAGAATTCCTCGATGCCGGGCCGGTTTCTTGCTTAGTGACTGAAAGACGGCGCGTGACGGCGTTCGCCGGAGGGTGAGGCGGGTGCTTCGCGCAATCGGAAGACGACAAAGAAGGAGAGTGTGTGGAGACGATCATTCGCGGTGACCTGATCGCCCTGGACCGGCAGGTCAGAAGCCAGATCGAGGGCCTGCGCGACGAGCTGCTCGGTCGCCACGCGGGCAGCCTGCGGGAACTGCTGGTGGAACTGGGCGAGGAGAGCCAGCCCGGATTTCCGAGGTCGTTCAACTGCGCGATCACGGTCACGACAGACCAGGGCGATGCGATCAGTGCGCGTTGCCGCGAGCGCGTTATCGCCAAGGCCCTGCGCAGCAGCTTCGACGCGGTGGCGCTGGAGGTGAAGCGCTCGCTGCGCCGCCGCCTCGCGCGGACTGCAGGGCTCGCGGCCTGACGGCGGGTCCGCGGAACGCCCGGTTCCATGACCTGGAGCAAGCTATCGAATAACACAGAATAGTAAGTCAGTGTTACTTTACGCCCCGTCTTGTAAGCGTGGTAACACCGATGAGAGCCCTCCACCTGCCTCTGCTCGCGGCCGCGGCGTTTCTGTCGTCTCCGGTTGGCGCCCATGACCTCTGGCTCGAGCCCGCTGCCGGCGGCTTCACGGTCCAGTACGGTCACCACCCCCAACTCGTTTCACACGGCGGGGAGACCCAGATCCCCTACGCCCCGGCGATCGTCAAGTCGGTCGTCTGCGCGGATGCTGGCGGGGGTCAGCGGTCGGCGAAGTTCGGCAGCACCTACCCCGTCCGGGTGGAGGGTGATTGCGCCGTCCTCTACGTGCTGACGTCGAGCGGCTACTGGACCAAGACCACGGCGGGTACGAAGAACGTCAAGAAGACCGAGGCCGCCTCGCCACTGGCGAGCTGGCAGAGCGTCGAGAGCGTCAAGCACATCGCCCAGTGGGGAGCCGGGGGGGACAAGCCACTGGGGACCCCCCTGGAGATCGTCCCGGGCGACAACCCGCTCGCCCTGAAGGATGGCGACAAGCTGACCCTGCGGGTGCTCGCGGGCGGCCAGCCGGTCGCCGACGCCGTGGTGACCTACGACGGCAAGCCGCGCGGCCAGACCGGGTCAAGCACGGCGGCCAGCAGTTGATTCAGGCCTCGACGCGGACCCCGCACGCCGGCCCCGAGGCCGACGAGGTCGTCCACACCACGGCGCTGACCTTCACGCTCGGCGCCCGATGATGAAAGCCCTTCTCGCGCTCCCGGCGGCGCTGCTCGCCGGCACGTTGCACGCGCACGCGCTCAGCCACACGGCGCAGTCGGGGAGTGCCGTGATCGTCGAGCTGCGCTACGGCGACGGCAGCCCCTTCAGCTACGAGTCCGCCGAGGTCTACCGGCCGGGGGAGGCGGTGCCCTTCCTCGCCGGCCGCACCGATGCCAACGGCCGGCTGGCGTTCGTGCCAGACCGCGCCGGCGACTGGCGCGTGCGCGCCTTCTCCGAGGACGGCCACGGCGGCGACTTCACCGTTGCGGCTGCCGGCGCCGCCGGCGCGTCGACGCCGGCGGACGGCATGGGCACCGTGGGCCGTCTCGCGGTCGGCCTGTCGGTCATCTTCGGCGTCTTCGGGATCTGGTCACTGTTCGTCAGGAGCAAGTCATGAGAATGCATCGCCTCGCGCTCGGCACCGCGCTTGCCATGGTGGCGCTACCCGCCTGGGCCCACCACGGCGTCGCCGGACTGGGCGCCGCCGGGCTCGAGGGCCCGGGCGCGCCGATCGAGCAGTCCTCTTCGGCCACCCTGCCCGAGGGCAAGATCTTCACGTACTTCAAGGTCGATTACGCGGACTGGGAGACCTACACGCCGGCGAGGGACGACGAGGCGAAGTACAGCACCTTCTGGATGGCCGGGCTGGGCTACGGCGTGACTCCGTGGCTGTCGCTCTACGCCTTCCTGCCATACCACGAGAAGGTCGACGAGGACGGGTTCTTCAACACCTACGGCTTTGCCGACGCCGCGGTCAACGCCACGCTGGGGTTCAAGTACGACGACGGCTTCCGCCTCGTCCCGGCGAAGGAAAGCCTCGACGACCTCGAGGACTGGCACTTCACCGTCTACGCCGGCGCGACGCTGCCGACCGGCAACCCGAACCTGCGCGATCCCGACGGCAACATCGACAAGGGCAAGTCCACCGGCTTCGGCGAGCCGGCCTGGACGCTGGGGGCCACGGCCAGCAAGATGCTCGACGAGCGCTGGACGCTGAACTTCGACCTATCCAACCTGTGGTTCCAGGAGAACACCTACGACGCGGACCCCGCGCACGACGGCGAGAAGTTCACCGGCCAGTTCGGCGACGAGTTCCGCTTCAACACCGCGCTGATCTACAAGGCCTACACGAACCCCGACGCGCGGTTCCGTCTGGACACGCTGCTCGAGCTCAACTACCTGCACCTCGGCCGGGACAAGGAAGACGGGGTGGCCGAGAGCGGGACCGGCGGCGACATCCTGTACGTGATGCCCGGCGTCCGCGCCTACTGGGAGAACGTCAGCTTCGCGCTGGGGGTCAAGCTGCCCGTCTGGCAGGATCTCAACGAGGAGGACGAGCAGCAGGGGGCGGAGGGCAAGGAGAAGTACCGCCTGATCTTTTCCGTCTCCGCGCTGTTCTGACCGGTGCACGTCCCCGACGGCTTCCTCTCGCCGCAGACCTACGTCCCTGCCTACGCGCTGGCGGCAGGGGCGTGGGCCTACGCGGTGCGGCAGTTGCAGCGGCGGCTCGACGAGACCCTGCTGCCCCGCCTCGCCGTTCTCACGGCGCTCGGCTTCGTGCTGATGTCGGTCATGCTGCCGCTGCCCGGCGGGACGTCGGTGCACGCCTCCGGGATAGGCATCCTGGCGGTCGTGTTCGGACCGTGGATCACCTTCGCGGTGGTGTCGCTGGTCCTGCTGCTGCAGGCGCTGGTCTTCGGTGCCGGCGGCATCACGGTACTGCCCGTGAACGCGCTGGCGATGGGGCTTGGGGGCGCTGTTTCCGCCTGTCTCGGTTACGGCCTGGTCAGGCGCATCGACGAGCGCGCCGGCCTGTTCGTCGCGGGCTGGCTCGCCACCGTGGTGCCGGCCGCTCTCATCGCCGTCGTGCTCGGCATCCAGCCGGCGATCGCGCATACGGCGGACGGCCAGCCGCTCTTCTTCCCCTTCGGCCTGTCGGTCACCTTGCCGGCCGTCCTCGTGCCCCACGTGCTCCTCGGAATAGCGGAAGGGCTACTGACCATCCTGGTGGTTTCTTTCCTCCGGCGCCGCTAGACTCCGCGCCGCCATGAAGGACCGCCTGTTGCTCCTCGGCTATGCGGTCGCCGTGATCGCAGCGACTGCCGTGCACGATCCCTGGTGGCTGGCCGGGGGGCTGCTCGTGGCCGCCGCTCTGGCGGGCCGCCAGGCGCCGAAGATCGCCCTGCGTGCGATGCGTGCGGTCGTCTTCTTCAGCCTCGTCGTCAGCCTGGGCTACGCCGCGAGCGGGGTGCTCGGGCAAGCGGTCAGTGTCGACTACCTGATACTCGTCAACATCAGGGTTTTCTTATTGATCTTCCTCACCTTCGCCCTCGCGGCCAGGATCGACTTTTTGCGCGCGCTCAACTTTTCCCGCAGCCTCACCTACCTGACCACGCTCGCATTGAGCCAGATCATCACGTTCCGGCGATTGTTCGAGGACCTGCGCCTGGCCGCCGAGAGCCGTCGCCTCCGGCGTCTCGCCTTGCGGCAGGGTTACCTGCAGAGTGCGGCGGCGGCATCGCACCTGTTCGATCGTGCGGAGCACGACGCGCGCGAGATCGCCCTCGCGATGCGCGCGCGCGGTTTCTTCCCACCGCAGCCCGGCACCGATGCTCGAGGCAGTTGACGTCTCGCACCGTTTCGAGGACGGCACCGAGGCGCTGAGCGGCATCAGCCTCGCGCTGCAGCCCGCAGAGAAGGCAGTGCTGCTGGGTGCCAACGGCACCGGCAAGAGCACGCTGCTGCGCATCCTCGACGGGCTCATCGCGCCGACGCTCGGCGAGGTGCGCTACGCAGGGCGGCGCGTCGACCGCGCCGCGCTGCGCGACGCCGACTTCCACCAGCGCTTCCGCCGCGAGGTGGTGCTGCTGTTCCAGAACCCGGACGCCATGCTGTTCAATCCCACCGCCTACGACGAGATCGCGTTCGGACCGCGGCAGCTCGGGCTCGAGGACGTCGACGCGCGCGTCCGCCACTGGGCGGGCCTGCTCGGCGTCACCCCGCTCCTGGGACGCGCGCCGTTCGGGCTCTCGGGCGGCGAGAAGCAGCGGGTGTGCCTCGCGGCGCTGCTGGTGCTCGAGCCGCGCGTGCTGCTGCTCGACGAGCCGACCGCGAACATGGATCCGCGCAGCACCGGCTGGCTCGTCGACTTCCTGGCCGACGTCGCCCAGACGACGCTGGTGACCACCCACAACCTGAGCCTCGCCGCCGAGCTCGGCACGCGCTGCCTGGTACTCGGCGAGGGGCGCCGGCTGGTGTACGACGGGCCGCTACAGGATTTTCTCGGCGATCACGATAGACTGGTCGCCGCCAACCTCGTGCACCGGCACCGTCATCGGCACGGCGACGCGGAGCACAGCCACTATCACGCCCACGACTGGGACTGAGCATGAGCGACAGCGCCGACACCATCCGCTTCAGCGTGTCTCTGCCCGGCCACCTGCTGGACGAGCTCGACCGTCGCGTGACGAGCCGCGGCTACGCCTCGCGCTCGGAGCTGGTGCGCGACATGATCCGCGAGCGTCTGGTCGAGGACGCCTGGCAGGGCGACGCGCAGGTGGCGGGCGTGCTGTCGATCATCTACGACCACCACCAGCGCGAGCTGGCGCAGAAGCTCATCGACATCCAGCACAACCAGCACGTCCACGTGCTGTGCAGCACGCACGTGCACCTCGATCACCACAACTGCCTCGAGACCATCATTCTCCAAGGCCACCCGCCGGAGATCGAGCGCATTGCCGCCGAGATCGGCGGGCTCAAGGGCGTCAAGTTCTCCAAGCTCACGCGCACGTCGCGGCTCTAGGCCGCTCGACACGTATCCGCAAGCGGCCCGCATCAGTCGGCGGGCTCGTACCGCACGTCGACGACGCAGTAGCGCACCTCGCCGCCCGGCGTGCGCACGGTGAGCTCGTCGTCGATCGCTCGCCTGAGCACGGCGCGCGCGACGGGCGAGTCGACGCTGATCCAGTGGCGCGCCGGATCGATCTCGTCGGCGCCGACGATGCGGAAGCTGAGCTCGACGCCGGCGTCGTCCTCGACCGTGACCCACGCGCCGAAGTAGACGCGGGTGGTGTCGGCCGGCGCGCCGCTCACCACCTTGAGCTCGGGGAGCCGCTTCTGCAGGTAGCGGATCCGTCGGTCGATCTCGCGCAGCTCCTTCTTGCGGTAGATGTACTCGGCGTTCTCCGAGCGATCGCCCTCGGCGGCGGCGGCGGCGAGCGCCTTCACGACGTCCGCGCGCCGCGCCCAGAGTGCCGCCGACTCGTCGAGGAGCCGGCGCTGGCCCTCGGCGGTGATGTGGGGCGAACGCCCCGGGGGGGCGGGGCGGTCAGCCATTCCCGTCGCCTCGCCGCCGTCCGACGGCGTCGCCCGGCGGCAGCCGGGCGCCGGTGATGGCGCGCAGCGGGGCGAGGTCGATCTCCGCGGCGTAGAGGACGCGCTGGTCGCGGAGGAGGCCGAAGCACTGGGCGCGCTGCAACGGCAGATCCGTCCCCCCGAGACTGCGGCTGCCGGCGACGGTCGTGGGGCCGCGCACGAGCAGGTGCAGGACGTCGTTGCTGCGCAGGCTGCTGGCCAGCGGGCGGTCGACCGTGATCGCGTGGGCGACGTAGACCATCGGGTCGGCCATGAAGTCGTGGTGCTCGCTCCACGCCTTCTCCAGCAGGGCGCAGGAGGCGAGGGCGCAGGGGAAGAGCGGGGGGAAACGGACGCGCTCGGCGATCTCGTCGAAGTAGTGGGCCTGGTCCACGAGCGATCCGGCGAGGAAGTTCTTGGCATTCGCCGTGTTGAGGAACTTGCGCTTGAGGAAGAGCCCGGTCCCGGGGAGGAGAGAGCGGTCCGGCACCGGGCGCAGGTCCGGCAGCGCGTCGAGCTCGACCGGGGTCGGGACCAGCGGCTCCGTCGCGTCCCGCACCTGGCCGAGCAGCACGGCGCGCCCCCCTTTGCGCACGACGACGCGGTTCGACAGCCCCGGCGGGTCCTTCCGGGACAGGGTGGGCCGCACCTCGATTTCGCAGGCCTCTCCCGGCCAGAGGGCGTCGGCGAACGTGAACTGGAAGCTGCGGTAGCGCAGACGTTGCTCGCCCGCCTCGAGCGTCTCGTCATCGCGCTGGCGCTCGACGAGAAAATCGCAGAGACACTCGAGCTGGAAGCCCAGCACGAGGGGGCGGGGATAGGGGTTGCCGGCGATCCGGTCGAACCGGCGCGGGTCGTGGAACGGGTTGAAGTCGTCGGTGGAGTTGCGGGCGACGTCGACGTGGATCTGCTCGAACTGCAGCGCGGTGATGCTCGGCATCCCGTTGGCCTCCTGCGCGGTCCCGGGGCATGGGCCCTCGAGCCAAGGATAGCGCCGCGCCGCCGGGTGCACGGATTGCGTGCCCGGGCGCGGCCCGGTAGCGTGGCGTCCACGCTGTCTGGGAGTCGTCGCGCATGACCATGAACTGGCCCCGCCTGCTGTCGCGCAAGCGGCTGGGCACCGACCAGGCGCCGAGCCACTCGGCGGCGCGCACCGACTTCCAGCGCGACTTCGACCGCATCGTGTTCTCTTCCGCGTTCCGGCGGATGCAGGACAAGACGCAGGTGTTCCCGCTGTCGAAGATCGACTACGTGCGCACCCGGCTGACCCACAGCCTCGAGTCCTCCAGCGTCGGCCGTTCGCTGGGCACGCTGGTGGGCGAGCCGCTCATCGCGCGGCACGAGCTGCGGGACTATGCCGCGTCGGACTTCGGCGACATCGTCGCCGCCGCCTGTCTCGCGCACGACATCGGCAATCCGCCCTTCGGTCACTCCGGCGAGGATGCGATCCGACACTGGGCCCGCACCGGCGCCTACGGGCGCCCGCGGGTCGCGGCGCTGCGCGGCAGCCCGCTCGAGGACTTCCTGAGCTTCGAGGGCAACGCCCAGGGGTTCCGCGTGCTGACCCGGCTGCAGAACCGGGACAACGCGGGCGGGCTGCAGCTCACCTGCGCGACCCTCGCGGCCTTCAGCAAGTACCCGCGCGAGTCCTGGGTCGGCGGCAGCCGTTTCGACGGCGCGAGCGCCCGCAAGCAGGGATTCTGCGCGGAGGACCGCGCCGCCTTCGAGGAGGTCGCCGAGGCGGTCGGGCTGCTGCGGCGCCACGACGTGCACGCCGTCTGGCGGCGGCACCCGCTCGCGTTCCTGGTGGAGGCCGCCGACGACATCTGCTACCACGTCATCGACATCGAGGACGGTTTTCGCCTCGGCCGACTGAGCTTTGCCGAGGCGCGCGACCTCTTCTGGCCGCTCGTCGCGCAGCCCGGCAGGGAGGAGCAGCGCCTGGCGCGCATCGGCGGCGAGCGCGAGAAGGTCGAGTTCCTCCGCGCCAAGGTGATCAACAACGTCATCCAGCAGGTGGTCCGCTGTTTTCTCGACGTGGAGCCCGACCTGCTCGTCGGCCGCTTCGACCAGCCGCTGCTCGACATCATCCCGGCCGCCGCCGCCATGCAGGAGCTGATCGCCGTCGCCGACGCGCGCATCTACTGCGCCCCCGAGGTGGTGGAAATCGAGACCGCGGGCTTCCAGGTGATCGGCGATCTGCTCGAGCGCTTCATCGAGGCGATCGACGACATCGCCGAGCACGGTGCCGGCGCCACGCCGCGCAGCCGGATGATGAGCCGGCTCGTGCCGGAGCAGTTCGTCGGGCCCGGCGGGCGACCGTCGCCCGACCTCTACGCCCGTCTGCTGCGTCTCACCGACTTCGTCGCCGGCATGACCGATTCCTACGCGGTGAGTCTGTACAAGAAGCTGACCGGCATCGCGCTGCCGGGCGGGTAGGGGACGGCGGCCTCGCCCGCGCTGCGCGGCCGCCTGCGCGTGCCCGGCGACAAGTCCATCTCCCACCGCGCGATCATGCTCGGCGCCCTCGCCGAGGGCGTGACCGAGGTCAGCGGTTTCCTCGAGGGCGAGGACAGCCTCGCGACGCTGCGGGCCTTTCGGGCGATGGGGGTGCGCATCGCCGGTCCCGACGCCGGCCGCGTGACGATCCACGGCGCCGGTCTGCACGGGCTCGCGGCGCCGGCGGCGCCCCTCGACCTCGGCAACTCGGGGACCTCGATGCGCCTCATGTGCGGCCTGCTCGCCGGTCAGAGGTTCGCGACGACCCTGGTCGGCGACGCGTCGCTCTCGACCCGCCCGATGCGCCGCGTGACCGTCCCGCTGGCCGAGATGGGCGCCCGCATCGCGACCACCGAGCGGGGCACGGCGCCGCTCGCGATTTCCCCGGTCGACACCCTGCGCGGCATCGACTACGTCATGCCGGTCGCGAGCGCGCAGGTGAAGTCGTGCCTGCTCCTCGCCGGCCTCTACGCGGCAGGCGAGACCTGCGTCACCGAGCCCGCGCCCACCCGCGACCACACCGAGCGGATGCTCGCCGGCTTCGGCTACGCAGTGCGGCGCGAGGCCAGCCGCGTCTGCGTGCGCGGCGGCGGGCGTCTCGTCGGCTGCGCGATCGACGTGCCGGCCGACATCTCCTCCGCGGCCTTCTTCCTGGTCGGAGCGAGCATCGCCGACGGGTCGGACCTGGTGCTCGAGCACGTCGGCATGAACCCCACGCGCATCGGCGTGGTCAACCTGCTGCGTCTCATGGGCGCGGACATCGAGGTGCGGAACGAGCGCGACGTCGGCGGCGAGCCCGTGGCGGACCTGCGCGTGCGCTCCGCGCGCCTGCACGGCGTGCGCATTCCCGAGGCGCAGGTGCCGCTCGCCATCGACGAGTTCCCGGCGCTGTTCGTCGCCGCCGCCTGCGCCGAGGGCGAGACGGTGCTCACGGGCGCGGCGGAACTGCGCGTCAAGGAGAGCGACCGCATCCAGGTGATGGCGGACGGGCTCGCGGCGCTCGGCGGGGACGCCCGCCCGACGTCCGACGGCATCGTGATCCGCGGCGGCGCGTTGCGGGGCGGCGCGGTCGACAGCCACGGCGACCACCGCATCGCCATGTCGTTCGCCATGGCGGCGCTGCGCGCCGGCGGTCCGGTCGACATCGACGACTGCGCCAACGTTGCCACGTCGTTTCCCGGTTTCGCCGCGCTGGCCGCGGGTGCCGGCCTCGGCATCGCGGTGGAGGGCTGAGCGGTGGTGCGCGTCGTGACGATCGACGGCCCGAGCGGCTCGGGGAAGGGGACCATCGCCCGTCTGCTGGCCGACCGCCTCGGCTGGCACTGTCTCGACTCGGGGGCGCTCTATCGGCTCGTGGGGCTGGCCGCGGACCGCGCGGGGGTTTCCTTCGACGACCCGGTGGCGCTGGAGGCGGTGGCGCGCGGGCTCGAGGCCGAGTTCGTCGGCGAGCGCGTGCTGCTCGGCGGCGAGGACGTGGGCCTCGCGATCCGCACCGAGCAGGCCGGTAACCTGGCCTCGAAGGTCGCGGCGGTGCCGGGGGTGCGCGCGGCGCTGCTCGACTGGCAGCGCGCCTACGCCCGGCCGCCGGGCCTGGTGGCCGACGGCCGCGACATGGGGACCGTGGTTTTCCCCGACGCGCCGGTGAAGGTCTTTCTCACGGCGGACGCCGAGGAGCGCGCCCGGCGCCGACATAAGCAGTTGTTGGAGAAAGGAATAAGTGCTAACTTTGCCCACCTTGTCGCGGAGATACGGGAGCGTGACGAACGCGATCGTAGCCGCGCCGTGGCCCCCTTGAAGGCGCCCGCCGCAGCGCTGGAGATCGAGTCCACGGCACTCCCCATCGCGGGAGTGCTCGACCGGGTGCTGGAGCGCGTGCGGAGCGCGTTTCCCGACCTGGCCGTTTGATCGACCGAAACCCGCAGGTTTGGGCTTCGAACCGGTGGTCCGCCGCTGGCGGACTTTCTTTCCATTCTGACCGTCGTCCGCGAGGCCGGCGGAGATGCGCGGCGCATCCAGGACACCCATCAACATGACCGAAAGCTTTGCTGAACTCTTTGCCCAGAGCGTTGCCAACGTAAAGTTCGAGCCCGGCGCCATCGTCATCGGCACCGTGGTCGAGATCACGTCCGAGAGCGTGGTCGTCAACGCCGGCCTCAAATCCGAAGGCGTCATCCCGCGCGTTCAGTTCCTCAACCCGGACGGCAGCCTCGAGGTCGCGGTCGGCGACCAGATCGAGGTGGCGCTGGACGCGGTCGAGGACGGCTGGGGCGCGACCCGCCTGTCCCGCGAGAAGGCCAAGCGCAACCAGTCGTGGCAGCGGCTGGAGAAGGCCTTCGAGGCGGGCGACCTCGTGTCCGGCCGCATCACCGGCAAGGTGAAGGGCGGCTTCACCGTCGAGGTGGACCAGATCCGCGCGTTTCTCCCGGGCTCGCTCGTCGACGTGCGGCCGGTGCGCGACACGACCTACCTCGAGGGCAAGGACCTGGAGTTCAAGGTCATCAAGCTCGACCGCAAGCGCAACAACGTCGTGGTCTCGCGCCGCGCGGTGGTCGAGCAGGAGTACAGCGCCGAGCGCGACGCCCTGCTCAACCAGCTGCAGGAGGGCATGGAGATCCGCGGCACCGTCAAGAACCTCACCGACTACGGCGCCTTCGTCGACCTCGGCGGCATCGACGGCCTGCTGCACATCACCGACATGGCA
>JALORY010000099.1 GCA_025458675.1 Gammaproteobacteria bacterium | reverse complement strand
AGGCCGACGTTGAACCGGCCGGGCACCGGCGCGGGGTAGTCGGGCACCAGGTTCTCCGGCACCGCGCGGTTGGGAAAGCCGCGGCCGTGCACGACGACGGGCAGGCCGGGCACTTCCCGCGTCTCCGCCGTGCGCGTCGAGAACGTGTGGACGTTCGCCGGCAGGCTCAGCCGCCGCGTGAGCACCGAGGCCGCGTCGTGGTTGCCCGCGATCAGGTAGACGGGGATGCCGGCGTCGTTCAGCCGGGCCATCTGCCGGGTGAAGAAGAGTCCGGTGCTGAAGTCCTTCCAGTCGCCGTCGTAGACGTCGCCGGCGAGCAGCACGAAGGCGACCTGCTCGTCGAGCGCGAGCGCGACGAGGTTCTCGAACGCGCGCCGCGTCGCGCCGCGCAGCGCCTCGACCGGTGCGCCGTCGTAGGCCTCGAGCCCGTCGAGCGGGCTGTCGATGTGGGTGTCGGCGGCGTGGAGGAAGCGGAACACGGCGGCTCGGGGCTCGCCGCGGATGCCGTCAGCCGGCGGGCGAGGAAACCAGTCTACCGATCGCAGCACCCGGGGCAAGGCGCGGGCGGGGTGCAACGCACCGGCCACGCGGCCCAGGCCGACCGGGAGGGGGGCTGAGCCTGGGTCGCGTGGCGCGGTTTCCCCGGGAGGAGAACTGGACGGCGACGACCGTGAAACGGACAGAGGTGGCGAACCTGTCTGCCAATCATGGAGACCGAGCGACGCATCAGGCGCTTCCGTCGACACGGACTCGCACAACAGCGTTGGCTTGCAGTCCCGCTCCGTCGCGCTGTTAGGTTCGGCCCCGGCAGGGCCCGTTCCACAGCCGCCGTCGTGATCCGGCTAACGGCCGGCCGGGCGGGAAGTTGATGGTCGCGACGCGCAAGTCGGGAACGGGATTCTCGGGTTGGATTGCGCCCGGCGGCCCCCACTTCTCATCGGCCAGTGACGGAGAAGCGAACGTGATCTTCCGACAGCTCTACGACCACGAGTCCTCGACCTACACCTATCTGCTCGCGTCCCGGCGCGGCGGCGAGGCGCTGCTGATCGACCCCGTGCTGGAGCACGCCGACCGCTACGTCCAGCTGGTCGACGAGCTCGGGCTGCGCCTGGTGCTCGCGGTGGACACCCACATCCACGCCGACCACGTGACCGCGCTGGGCGCGCTGCGCGACCGGACGGCCTGTGCGACGGCGATGGGCGAGCAGAGCCGCGCCGACTGCGTGTCGCTGCGCTTTCGCGACGGCGAGCGCCTCGCGGTCGACGGCCTGTCGGTCGAGGCGATCTACACGCCGGGCCACACCGACGACTCCTACAGCCTGCGTCTGCCCGACCGCGTGTTCACCGGCGACACGCTGCTGATCCGCGGCACCGGCCGCACCGACTTCCAGAACGGCGACCCGGGCGCGCAGTACGACAGCCTGTTCGGCCGGCTGCTCACGCTGCCGGACGACACGCTCGTGTACCCCGCGCACGACTACAACGGCATGACCGTCAGCACGATCGGCGAGGAGAAGGCGCACAACCCGCGCCTGCAGGTGCCGGACCGGCAGGCCTACGTCGCGCTGATGAACGGACTCGTGCTCGCCAACCCGCGGCTGATGGACGTGGCGGTGCCCGCCAACCGCGCCTGCGGCCGCCGCAGCGATCCCTAGGGTTGCTTCTCGCAAAGACGCGGGGGCCTCAGGGCGAGCTGTCGGCTGACCGCGGGTAGGCGACGCCCGTCGGGCGCAGGCCGCACTCGCCGACGGGGTGTTTCTTGCGGTAGTGCTGGTGATACTCCTCGGCGCGGTGGTACACGCGCAGCGGCGCGATCTCCGTGACGATGGTGCCGACGCCGGCCTGGGCGAGCGCCTGCTCGTAGACGACGCGCGAGCGGCGCGCCACGCGCAGCTGCTCGTCGTTGTAGGTGTAGATCGCGCTGCGGTAGTTGGTGCCGACGTCGGGGCCCTGTCGGTCGACCTGGGTGGGGTCGTGGATCTCCCAGAATCGCGCCAGCACCTGCTCGAGACTCACCTGGTCGGGATCGAAGCTGACCTTCGCGACCTCCGCGTGATTGCGCGCCGTGGTCTTGCCCTCGCGCAGGGCGCGCTCGTGCGCCAGCACCGCCTGGTAGTCGCCGGGAACGCTCTCGTCGCCGTTGGCGTAGCCGACCTCGATCTCGACCACGCCGGGCAGCATGCCCATGAACTTCTCGGCGCCCCAGAAGCAGCCCGTGGCGACGACGATCGCCTCCAGGCGGGGCGCGGCGGCGCCGGCGGCTCCGGTGTCGTCTCCCGCCGTCACCGTGGCGGACAGGGCGGTGAGCAGGCCGAGCAGCAGGGCGCGTGACAGACGACGCGGGGACATGGGACGGGGTCTCCTGGGGCGGTGCCCCTAGCTTACTCGCGGTGGCGGCGACGCGCCGCCGCACCGGGGCAGCGGGCCGACCCGGCAGAAACCGCGCAGGGAGTGTGTGGAAACCCCCGCCGCCCGACGGCATATGTCGTCTGAAAATCAGCGCGGCAGGACCGCGGGAGAAGAGACATCGTGGACGCGGGTCGTGACGCCCTGCCCTTCGTGGCCCCGTGCCGGGCCGTGTCGGCCGGTGCCCCGTGGCGCTGGCTGCGCGCCGGCTGGCAGGACCTGCGCGCGATCGGCCGCCCGAGCCTCCTCTACGGCGTCGCGCTCGCGCTGCTCAGCTACGTGATCGCCGGCCTCGCCTGGACCTTCGGCACGCTCGGGCTGTACCTCGGGCTCGCGAGCGGGTTCGTGTTCGTCGGTCCGCTGCTCGCGGTCGGCCTGTACGCGCTGTCGCAGCAACGCGCCGCGGGCCGGGCCCCCGACCTCGCGGCCTCGCTGCGCGCCGCGCTGCGTCCCTCGCGCGACCTCCTCGTCCTCGGCGTGGCGCTGCTCGTCGTGCTGCTCGTGTGGGCGCGCGCGGTGGCGATGGTCCACATCTTCATGCCGACCGACCCCGACACGACCTGGGTCGATCTGCTGCCCTTCGTCGCCGTCGGCATCGCGGTGGGCGGTCTCTTCGCGTCGGTGCTCTACGCCGCGACGGCCTTCGCGCTGCCGATGATCCTCGAGCGCGACGCGGACGCGATCACCGCCGCGCTCAGCAGCGCCAACGCGGTGCTGCGGAACAAGCCCGCGGCACTGCTGTGGGGAGCCCTCATCGTCGGCATGGTCATCCTCGGCTTCGCAACGGCGTTCGTCGGCTTCGTCGTACTGTTCCCGCTCGTCGGCCACGCGACCTGGCACGCGTATCACGACACGATCGACGCGTCGGCGTGGCCCATGACCGAGCGATAACGTCGGAGTCATTGTGCTTTCTTGGCAATCCGACGCCCTCTTGACCTATGCTAAGCGCCGGTCCCGACGTGATCGGGGTGACAGGGAAGCGTGAGACTTCCCGTCACGGTGCTTGAGGGTCCTGCGATTCAGAAGATTCTGAAGCGCTAATGCTGCTGGACCCGGGCTGATTACGCCCACGCTTTAACTTGGTTGCAGTCGCGCCATGCTGCCCGTCCGCTCCCGCGTGCTTCGAGCCGCGATGCGGCAGCCGGCCTCGGCGCGGCGCTTCCTTGCCTTCCACCAAGAGACGCCAAAGTCGAGGAGACATGCATGTTGAAGAAGGTCTTGTTGTCGCTCCCGATCGCGCTGGCCGTCACCGGCGCCATCGCCGCCCAGGCGCCGGAGGACGTGCTCGATCGCCTGGTCACCAAGGCCGGTAACCCGGCCTACCTCACCCAGAGCCCGCAGAACCGGATGATGATGCCGGACAACCCGGCGTACATGGTTGCGGACGACGGCGAGAAGCTGTTCAAAGAGAAGCGCGGACCGAAGAACGCGTCGCTCGAGGAGTGTGACTTCGGCGAGGGTCCGGGCGTCATCAAGGGCGCCTACGTCGAGCTGCCGCGCTACTTCCCGGACACCGGCAAGGTGATGGACCTCGAGTCGCGCCTGATCTACTGCATGAAGACCCTCCAGGGCTTCACCGACAACGACCAGCAGATCAAGAAGCGGCACGGCAACGACTCGGACATGATGAAGCTGCAGACGTACATCGCCATGCAGTCGAACGGCATGCCGTGGAACCCGCCGCTCAGCCACCCGCTCGAGAAGGCGATGCGCGACGCGGGCGAGGTGATGTTCTATCGCCGCGCCGGCAAGATGGACTTCGCCTGCTCGACCTGCCACGCCGCGACCGGCCTGCGCATCCGCGCGTCGGTGCTGCCGAACAAGGACGTCCCCGAGGAGTGGACGAAGGCCATCTCGTGGCCGGCGTTCCGCGTCGGCCAGGACAACGTGCGCAGCAGCCAGCACCGTCTGCTCGAGTGCCTGTGGCAGATGCGCTACCCGAACATCAAGCCCGGTTCCGACGCCTCGATCGCGCTGATCTCGTTCTGGACCGATGCCGCGCGTGGCCAGCCGGCCATCCTGCCTGACATGAAGCGCTGATTGCGGAACCACGAGGAGACCGGACACATGTCGAAGATCACTCCCATCGCGGCTGCCGTTGCCGCCGCATCGCTGTTCCTCGTCGCCGGCCAGGGCACCGCCCAGCAGGCACCTGCCGCAACCCAGGGCGCCGCTCCCGCCAAGCCGGCCGCCACCGCGCCGGATGCCACCGGCGTGAAGCGTCCCGAGCCGCTCAAGAAGCGCGCGCCGGACAAGGCCGCGCCGCAGACCGAGGTCCTCATCATGGATTCGCAGGGCATCCGCATGGCGCCCGCGAACGTCAGCGCCCAGATGCTCGCGGAATACCTCATCCTCGAGTCGGCCGGGTTCGATTTGTCCCAGGCCACCCAGGAGGGCACGACCGGCAAGGATCGCCTGGTGCAGGACGACATCCAGAAGCTCTGCAGCCTGGGCAAGGGCCAGCAGCTCGACCCCAAGGCCGCGCAGAAGGTCTCGGAGATCGCGACCGCTTCGATCAAGTACCCCGAGGGCGGCATCAAGCTCGGCGACTGGAAGAAGGGCCGCGACCTCGCCTGGTCGGGCTTCGGCTTCCGGACGGCGCACAACCCGGACGACCACTCGAAGCAGCAGCCGGGCGCCAACTGCTACAACTGCCACCAGCTCGCCACGGATCGCACGGGCGGGACCATCGGCCCGCCGCTGACCAGCTACGGCAAGCTGCGCGGCAACAGCGAGGAGATCCTCAAGTACACGTACGGCGTGATCTACAACGCCCACGCGTTCTTCCCCTGCACCAACATGCCGCGCATGGGGGCGAGGAACATCCTGACGCAGGAGCAGATCGCTGACGTGATGGCCTACCTGTTCGACCCGGCCTCGCCGGTCAACACGAGTGCCATGTCGGGCATGTCCGGCATGTGACGACTGCCGGGGCCGTGCGCCGCGTCGCGCGCGGCCCCGGGCTCCCCGGCCTCCCCCCGGAGGCCGGGTCTCTTCGCAAGTCGCTCCACCCTGCGGGCCCGCCGCCATGAGCATCCTCTACGACGAGCGCATCGACGGTCCGCTGCACCGCGTCGATCGGGCGGAGCTGCTGTCGGCGCTGCAGGCGCAGTTGCCCGACCTCGAGATCCTGCACCGGCGCGAGGACCTGCGTCCGTACGAGTGCGACGGGCTCTCCGCGTACCGCACGGTGCCGCTGCTGGTCGTGCTCCCCGAGCGCGTCGAGCAGGTCGCGGAGGTGCTGCGCATCTGTCACCGCCGCCGGGTGCCGGTCGTCGCCCGCGGCGCGGGGACGGGGCTGTCCGGCGGCGCACTGCCGCTCGAGCAGGGCGTGCTGCTCGTGATGGCGCGCTTCAACCGGATCCTCGAGCTGAGCCCGGACGGGCGCTACGCGCGCGTGGAGCCCGGCGTGCGCAACCTCGCCATCTCGCAGGCGGCGGAGCCGTACGGCCTCTACTACGCGCCCGACCCGTCGTCGCAGATCGCCTGCTCCATCGGCGGCAACGTCGCCGAAAACGCGGGCGGCGTGCACTGCCTGAAGTACGGCCTGACGGTGCACAACGTGCTCGCGGTCGAGATCCTCACGATCGAGGGCGAGCGGATGACGCTCGGGTCCGGCGCGCTCGACTCCCCCGGCTTCGACCTCCTCGCGCTGTTCACGGGATCGGAAGGCCTGCTCGGCGTCATCACGGAAGTGACGGTCCGGCTGCTGCCGCGGCCGCAGGTGGCGCGGGCGCTGCTCGCGAGCTTCGACGCGGTGGAGAAGGCGGGCCGCGCGGTCGGCGACATCATCTCCGCCGGCGTCATCCCCGGCGGGCTTGAGATGATGGACCGGCTCGCGATCGCCGCCGCGGAGGATTTCATCCACGCCGGCTACCCGGTCGACGCCGAGGCGATCCTGCTGTGCGAGCTCGACGGCGTCGAGGCCGACGTCCAGGACGACATCGCGCGACGACGCCGAGCGGATCCGGTTCTGGGCGGGGCGCAAGAACGCCTTCCCCGCGGTCGGCCGCATGTCGCCGGACTACTACTGCATGGACGGCACGATCCCGCGCCGCCAGCTGCCCGCCGTGCTGAACGGCACCGCCACGCTCGCCGCCGAGTACGGGCTGCGCGTCGCGAACGTGTTCCACGCCGGCGACGGCAACATGCACCCGCTGATCCTGTTCGACGCCAACCGGCCGGGCGAGCTCGAGCGCGCCGAGGCGCTCGGCGGCAAGATCCTCGAGCTGTGCGTCGCCGTCGGCGGCACGATCACCGGCGAGCACGGCGTCGGCCGCGAGAAGATCAACCAGATGTGCGTGCAGTTCAGCAGCGACGAGCTCACCTTTTTCCACGCCGTGAAGGCCGCGTTCGACCCGGCGGGGCTCCTCAACCCGGGCAAGAACGTGCCGACCCTGCACCGTTGCGCCGAGTTCGGCGCGATGCACGTGCACCACGGCGAGCTGCCCTTCCCCGAGCTGGAACGCTTCTGATGGAAGCGACGCACGACGCCGACCTGTCCGAGGTGCTGCTCGCGCAGGTGCGCGAGGCGCTCGCGGCCGGCACGCCGCGGCACGTGCAGGGCGGCGGCAGCAAGGCCCGCTGCGGCCGGCCGGTCGACGCGCCGCCGCTCGACGTGCGCGGGCACCGGGGAATCGTGAGCTACGACCCGTCGGAGCTGGTCGTCACGGTGCGCGCCGGCACGCCGCTCGCGGCGCTCGAGGCGACGCTCGAGGCCCACGGCCAGATGCTCGCCTTCGAGCCGCCGCACTATGCGGCCGACGCCACGGTGGGCGGAACGACCGCGGCAGGGCTCTCGGGCCCGCGCCGGCCGTGGGCGGGCTCCGTGCGCGACTTCGTGCTCGGCTGCCGCGTGATCACGGGCCACGGCAGGCACCTGCGCTTCGGCGGCCAGGTCATGAAGAACGTCGCGGGCTACGACGTCTCGCGCCTGATGGCCGGGAGCCACGGCTGCCTCGGCGTCGTCACCGAGGTGTCGTTCAAAGTGCTGCCCCGGCCGCGGGCCAGCGCGAGCCTGCGGCTCGAGATGTCCCGCGAGACGGCGCTGCGGAAGTTCGCGGAGTGGGGCCGGCAGCCGCTGCCGATCAGCGCGGCCTGCCACGACGGCGTGGCAGCGCTGCTGCGCCTGGAGGGCGGCGAGGGCTCGGTCGACGCCGCGCGGCGGCAGCTCGGCGGCGAGGCGCTGCCCGACGCATTCTGGACGGCGCTGCGCGACCACGCGCTGCCCTTCTTCGCCGACCCGCGGCCGCTCTGGCGGCTGTCCGCGCCTGCGCACCGCTGCCCGGCCGCGCTGCCGGGCGACGCGCTGGTCGACTGGGGCGGCGCCCAGGTGTGGCTCGCGTCGGACGCCGGCGCCGACGCGGTGCGCGCGGCGGCGGTCGCCGCGGGCGGCCACGCCGACTGCTTCACGCCGGGCGCGGCGGCGAGCCCGCTGCACCCCCTGCCGGAGGCGCTCGCGCGCCACCACCGGCAGCTCAAGGCGCAGCTCGACCCGCACCGCATCTTCAACCCCGGCCGGATGTACGAGTGGCTGTAGACGCGAGCCCGACGCACGGACGATGCAGACCAACCTGAGCGAACGGGCGCGGCAGCTGCGCGGTGCCGAGGCGGCGGAGGCCGTGCTGCGCAGCTGCGTCCACTGCGGTTTCTGCAACGCGACCTGCCCCACCTACCAGCTGCTCGGCAACGAGCTCGACGGCCCGCGTGGCCGCATCTATCTCATCAAGCAGATGCTCGAGACCGGCGAGGCCGGCGCGGGCACCCGCCTGCACCTCGACCGCTGCCTCACCTGCCGCAACTGCGAGACCACCTGTCCCTCCGGCGTGCGCTACAGCCAGCTGCTCGACGTCGGCCGCCTGACGGTCGAGGCGTGGGGCGAGGCGCGCCCCGCGGCCGAGCGCCTGCAGCGCTGGGCGCTGCGCACCGCCCTGCCGAACGCGCGGGTCGCCGGCGCGCTCGTCGCCGCCGGCGAGGCGGTGCGCTTCGCGCTGCCGCGCGCGCTCGCGGAGAAGCTGCCGCGGACCAAGCGCGCGCCGCGTCCCCGCCCCGCGCCGCGGCATGCCCGCACCGTGCTGATGCTCGAGGGGTGCGTGCAGCCGGCGCTGTCGCCCGACACCAACGCGGCCGCCGCCTGCGTCCTCGACCGGCTCGGCATCAGCGTCGTGCCCGCGCCGCGCGCCGGCTGCTGCGGCGCGGTGGACTTCCACCTCGACGCGCAGGACGCGGGGCTCGACCGCGCGCGACGCAACATCGACGCCTGGTGGCCCGCGATCGAGGCGGGCGCCGAGGCCATCGTGCTCACGGCGAGCGGCTGCGGCGCCTTCGTCAAGGAGTACGGCCACCTGCTGCGCGACGACCCGGCCTACGCCGCCAAGGCGGAGCGCGTCGGCGCGCTGGCGCGGGACCTGGTCGAGGTGCTGCGCGCCGAGCCGCTGGAGCGTCTGGGGGCGCGCGGCGACGGCAAGGTCGCCTTCCACTGCCCGTGCACGCTGCAGCACGCCCAGAAGCTCGGCGGCGCCGTCGAAGGCGTGCTGGCGCGCCTCGGCTTCGAGCTCACCGCGGTCGCCGACGGCCACCTGTGCTGCGGTTCGGCCGGCACCTACTCGATCACCCAGCCCGCGCTCTCGCGACAGCTGCGCGACCGCCGGCTCGACGCCCTCGAGCGCGGTGGACCGGCGATCATCGCCACCGCCAACATCGGCTGCCAGACGCACCTCGACGGCGCCGGCCGCACGCCGGTGACCCACTGGATCGAGCTCGTCGCCGACGCGCTGGACCGGACCGCCGCGTCACCCACACCAACCCAGGAGCAGACCATGCAGACCAAGGCCGTCCTCAGCCGCGACGACGTCGCCCACATCGTGACCGCCGCCCGCGACGAGGCGCTGCGCAACGGCTGGGCGGTCAGCATCGCGGTCGTCGACGACGGCGGCCACCCGCTGGCGCTCGAGCGCCTCGACGGCTGCGCGCCGATCGGCGCCTACATCGCCCCGGAGAAGGCGCGCTGCGCGGCCCTCGGTCGGCGCGAGTCGAAGGGCTACGAGGACATGATCAACGGCGGCCGCAACGCCTTCCTGTCGGTGCCCGTCCTCACGGGCATGCTCGAGGGCGGCGTGCCGGTCGTGGTCGAGGGGCAGGTCGTCGGCGCGGTCGGCGT
>JALORY010000098.1 GCA_025458675.1 Gammaproteobacteria bacterium | reverse complement strand
TCCGGCACGCACCGGACGGGCGGCCGGGAGGGGCGCTGGACGGCCGTCAGGCGCTGACGCCGGTCGCGGCGGTCGGAGGATCGACTCGGGTGAGCCTGGATGACACGCTGCGTCATGACGCGGCCTTCCCCGCGGCGTCACCGGTGCATATGATCTATAGAGGCGGACCGCACACCGGTTCACCCTTGCTGCGCGCGCGCGGGGGCTTCCGCCGCGTCGCTTGCGTCCTCAAAGGGGGCATCATGGCTCGCGTCCAGACGGCACCGCCGGGAGTTCTGCTTCTTCTCGTGGCCGCAACCGCGGCCTTCGCCGTCCTCGCCCCCGCGCTCGCGCTGGGCGGGGAGAGCGCCACGACCGCCTACGGACCGGCGGGCCCGGTCCAGGAGGCGCCCGCCGATGCGCCGGCGCCGAGCGAGGCGCTGCCCAGCGAGTTCAAGTGGAACTGGGACAACACGGTCAGCTACGGCCTCGGCTTCCGCCTCAACGACCCCGACCGGCGGCTGATCGGGCTCGCCGCGGGCGGCACGGCCTACTCCGTGAACGGCGACGACGGCATCCAGAACTACGACACGGGAATCTTCACGAACGCGGCCAAGCTCACGAGCGAGCTCGAGTGGAGCTACCGCGGCATCGGCGGATTCGTGCGCGCGTTCGGCTTCTACGACTACGAGAACCAGAGCGCGGACCGCGTCCGCACCGAGCTGTCCTCCGGCGCCAAGCGCCGGGTCGGAGCGCGGGCCGAGCTGCGCGACGCGTTCGTGTACGGTCGCTTCAAGCTCGGCGGCCGGCCGGGCGAGCTGCGCGCGGGCTGGCAGGTGATCAACTGGGGCGAGAGCACCTTCATCCAGGGGGGGATCAGCGCGATCAACCCCGTCGACGTGAGCGCGCTGCGCGTGCCGGGTTCCGAGCTGCGCGAAGCCTTCCTGCCCCTCGGCGCGGTGAAGCTCAGCCTCAAGCCCTCGACCAGCACGTCGTTCGAGGCCTTCTACCAGTTCACCTGGGAGCAGACGTACCCCGACCCGGTCGGCAGCTACTTCAGCACGACCGACCTGGCCGGAGAGGGAGCGACCAAGGTGATGCTCGGGTTCGGCTCGGCGCCCGACACGATCCCGGTGGGCACGCCGATCCCCGGCAACCCCGTCGGGGTGGCGGTGCCGCGCGTCGACACGGTCGAGCCCTCGAGCCAGGGTCAGTACGGCGCGGCGCTGCGCGTGCTCCTCGACGGCCTGGGCGGCACCGAGCTCAGCGCCTACTTCGTCAACTACCACAGCCGGCTGCCGCTCATCATGGCGAACACCGGCACCGCGGCCGGACTGCTGCAGTCCGGCAACTACGCGGCGAGCGCGAGCTACTTCCTGACCTATCCCGAGGACATCAAGCTGCTCGGCTTCGGCTTCAACACGCAGCTCGGCCGCTCGGGCATCGCGCTGCAGGGCGAGCTCTCGCACCGCCTCGACGTCCCCCTGCAGATGGACGACGTCGAGATCCTGTACGCCGCCCTCACGCCGCTGCGCCTGCTGCCGCCCGTGCCGCAGCTCGCCCCGCTCATCGGGCTCGGCAACCTGCTCGCGGCGAACAACCAGGTGGGCGCCTACGGCTTCTCGCAGCCGATCACCGGCTACCGCCGCTTCGACACCACGCAGGCGCAGATCACGCTGACCAAGGCGTTCAGCCGGCTCCTGGGCGCCGACCAGGTGGTGCTGGTGGGGGAGGCGGGATGGAGCACCGTGCACGACATGCCCGCCCAGAGCGAGCTGCGGCTCGAGGCGCCGGGCACCTACACCTCGGGCAACGAGGTCTTCACGACGGCTCGCGTGCAGCCGGCCACCGAGCCCGCGTCGGCCTTCCCGACGAAGAACTCCTGGGGCTACGTGGTGGCCGGGCGCTTCGAGTACAACAACGCGATCGGCGCGGTGAACATGACCCCGCGCTTCTCGTTCTCGCAGGACGTGAGCGGCATCTCCCCCGGTCCCGGCGGGAACTTCGTCGAGGGGCGCAAGGGGCTCACGCTCGGTCTCGCCCTGCAGTACCGCTTCAACTGGGAGCTCGACGTGAGCTACACGAACTTCTTCGGCGCCGACCGCTACAACCTGTTGAACGACCGCGACTTCGTCGCGGCCAACGTGAAGTTCAGCTTCTGAGGTGATGTCATGATGAAGCCGGCACGCTTCCCCGCGATTCTCTCGGCCGCCGCCCTCGCCAGCCTCGTCGCCGTGGCTCCGCTCGCCGCGCAGATGCGCGCGGGCCTCACTCCGGTCGGGGCCGAGAAGGCGGCGAACGCCGACGGAACGATCCCGGCCTGGGACGGCGGCATCACCCGGGCTCCGGCCGGCTACACGCCCGGCCGGCACTACGTGGACCCGTTCGCCTCCGACAAGCCGCTCTTCACGATCACGCAGCAGAACGCCGCGCAGTACGCGGCGAAGCTCTCGGACGGGCACCAGGCGCTGCTCAAGGCGTACCCCGGCTTCAAGATGAACGTGTACCCGACGCGGCGCAGCGCCTCGCTGCCGCAGCGCATCTACGACGCCATCGGGAAGAACGTCGGCCGGGCGCGGCTGGTGAACGACGGCAACGGGGTCGAGGGCGCGATCGGCGGCCCGGCGTTCCCGATGCCGACGAGCGGCGTCGAGGTGATCTGGAACCACCTGCTGCGCTTCCGGGGCGAAGCGGTGAGGCGCTGGGTGACGCAGGCCACGCCGACCCGCGGCGGCCAGTTCACCCCGGTCCAGTTCGACGAGGAGACCTACCTCCTCTTCAGCCTCCCGAACATGACGCCCGCCGCGCTGAGCAACCGCATCGCCTACTTCAAGCAGACGGTGACCGCGCCGGCGCGCCTCGCGGGCGGGATCCTGCTCGTGCACGAGACGATGGACCAGGTGAAGAAGCCGCGCGACGCCTGGCTGTACAACCCCGGGCAGCGCCGCGTGCGCCGCGCTCCCCAGGTCGCCTACGACAACCCCGGCACCGCGGCCGACAACATGCGCACCAGCGACCAGCTCGACATGTTCAACGGCGCGCCCGACCGCTACGAGTGGAAGCTCGTCGGCAAGCGCGAGATCTACGTGCCGTACAACAGCTACAAGCTGCAGGACCCGGCGGTCAAGTACAAGGACATCGTGACCCCGCTCCACCTCAACCCCGAGCGGCTGCGCTACGAGCTGCACCGGGTGTGGGTCGTCGACGCCACGCTCCGCCCCGGGCAGCGGCACATCTACAAGCGGCGCGTCTTCTACGTGGACGAGGACAGCTGGCAGATCCTGGTGGTGGACCAGTACGACAACCGCGACCAGCTCTGGCGCGTCTCGGAGGGGCACCCCATCAACTTCTACAACGTGCCCACGACGTGGACCGCGGCCGAGGCGCACATCGACCTCCAGGCGGGCCGGTACGTGGTGATGGGGTTGTTCAGCGAGAGTCGGGCGCACGACTTCACCGTGAAGATGAGCGAGGCGCAGTTCACGCCGGACGCGCTGCGTCAGGAAGGCGTGCGCTAGCCGTGCGCGGCCTCGGTCCCGCCGCGCTCGCCCTCGCGCTCGCGGCGGGCCTGGGCGTCGCCGCGACGGTCCACACCCGGGCCCCCGGGCCCGCGGAGTCGGCGGTCCCGGCGCGCCTCGCCCCGGAGTCGCTGCTGCTCGACGTCGCACGCCGCGGCGAGAGGCTCATCGCGGTGGGCGAGAGGGGGCACGTCCTCGTCTCGACCGACGGCGGCGCGACGTGGGCGCAGTCGAAGGAGGTGCCCACCCGGGCGCTCCTGACCGGTGTCTTCATGCACGACGAGCGCCTGGCGTGGGCGGTCGGCCACGACGCGGTCGTGCTGCGCACGCGGGACGGCGGCGAGAGCTGGGAGCGGGTGCACCACGACGTGGACGCCGAGCGCCCGCTGCTCGACGTCTGGTTCGAGGACGCGGAGCGGGGGCTCGCGGCCTCGGCCTACGGCGAGCTCCTCGAGACGAAGGACGCTGGCGCCTCGTGGGAGCGGCGACCGCTCCGCGAGGGTGAGGACTTCCACGTCAACCAGCTGGCCGCGGCGCCGGACGGCGCGCTCTACGCCGCGGCCGAGGCCGGCCACCTCTACCGCTCGGACGACCGCGGCGCGACCTGGAGCGCGCTCCCCTCCCCGTACGAGGGCTCGTTCTTCGGCGTCCTGCCGCTCGCCGAGGGGCCGGTCCTCGCCTTCGGGCTGCGCGGGCGGGTGTTCTCTTCCAGCGATCGCGGCCGCACCTGGACCCGCCTCGAGACCGGGACCGAGGCGACGCTCCTGTCCGGCCTGCAGACCGGGCCGGGGCGCTTCGTGCTCGCGGGGATGGAGGGCACGCTGGTGTTCGGGAGCTCGCAGGGCGGCTCCGTGCGCCTCGAGGCGAGGCCGGACCGCCACGCGATCGTCGCCCTCGCGCCGGGACCCGCGGGGGGCCTGCTGCTCGTCGGCGAGGGCGGGGTCGAGCGCCTCGATCGACGGGACTGAGGAGCACTCGGGATGGACAAGCCCACTCGGATCGAACGCCTCGAGCGGCTGCTCTTCGCTCGGCGGCCGCACGTGCTCGCGCTCTTCGCGCTCGCCACGGCCTTCTTCGCCTGGGCCGCGTCGGGCCTGCACATCGATGCCGGCTTCGCGAAGCTGCTGCCGCTGCAGCACCCGTACATGGCGACCTTCCAGAAGCACCACCCGGAGTTCGGCGGGGCCAACCGCGTGCTGGTCGCGGTGATGTCGCGCAACGGCGACATGTTCACCCCGGAGTTCTTCGAGGTGCTGAAGGCCGTTACCGACGAGGTCTTCTTCCTCCCGGGCGTCGACCGCGGCCGCGTGCAGTCGCTGTTCACCCCCAACGTGCGCTACACCGAGGTGGTCGAGGACGGCATC
>JALORY010000003.1 GCA_025458675.1 Gammaproteobacteria bacterium | reverse complement strand
AGGACCGTGACGTCGCCCGCGTTGGTGATCAGGTCGTCGCCGGCCCCGCCGTCCAGCCCGCGCGCGTCGGCGTCGAGCCGCACGCCCACGTCGCCCTCGACGTACCCGCCCGCCGAGCGGGTGGCGGCGAGGACGCGCGGCAGCGCGTAGACCTGCACGTCGCCCAGGTTCACGAGGCGGTCGGCGCCGTCGCCGCCCTCCACGCCGAGGGCCACGGCGATCGCCCGTGCCCGCGCGTCGGCGTACGCCGGGCCGGCGCTGCTCACGGTGAGCTGCGTGAGGGTCAGATCGGCGTCGGCCTTGACGGTCACCCGGCCCGTGTCGGCAACGGTGACGTTGTCGTCGCCGTCGCCGCCGGCGATGCCGCTCGCCGAGACGCTCGCCGCCCCGACGCTGCGGCTCGTCGCGAGCGTGCTCGCGCTGCCGAAGGTGGACTTCGCGATCGCGATGCTGGCGAGCCGGATGCTCGTCGTCGCCGAGCCGGTGGCGTCGAGCACGCCGGCGTTCTCGACGACGTCGTTGCCCCCGTCGCCGCCGATGCCGAGGCTCACGGCGGAGCCGACGGCGTCCGCCGCCGCGTCCGTCGCCGCGCTGGCCCCGCTGAACGTCGACTTCGCCGTCGCCACGGACAGCGACGTCACGGTCAGGGTCGAGTCCGCCGTCGCGCGCACCGTGCCGTAGTTGCGCAGGGTGTCGCCGCCCTCGCCACCCCGGACACCCGTGGCGTCGGTGGCGCCTTCGAGCGAGGCCGAGGAGACCGCGTTGCTGGCCGCGCGGCCGAAGAACGCGCCGGTCCTGGCCGACGAGCTCGAGGCCACGGTGCCACCAGACACCGCCGAGCCGGTGATCTCCCCGGTGTTCTCGACGAGGTCGGCACCGCTGCCGGCGTCGATGCCGACGGCGATGGACCGCTTGCTGGCCGAGCTGTCCGAGACGGCGCCCGTCGAGCCGGCGCCGAACGCCACGTGGGCGGTCACGTCCGAGGTCGCCGTGATGTTTCCGCTCGCCTCCGACGTGGTGGCGACGCGGGTGCGCGTCCTCACCACGTCGTCGCCCGCGCCGGCGTCGATGCCGACGGCCAGGGTGGCGACGCTCGCCGACGCATCCGAGACGCCCATGCTGGAGGCGGCGCCGAACGCGACCGCCTCGTTGGCCCGCGACGTCGCCTTGACCGTCGTCGAGGCGTTCGCCGTGGCGTCGATCGTGCCGCTCACGGACGGGCCCGCGCGCGTCTCGATGACGTCGTCGTCGGCGCCGCCGTCGACGCCGACGGCGCGCGCCAGCACCTCGGCCGACGCGTCGGCGACCGCCCTTCCCGCAGCGCTGCCGGCGATCGTGACCGGCCCCTTCGCGGTCGCCGTGGACTCGCTGCTGCCCGACGCGGTGGCCGTGACGGCGACGGGGGCGGCGTTGACGATCGTGTCCCGGTCCGTCTCGCCCGCGGCCAGCGCCGCGACGCCGCCGCGGATGCCGACGCCCTCCGCCGTGACGGTGGCCCGCGCGTCGGACATCGACTCGCCCCGGTTCGCGCCGCCGATCGACACGCCGGTGTTCGTCGAAGAGACGCCCGTGGTGCTCGCACCGGCCGTGGCGTCCGCCGTGATCTTTGCCGCGCCGACGATCCCGTCGTTGCCTTCCCCGCCGTCGACGCCGACCGCGAGGGCGTGCGAGACGGTCTCCGCCGCCGAGCGCGCCTGCTGCTCGACCGAGCCGCCGGTGAGCCCGGCGACGCTCGACGCGCGCGACGTGCTGGCCACGCTGCTCAGGGCGTCCACGTCGATGCGGTAGGCGCCGGCCGCCAGCGGGTCCCCCAGAGACAGGAGGTCCCGGCCCGTTCCGCCGTAGATGCCCTGCGCGACCGCCGTGGCCGACGACGAGCTGTCGGCCAGCGCGGACTGCAGCGCGGCGCCGATCGACAGGATGTTGTAGTCGCGCGCCGTGCTCGACGCGCTGCTGAGCGACCAGGACCCGACGGTGAGGTTGCCCATCAGGTGGACCTCGTCCGCGTCGGCGCCCGAATCGATGCCCGCCGCGAACGCGGTCGACACCGAGGAGGCGTCGGAGCTCGCGCCGCCACCGGAGGTGCCGAGGGTCAGCGACGCCTTGGTCGCCGCCCCGCCGCTGAACGCCCCGGCGCTCGCGTAGGCCTCGATGGCGCCGCGGTTGTCGATGGTGTCCACCCCGGCCCCGCCCGCGAGGCCGGCGACCGTCGTGGCCGCCAGCGCCGACGCGTTCGCCGCGGCGTCCTGGAAGCTGCCGCCGGCCCCGAGCGCGACGTTGACCGTGTCGCTGCCCGCGGTGGCCCGCGCCATGAGGCTGCTGAGATCGTCCGGCGGCTTGCGCCCCGCCGTGATCGCCCCGCTGTTGTCGATGTGGTCCGCGCCCGCGCCCCCGCTGATGCCGTAGGCGCCGGCGAGCGCCCGTGCCGCGCTGTCGGAGGACATCGAGCCCTTCGACGTGCCGAGGGCGACCGTCACCCCCACGGTCGTGCTGCCCGACGTGGCGTTGGCCATCGGCAGCGCGCCCGCGCCGCCGACCGTGATCGCCGCGCGGTTGGTGATCGTGTCGCCGTCGTCCCCGCCCTCGATGCCGGTCGCGGTCGCCCGCGCGGTCGCCGACGAGTTGCCGGTGCCGACGTTCTCGGCCGTGCCGACCCCGAAGGTCACCCCCACGCTCGTGCTCTTCGCGATCGCCACCGCGCCCGCGGTGGCCGCGAGCACGCTGGCGTTGTCGATCGTGTCGGCACCGGCGCCGCCGTCCAGCGCCGCCGCGTAGGCGTCGCTGCTCGCGGACGCGTCCGCCACCGCGGCCCCGTGCGCGAGCCCGATCGCCCCGGCGATCGAGACCGCCACGCTCTGCGAGTCGGCGGACGACAGCGCGTGCACCGTGACCGGCTGCAGCGAGCTGGCGATGCCGTCCGCGCCCGCGCCGCCGTCGACCCCGACGCTGCGCGACGCGGCGTGCGCCGAACCGTCGGCGAGCGCCGTGCCCGTCGCCTTGCCGACCAGCCCGCCCGACAGGTTGACGCTGACCGCGGTCGCGGCAGCGTCGGCACCACTCGTCAGGTCGAGGGCGCCCGTGTTGACGAGGGTGTCGCCGCCGTCGCCGCCGTGAATGCCGGTGGCCGCCGCGCGCGCGAGCGCCCGGGCGTCGGTGAGCGCGGCGCCCTCCGAGTGGCCTCCCGTCGCCCCCGTCACGGTGATCGACGCGGCGACGCTGACGGCGTCCGCCTCCGCGCCCACGTCCGCGACGATCGCGCCGCTGTTCGTGAGCCGGTCCGCACCCGAGCCGCCGTCGATGCCGACGGCCGCCGCGTCGGCGGTGGTCGTCGCCGTCGCGATCGCCTTGCCCTTGGCGTCGCCGTTCAGCGTGCCCGAGAGGTTCAGCGACACCGACACCGCCAGGGCCTTGGCGTCGATCGGGCTCTCGCCGAGGGCCTGCTTCATCAGCTCGAGCCGGCCCGCGTTGGAGACCACGTCGTCGCCCGCGCCGCCCGCGACGCCGGTGGCGCCGGCGAGCGCGGTCACGTCCGCGACGCTGAACGCGCCGCCGGACGACTCGCCCGTCAGGTTGAAGGACACGTTCAGGCTGCCGGAGACGCCGAGGGCCTCGGCAGCCGGCAGGAGCACCACCGGCGCGCGGTTGGTGATGTCGTCCGCGCCGTCGCCGCCGTCGATGCCGGTGGCGAGGGCCTGCGCCGCGACGCGGGCGTCGCTCGCCGCGGTGCCCGCGACGTCGCCGCCGGTGCTCACGCCCTTGATGGTCAGGCTGCCGGAGACGTTGAGCGCCGCGGCCACGCCAAGCGCGTAGGCGTCGACATCGGCGCCCCGCATGACGGTGATCGCGCCGTCGTTGACGAGGGTGTCGTTACCGGCGCCACCGTCGATGCCGGTCGCGGTCGCGAGCGCGGTCACGCTCGCGTTGCTCGCCGCGTTGCCGCCGACATCCGCCTCCTGCGTGCCCTTGAAGGTGACGGCCGCCGAGACGTTGAGGCTGGCGGCGATGCCCGTCGCGTCGGCGCCCGCGAGCAGGTTCAGGGCGCCCGAGCTCTCGATGCGGTCGACCCCGTCGCCCCCGGACAACGCCGTCGTGGTCGCCTGCGCCCGCGCGCTCGTGTCGCTCAGCGTGTTGCCGGTGACGTCCGCGGTCGTGTCGCCCTTCACCGTCACGACGGCCGAGACGCCGAGGCCTGCCGCGACGCCGACGGTGTCGGCCGCGCTCTCGAGCCACGGCATGGCGCCGGTGTTCACGATCACGTCGTCGCCTGCGCCCCCGTCGAGGCCGGTGGTCGCGGCGTCGGCGGTCACGGTGCCCTTGCTGAGCGCCCCGCCGTCGACCTTCGCCGTGGCGTCGCCTTCGACGGTCACGCTGACGGCGACGCCGAGGGTCGCCGCCACGCCGACCGCGTCGGCCCGCGAGACGACCGACGACAGGGTCGCGCCGTTGGTGAGGTGATCGGCGCCGTCCCCGCCGGTCATCGCGGCAGCCCGGGCGGCGCTGGTGACGCTGGTGTCGCTGACTGCCTGTCCGGCCACGTTGGCGTCCGTGTCGCCCTTGTAGGAGAGCGAGCCGGCCACATTCAGCGAGGCCGCGACGCCGGTGGCGTGCGACTCGGCGAGCACGGCCGCGATCGCACCCTCGTTGTCCAGCGTGTCGCCACCCGCGCCGCCCTCGATCGCGATCGCCGTGGCGGACGCAGTGACGCTGGCATCGCTCACGGCGCGCCCGGATACCTCGACGTCCTTGGCGTCGCCCTTGATGGCCAGGCCCGCGCTGACGCCCAGCGCCGCCGCCACGCCGACGGCGCGCGACGTCGCCTTGATCTCGCCCAGGGCGGCCTCGTTCGTGACGGTGTCGTCGCCGTCGGCGCCGCCGAAGGCGACCGTTCGCGCCGTCGCCAGCGTCTGCGCGTCGCTCACCGCCTCGCCAGCGAGTTTGCCGGAGACCGCGCCCTCGTACGCGAGCGAGCCCGAGACATTGAGCGCCGCCGCGACGCCGGTGGCGGTCGCGTCGGCCCACAGCCGTGCCAGCGCGGCCCTGTTGGTGATCGCGTCGTTGCCCGCGCCGCCATCGATCGCCGTCGCGAGGGCGTCGGCGCGTACGCTGACGTCGCTCACCGCCGCGCCGGTCACGTCCAGCTTCGCGTCGCTGCCGACGGCGACGCCGGCCGCCAGGTTCAGCGTCGCGGCGACGCCGGTCGCCCGGGCCAGCGCGTTCGCGGCGTCGAGCAGCGGCAGGACGCCGGCGATCTCGTTCACGATGGTGTCGTTGCCGTCGCCGCCGAGGATGCCGGCGGTCGTCGCGATCGCCGTCGTGCTGGCGCGGCTCAGCGCATCGCCACTGACCTTGCCGGCGCCTTCGTCCTCGTCGCTCGACTCCGGCGTCGCACCGTCGCCCGCGCCGTCCTCGCCCTTCTCGTACGACACGTTCCCGGCGATCGTCAGGCCGACCGCGACCCCCGTGGCCTTCGCGTCGCTCTTCACGCTCAGCGCGGCGCTGTTGGTGATCCCGTCGGCCGCACCGGCCCCGTCGATGCCGACGGCGGTCGCCGTGCCCTGCACGCGCGCGTCGCTCAGGGCGGCCCCGGAGACATCGCCCTTTGGGGCGACGTCGATGCCGACGTTGACGCTGCCGGCGACGGAGACGGCCACCGCCGTGGCGTCCGCCACGGCGCTCGCCGCGATCGCCCCGCGGTTGTCGACGACGTCGACGCCTTCGCCCCCGCCGATGCCGCCGGCCAGCGCCGTCGCCAGCGCCCGGGCGTCGCTCACCACGCGACCCTTGATCTCCTTGCCGTCGCCCGCCGCCGCGTCTTCGCCGCTCGCCCCGTCGTCCTCGCCCGTGCCGTCGTCCTTCTTCTCCGCGTACGCCACCTGTCCCGAGATGGCGAGGCCCACGCCGACCGACGTCGTCGTCGCCGTCGCCCGCACGGAGCCGAGGCTCGCGGTGTTGAGGATGTCGCCGCCGCCGTCTCCCGCGGCGATGCCCAGCGCGAGCGAGTCCGCGCTCGCGGTGCTGGTGCTCACCGCCTCGCCGGCGACCGCCGAGTCGGCCTCGCCCTTGTAGGCGAGGGTCCCGGCGATGTTGACCGCGACGGACACGCCGGTCGCTTCCGACTCGGCGAGCAGCGCAGGAATGCTGCCCCGATTCGTGATCGTGTCGCGCCCCGTGCCGCCGTCGAGCCCGATCGCGGTGGCCGTCGCCGCCACGCCCACGTCCCCGACCGCGCGGCCGGACACCTCGACGTCCTTCGCACTGCCGTCGATGGCGAGCCCCGCCGTCACGCCGAGCGCGGCCGAGACGCCGGTGGCGTCGGCGTGCGCCACGACGCTGCGCAGCACCGCCTCGTTGAGCAGGACGTCGTCGCCCGACCCGCCGCCGAGGACCACGGCGCGCGCCGCCGCCAGCGTGCTCGCCTTGCTCATCGCCTCGCCGGCGAGCTTGCCGGAGGCGTCTCCCTTGTAGGCGAGCGAACCGGAGATGGTCAGCGCGGCCGCCACGCCGGTGGCCGTGGCGTCGGCCCGCAGGTCCGTGACCTCGGCCTGGTTGGTGACGGTGTCCTTGCCCGCGCCGCCCTCGAGGGCGGCCGCAACGGCCTCCGCCGTGACGCGGACGTCGCTCACGGCCGCGCCGGAGACGTCGATCTTGGCGTCGGTGCCGACGCCGACGCCCGCGCTCAGGTTCACGGACGCAGCCACGCCGACCGCATCGGCGGTCGCGTGCAGCAGCCGCAGCGTGCCGGTGGCGACGTCGAGCAGGGTGTCGTCGCCCGCCTCGCCCGCGAGCCCTCGGGTCGTGGCCTGCGCGGTGGTCGCGGCGTTGCCCAACGCCCGACCGCCGACCTTCGGTGCGCTGTCGTCGTCCTCGTCGCCGGCGGGCGGCGCAGCCCCTTCGTCCGCGGGCGGCTTGTACGCGACATTGCCCGCGAGGGTGAGCCCGACGGCGACGCCGGTCGACCGCGCCTCGCTGGTGAGGCTGAGTGCGCCGCGGTTGGTGATACCGTCGCCCTCCGCCCCCCCCGCGATGCCCGTGGTGGCAGCAGCGCTGCCGACGCGCGCGTCGCTGAGAGCCGCCCCCGAGACGTCGCCGTCCGGCGTGACATCGATGCCGACGTTGACGTCGCCGGCGACGGTCACGGCGACCGCGGTCGCGTGGGCCACGGCACCGGCGGTGATGACGCCGCCGTTGTCGATCGTGTCCGCTCCGCCGCCGCCTTCGACGCCGACGGCCGACGCCTCGGCCGTGGCCTGCGAGTCGCTCAGCGCCGTGCCCGCGACGCCGCCGTCGGCCGTTCCGCCGACCGCGACCGTGCCCGCGATGGCGACGCCGACGCCGACCGCGGTCGCGTCGGAGCGCGCAGTCAGGGTGAGGGCGCCCGTCCCGCCCAGCACGTCGTTCCCGTCACCGCCGTCGATGCCGGTCGCGCCCGAGAGCGCGGTCACCGCCGCGTTGCTGAGGGCGCCGCCCGAGACCGTGCCGCCCTTGGCGACCGTGACGCCGACCGACACCCCGACGGCCGTCGCGTCGCTGCGGGCGCTGCCCGTGACCGGCTGGCCGCTGACGACGACGTCGTCGCCCGCGCCGCCCGAGAGTCCGGTGACCCGTGCCGCTGCGGTGGCGCCGGAGCGGCTGACCGGCGGTGCCGTTGCCGCGTCGCCCGACACGCTGCCGCTGATCCCGAGGCTGACGCCCACCGCTGCGGTGCCGGCGTCGGCGCTCAGGTCCACGCGGCCCCCCTCGGTCCGCAGCGTGTCCGCCCCCTCGCCGCCGGCGAGACCGGTGGCGCTCGCCTCGGCACGCCCCGAGGCGTCGCTCAGGCCCGCGGCCGCGGCCACGTCGCCGCCGACACCCACGCCGACGGAGATCCCCGCTGCCACCGCGGTCGTGTGCGCACCGGCCGTGGCCGACAGACTCCCGTTGCCCAGCAGCGTGTCGCCCCCCGCGCCGCCCTGCAGCGCGACGGCCTGCGCCGCCGACTGCGTGGCCGCCTGCACGACGGCGCTGCCGGCCGTGGCGTCGCTGCCCGCCAGCGTGCCGTCGACCGCGAGGGCCAGGGACACGCCCCGCGCGCGGGCGTCGGCGGTCGTTCCGGTCGTCGCCGCGCTCACGCGGTCGGCGTCGGCTCCGCCGTCCAGCCCGGTGGCGACCGCCGTGGCGTCGACCCCGACGTTCACGGCGGCGCTGCCGAGCAGCGAGCCGCCGACCAGGGCGCCTTTCGCCTGTGCGGTGGCCGTGCCCGTGACACCCGCCGGCGGCACGACGGTGACCGTGTCGTCGCCCGCCCGGCCGTCCACGCCCGCTGACCGCGCGAGGGCCGTGGACGAGGCGTCGACGTCGCCGCCCCCGAGGAGCGCGACGAAGTCGAGCTGCTCGGCCGATGCGACCGCCGGCGCCGCCACGGAGACGGTCACCGGAAGGACATCGGCGGCCTCCGTCCCCTCGAGCCCGGCGACGAGGTCCACCGCGGTGATGGGGTAGGCCTCCAGGGAGGACGGACCGATCAGCGAGAGGGCGAGCAGGGAGGAGATCGACGACGGCAGCGCGCGACGCAGGTGGCGTGACATGAGTGGCCTCGAAGGGTCCGCTCGGGCGGACCCGGTGGTGACGAAAAGCGAGCGGTGCGTTCGGAGGCCGGGCGGGGCGGCGGGTCGTGCTGCCGGACCGCCGCGCAGGAGCCGTCCGAAAACCCGCACTAACGATAGGCTTTTGGCCTCGGGACCGGCGCGCAGCGGCCACGCGCCGAGTGCGTTGCGTCAAGAAACCGCGACAAACCCCCGACGTGGCGCGAGTGCACGCGGCGGCGTGCCCATCGGCCGCGTCGCGGGTCGCCCGGCGACGGTGATAGGCTCGTGCCGTCTGGCCCGCAGCGATTGCGAATGATCAATCCGTCCACCATCGCCAACCCCTCGCGCCGCGAGCACCGTTACACCCTCGGCGAAGAGATCGCCAACAGCCTCACGCACGGTCTGGGCACGGGGCTCGCGATCGCCGCGCTCGTCGTCCTGGTCGCCTTCGCGGTGCTCGCGCACGACGGCTACAAGCTCGCCGCCGCGATCGTCTACGGCGTCACGCTGGTGCTCCAGTACGCGGCCTCGACGCTCTACCACGCGGTGCCGCAGCCGAAGGCGAAGCACGTCCTCAAGATCCTCGACCACTGCGGCATCTACCTGCTGATCGCCGGCACCTACACGCCCTTCTGCCTGGTGACGCTGCGGGACGCGAACGGCTGGTGGCTGCTCGGCGTGATCTGGACGATCGCCCTCCTCGGCATCGCGCTCGAGGCGTTCTGGGTGTACCGGCCGCGCTGGGTCTCCGCCCTGCTGTTCCTGGGCATGGGCTGGATGGTCGTCGCGTCGATCGGGCCGCTCGTCGACAACCTCGCGCCCGGCGGGCTGTGGCTGCTGGTCGCGGGCGGCCTCGCCTACACCGTGGGCACCGCGTTCTACGTGCTTGAGCGCATCCGCTACATGCACGCCGTGTGGCACCTGTGGGTGCTCGCGGGCAGCGTGCTGCACTTCCTCGCCGTGCTGCTATTCGTCGTCCGCTGACGGGGCGGCGGCCCGTGCCGGCCGGCGGCCGGTCAGGGCTTGATGTCGAGCACCGGCGTGTCGGCGTAGGCGTCGATGTCGTCGATCTCGATCACGTTGTCGCGCACCGCGATCACCCGGCAGCGGCTCAGCGCGATCAGGTTGGGGCGGAACGGGGAGCGCGTCGCGAAGACCCCGCGCAGCGGGTTCTGCGGGTCGTTGCGCGGGTGTACCTGCAGGACCGCGCGGCCCGCGGGGGTGTCGTTGCGGTCGAACCAGTACAGCACCCAGACGCCATCGAGCCCGTCGACGCCGAGCAGCGCCGGCTGGTAACGGGGGTCGACGTCGATGAACGTGCGCCCGCCTTCCTTCCTCACCCAGCCCACGGGCCGGACTTCGTAACGCGGCCCGTCGTCCTGGCCGGCCGCAGGGCCGACGGCCAACGCGATCGCGAGGGCCAGCGCCGCGCACCGCCTGCTCACGCGTTGCCCCCAGCGAAGATGTCGAGGAGCGCGACGACGATCGCAGGCTCCGGGACCGGGTCAGCCCTCGTCGGGGCGACCGGCAGCCGGCTTGGCGGGCTCCTCGAGCATGAACGCGAGGCCGCGCAGGTCGTCGATCAGCTCCTCGAACTGCCGCAGCGGCATGGTCACGGAGTCGCGCTCGTCGTCCTGATCTACGAGGTACCAGGGCGGAAGGGTCGGGGGCATGTCGCTCCTCTGCGGTGGCGCCCGTGACGGGCGAGCCCAATGGGAACGCGTTCGCCGCGCGCGGTCAACTGTCGCGCGCGGGACGCCTCAACGCGGCATGCCCCGCGTCTCGGCCGCCTCGACGCGCGTCTCGTCTCGCTCGCGCTCGGTGCGCAGGCGCGGCGGCAGAAAGGCCGTCAGCCTCATCAGCGGCGGCGCGCGCTTGACGACCGCGACGACGTCGTCGCGGCCGCTCCGCGCCGCCAGGTGCGGCAGCGCGGTGCCGTCCGCGCAGCCCAGCTCGACCGCGGCGAACACCGGGAAGCCGTCGTAATCGGCCCGGTATTCGCCCACCCGGCTGACCGTGAGGCGGCGCACCTCGACGCGCCCGCCGCAGTCGCGGGCGTAGGCCGCCGCGAGGAAGGACTCCACGGCCTCGGCGGCGTCGGCCGCCGACGGTTTCTCGTAGAAGCCGCAGCCGGCGAGCAGCGCGGCGGCGGCGAAGCAACAGCCGGTGTGGACCCTCATCGCGCTCGCCTCCGCAGCCGCCTTCCCAGCCAAAGGGTAGCCGATGCGCCGGGCCGCGCCGTGTGGAATCATGTGCCGCCCATGAACCGTCTGTTCGTCGATCGCCTGACCATCGTCGACTGCGCGCTCCTCGACGCGCAGCGCGGACTGCTGGGCGAGAGCTGGCTGTGCGACGTCGAGCTCGGCGGCGACCTCGACCGCCAGGGCATGGTGCTGGACTTCGCCGACGTGAAACGCACGGTGAAGCGGATCGTCGACGCCGCCTTCGACCACAAGCTGCTCGTTCCGGTCCGCCACCCGGGGCTCGCCGTGGCGCCGCGCGCGGAACGGCTGCGCCTGCGCTTCCCCTACGACGCCGGCCGGTGGGTGGCGCACGAGGGTCCTGCCGATGCGCTCTGCTTCGTCGACGCCGACGCCGTCACGGCGCACACCGTGGCCGCGGCCATCGAGGACGCACTGCGGCCCGCGCTGCCCGAGAACGTGCGCGACGTCCACGTCCGGCTCCGCAACGAGGAGAGCGCCGGCGCGCACTACCGCTACAGCCACGGGCTCCGGCAGCACGTCGGCAACTGCCAGCGCATCGCTCACGGCCACCGCTCGCGCATCGAGATCCTGCGCGACGGCGCCCGCGCGCCGGAGCTCGAAGCGGAGTGGGCGGCGCGCTGGCACGACGTCTATATCGGCACGCGCGGCGATCTCGCGGCGACCCGCGACGAGGCGGGCCAGACCCTGCACTGCTTCCGCTATGTCGCGGCGCAGGGGGCCTTCGAGCTCGAGCTGCCGGCGGAGCGCTGCTACCTCGTCGACTGCGATTCGACGGTGGAGCAGCTCGCCGCGCACGTCGCGCGGCGGCTCGCGGCGGAGCACCCCGGCGCGCGTTACCGGGTGCGCGCCTACGAAGGCGTCGACAAGGGTGCCGTCGCCGAATCCTGAGCGGTCGCCCTAGCGCGCGAAGGCGAGGCGCCGGCCCGCGGGCTCGCCGACCACGCGGCCGTCCGCGTAGACCAGCCGGCCGTTGACGAAGGTGGCGTCGACGCGCGAGCGCAGCCGCTGCCCCTCGATGGGCGACCAGCCGCACTTGTACAGCACGTCCTCGCGCCGCACCTGACCGCCGGCGTCGAGGTCGACCAGCACGAGATCGGCGAACCAGCCCTCGCGCAGATAGCCCCGCTCGACGATCCCGAACAGGCGCGCCGGCGCGTGGGCGAACTTCTCGACCGCGAGCTCCAGCGACAGGTGGCCGTCGAGCACCAGCTCGAGCAGCATCGGCAGGGCGTGCTGCACGAGCGGCAGGCCCGAGGGCGCCGTGAAGTAGTCCCCGCCCTTCTCCTCGAGCGTGTGCGGTGCGTGATCGGTGCCGATCACGTCGAGCCGGCCCTCGCGCAGGGCGGCTCGCAGGGCATCGCGGTCGGCCCGCGTCTTGATTGCCGGGTTGCACTTGACCAGCGCCCCGCGCGACTCGTAGTCCCGCTCGTCCATGCAGAGGTGGTGGATGCAGACCTCGGCCGTGATGCGCTTCGCGTCCGGCGGCCCCGGCTCGAACAGCGCCATCTCGCGCGCCGTGGTGAGGTGCAGCACGTGAAGCCGGGTGCCGAGCCGTCGTGCCAGATCGACCGCGAACGACGACGACTTCCAGCACGCCTCGACGCCGCGGATCTGCGGGTGCAGCGTGATCGGGATCGCGGTCCCGTACTGCCGGCGCATCGCGTCCTCGGCCGCCTTGATGGTCGGCGTGTCCTCGCAGTGCGCGGCGAGGAGCGTCGGCGCGTCGCGGAACAGCACCTCGAGGACGGCGGGGTCGTCGACCAGCATGTTGCCGGTGGACGCGCCCATGAAGACCTTGATGCCGCAGCACTGCGTCGGGGCGAGGCGACGGATCTCGTCGATGTTGTCGTTCGTCGCGCCGAGGTAGAAGGAGTAGTTCGCCCAGGCGCGTCCCGCCACCGCGGCGTGCTTCGCCTCGAGCGCCTCGAGCGTCACGGTCTGCGGCTTGGTGTTCGGCATGTCCATGAACGTCGTGATGCCGCCCGCCACCGCGGCCCGCGACTCGGTTGCGACGTCGCCCTTGTGGGTGAGCCCCGGCTCGCGGAAGTGAACCTGGTCGTCGATCATGCCGGGCAGCAGGAAGCGGCCCGCCGCGTCGAGCACGACCGCCCCGGCGGGTGCGGCGAGATCCGGCCCGATCCGGGCGATGCGATCGCCTTCGACGAGCAGATCGCCCGCGCTGATCCTTCCGTCGTCGACGAGTTGGGCGTTCCTGATCAGTGTCGCCATGGCGGCTCCCCGGGGTGGTTGAGGCTCAGTCGTAGTCGCGATCCTTCCAGGTGCGCAGCGCGCGGAACACCCTCGCCCCGTCGCCGAGGCGGTGGCCGGCCCAGCGCTCCGCCGCCGCGACGACGGCGGGCTCGGCCACGCGCAGGAAGGGGTTCGTGGCGCGCTCGATGCCGATGCGGCTCGGCACGGTCGGTGCGTCGCGCTCCCGCAGGGCGCGCACCTCGGCGAGCCGCGCCTGGATCGCGGCGCTCGAGGGCTCGACCCACTCGGCGAAACCGAGGTTGGCCTCGGTGTACTCGTGCGCGCAGTACACCGCGGTCTCCTCCGGCAGAATGGCGAGGCGCTGCAGCGAGGCGTGCAGCTGCTCGAAGGTCCCGCTGAAGACCCGGCCGCAGCCGGCGGCGAACAGGGTGTCGCCGCAGAAGAGCGCGCCGTCGGTCAGATAGGCGACGTGGTCCTCGGTGTGGCCAGGCACCCCGAGCACGGCAAAGCGCGCGCCCAGCGCGGCGACGTCGACGAGGTCGCCGTCGCGGACCGCGACGTCGCGCCGCGGAATGGGCTCGCCCGCCGGCCCGTACACCACGGCGTCCGGAAACCGGCCCTTGAGCGCGGCCACCCCGCCGACGTGGTCGCCGTGCTTGTGCGTGACGAGGATCGCGGCGAGGAAGAGCCGGTCCGCCGCCAGCCGCTCGAGCACGGGGTCCTCGTCCCCCGGGTCCACCACCGCGCACGCCGTCGCCCCCGGCTGGCGCAGCAGCCAGATGTAGTTGTCGTCGAAGGCGCGAATGGGCTCGATCGCTAGCACGGCGGCTCAGGCGCCGTAGAGCGCGTCCGGATCGATGAGCGGCGCGCGGTCGACCACCACGCGGTCGCCCTCGACCCGGTTGTAGAAGCAGTCGCGCCGCCCCGTGTGGCACGCGGGCCCGGTCTGGTCGACCTTGAGCAGCACGGTGTCGCCGTCGCAGTCGAAGCGCATCTCGACGAGGCGCTGCACCTGGCCGGACGACTCGCCCTTGCGCCAGAGCCGGCGGCGCGACCGCGACCAGTAGCAGACGCGCCCGGTGCGCAGCGTCTCGTCCAGCGACTCGCGGTTCATCCAGGCGAGCATGAGCACCTCGCCGGTGTCGTGCTGCTGCGCGATCGCGGGCAGCAGCCCGTCGGCGTTCCATGGCAGCCCCTCCAGCACCTCGGCGAGCGGCAGGCCTCGCCCGGTCGGCCACCGCTCGGTCTGCTTCAGAGACGACATCGCACGCTCCGCACCCATGCCCGGCGACGATCATACCGCAGCGTCCCGGGCGACCCGGCCCGCGGCCGGCGGGTAGAATCCGGGCGTCTCCCGACCAACCGTCCGCCATGCACATCTACCGTGTCACCTTCGTCAGTCAGGGCAAGGTCTACGTCCTCTACGCCGAGGAGGTGCAGCAGGCGGAGATCTACGGCTTCGTCGAAGTCCGGGGGATCCTGTTCGGCGAGCACAGCTCGGTCGTGATCGACCCCGCGGAGGAGAAGCTCAAGAGCGAGTTCGGGGGCGTCGCCCGGGCGCTCGTCCCGATCCACGCGGTGATCCGCATCGACGAGGTCGAGAAGCGGGGGCAGAGCAAGATCCTGGACATCGAGGCGGGCTCCAACGTGACGCCCTTTCCCATCTACACCCCCGGGCGGGGCGGCGAGCGGGACTAGGGGCGTCGGTCGCCGGGCGGCGGGATTGACGAATGTCATCCGACTGGCGAATCAGCGCTGGCTAATATTCCGCGTTGCCGATCCCGGCGTGCCCCACCCAGTCACGGAGCGAGACCCATGCCCATCACCAACGACAGTGAACTTCGCAAGGCCATCGACGCGATGAGCCCCGCTCAACAGCAGGCGCTCGGCCTCCGTTTCGCCGCGAGCGTCGCCGACCTCACGAAGGACGCCCGACTCCTGCGCGCCCTCCAGGACGCGACCGCCACCGGCGCGTCCGAGCAGGCCATCGGCGATGCCTACAAGACCGCCAAGGCGATCTCGACTGCGACCTACACCGCCTGCGGCCAGGACGCGAACTGGGCAGAGCAGGCCGAGCACTTCGTCGCCGCGACCCTCGCCGCCGCCCTCGCCCCACCCGAGCAGTTCGCCGGCAAGGGCAACCCCGCCTGGAAGGCGGCGATGCAGGGCCGCATGGCGCGCAACTGCGCGATGATCGAGACCGGCGAGGGCGCCGCCGATACCGAGTCGCAGCGCCAGTACCGTGCGGCGGAAGCGCTCGCGGGCTGAGCTTCGGGAGGGCGACGCCGGCGCGGACGGGCTTGTGCCGTGCACGGCGCAGGTCTAGCGTTGGCGCCGCTCGATCCAGCACCAACGGGGGAGGAAAACAGTGAAGGAGTTGTTTGCAGAACTGATGAGCGACTGGGTGGGCCAGCTGTCCGCCTTCGTCATCGCCTTCGTCATCCTGATGGCGATCTTTTTCATCGTCTGGTTCATCAGGAAGTCCGGCCAGGGCCCGCAGAGCTAGCCGGCCGCAGTTCCCGCATTTCACTGCGGCGGGCCGGGTTGGCCCGCCGCTCGTTCCTCGCCCACCCCCGCTAGAATCCCGCGGTCCTCAGCACGCGGAGTCCCTCCATGTCAGTCCAGCAGTCGATCGAGGCGAAGCTCGGCACTTGGTTCGCGCCACTGCACCTCGAGGTCGTGAACGAGAGCCACATGCACAGCGTGCCGCCCGGCTCCGAGTCGCACTTCCGGGTGACGGTGGTGAGCGAGGCCTTCACGGGGCGGCGCCTCGTCGAGCGCCACCGTGCGGTAAACGAGGCCCTGGCCGTCGAACTGGCCGGGCCGGTTCACGCCCTCGCCCTCCACACCCTGACCCCAGAGGAGTGGTTCGCCCGCGGCGGCAGCGTCCGGGAATCCCCCCCCTGTCTCGGCGGGTCGAAGGCCGGCTAGGCGGAATCGGCCGCCAGATATCTCACCGGTTATTGATCCAGGACAAATTTACGGCCTGGGTCGCCCGATAGATTTCATTGCTTCGTAACAAACAAATGCACCGCGGAAAGCGGGCGGAGGGGAACGCCGTGTCAGTCTGCTCGGCCGTCAAGGCCTACACCCGCCGCCACGAGTGGCTGGCGGATCTGCTGTCCCTGCTGGCGCTGGCGGTGCTGTTCGGCAGCATCTGGGCGCTGGTCGAGTACCACCAGGCGATGCTGGACTGGCTCTCGGCCAACATCGCGCTGCGCATGCCGCTGCTGATCCTGGGCTTGGGGCTGGACGTCGCCCTGATCTTCGGGCTGCTCTGCGCCGGTTCCCAGCGTTGCCCCGAGGGGAGCGACGACTGCTTCCGCACCTTCCGCGGTCGCCGGCACGGCGGGCACTCGCTTTACACCGCCTTCACCAACTGGATCCACCACATCGAGCACGTCGGCAAGCGCCACCGCTGACCGGCGCCCGGGACGCGGGCGCTCCCGGCACCCGCCGGCTCAGTGCCCGAGCAGCGCGTCGACGTGCGCGACCGCGCTGCGGCCGAGCGACGACAGGTTGTACCCGCCTTCCAGGGTGGAGACCATGCGGCCGCGGGCGTACTGGTCGGCGACCTTCTTCAGCTCCTGCGTGATCCAGACGTAGTCCGGCTCGCGCAGCCGGACGTGCGACATGTCGTCCTCCGCGTGCGCATCGAACCCCGCCGACACCATCACCAGCTGCGGCTTGAACTCGTGCAGCCGGTGCAGCCAGTGCATCTCGACCTCCTTGCGGAAGCGCGCGCCATCCGCCCCTGCCGGCAGCGTGATGTTCACGATGTGCGGGGTGTCGGTCTCGTGGCCGGTGAACGGGTAGAAGGGGTGCTGGAAGCTCGAGCAGAAGAGCACCCGCGGGTCGTTCTCGAAGATGTGCTCGGTGCCGTTGCCGTGGTGGACGTCGAAGTCGACGATCGCCACGCGCTCGAGCCCGTGCTCCGCCAGGGCGTGGGCGGCCCCGACCGCGACGTTGTTGAAGAAGCAGAAGCCCATCGCGCGGTTGCGCTCCGCGTGGTGCCCCGGCGGACGGACGGCGCAGAAGATCGCCTGGAACTCGCCCTTCATGACGAGATCGACCGCGTGGACCGCCGCCCCGGCAGCCCGCAGCGCTGCGTCCAGGGTGTGAGGCCCCATGGCGGTGTCCGGGTCGAGCATGACGACCCCCTCGGTCGGCGCCTCCGCGAAGACGCGCTCGACGTAGTCGCGGTCGTGCACGCGCTCGAGCTGGAGGCGGGTCGCCATCGGGGCGTCGATCTGCCGCACGATCATCTCCAGTCCGGAGGCGATCAGCCGATCGAAGATGGCGGACAGCCGCGCCGGCTGCTCCGGGTGCCCCTGCCCCATGTCGTGAAGCCGGCAGTCGGCGTGTGAGATGATCGCTATAGGCATTTGTGCGCCGCAGCAAAATGGACAGTTCCGGCGTATGATACTAACAACAATCTCTTCCCCCGATTAGGACCGCACCATGGGCCCCCACTTCCTGACCCGCCTGTTCGAACCCAAGAGCATCGCCGTGTTCGGCGCCAGCGAGCGCGAGGGCGCCGTCGGCACCCGCGTGTTCCGCAACCTGGTACGCGCCGGTTACCAGGGCAAGCTGTTCCCGGTCAATCCGAAGCGCTCGGAGATCCAGGGACACAAGGCCTACGCACGGATCGCGGACATCGGCCTGCCGGTCGATCTCGCGGTGGTGGCGACGCCGGCGCAGGCCGCGATCGACGTGATCCGCCAGTGCGGCGAGGCCGACGTGCGGGCCGCGGTCGTGCTCTCGGCCGGCTTCCGGGAAACCGGCGAGCCGGGGACCCGGCTCGAGCGGCAGCTGCGGGAGACCGCCTCCCACTACAACCTGCGGCTCATCGGGCCCAACTGCCTCGGCATCATGCGGCCTCGGGTCGGCATCGACGCGACCTTCCTCGACACGCCTGCACAGGTCGGACGCCTCGCGCTGGTGTCGCAGTCGGGCGCGGTCTGCACCGCCATCCTCGACTGGGCGGGGCCGCACAACGTCGGCTTCTCGACCATCGTCTCGCTCGGCAACGCCGCCGACCTCGATTTCGGCGACATGCTCGACTACCTCGCGATGGATCCGCAGACCGACGCGATCCTGCTCTACATCGAAGGCATCCGGAACAGCCGCGCGTTCATGAGCGGCCTGCGTGCCGCCGCGCGCATGAAGCCGATCATCGCCCTGAAGGTTGGCCGGCACGCCTCCGGATCGCGCGCCGCCGCCACCCACACGGGGGCGCTCATCGGCTCGGACGACGTCTTCGACGCCGCCCTGCGTCGCGCGGGCGTGGTCCGTGTGATGACGGTGGACGAGCTCTTCGCCGCCGCCGAGATCCTCGCCGGTGGCGCTCGCACGCGCGGCAACCGGCTCGCCGTCGTCACCAACGGCGGCGGCCCCGGCGTGCTCGCGGTCGACCGCTGCTCGGACCTCGGCATACAGCTCGCGGAGCTGAGCGTCGACACCATCAAGACGCTGGACGCGGCGCTGCCGCCGTTCTGGTCGAAGGCGAACCCCGTCGACATCCTCGGCGAGGCTGGACCGGACCGCTACCGGCTGGCCGTCGAGACCTGCCTCAAGGACCCGAACGCCGACGGCGTCCTGGTCCTGCTCACGCCGCAGGCGATGACCCGGCCGACCGAGGCGGCGCAGGCCGTGCTCGACGCGATGAAGGCCGCCCCCGGCAAACCGGTGCTGACCTGCTGGTTCGGCGAGACGCAGGTCGAGGAGGCCCGGCAGCTGTTCCTCGACAACCGCGTGCCGAGCTTCCTGACCCCCGAGCAGGCGGTGGAGGCCTTCGGCTACCTCTCGCGGTACCGCAACAACCAGGAGCTCCTGCTGCAGGTGCCGGGCCCGCTCACCGACACGCGCACGCCCGACGTCGACGGCGCGCGGCTCATCATCGAGGGCGTGCTCTCCGAGGGCCGCAAGATGCTCTCCGACACGGAGTCGAAGGCCGTGCTGCGCGCCTTCCACATTCCCGTGCTCACGACCATCGAGGCGCACTCGCCCGCGGAAGCGCTGGTCGCCGCGTCGTCCGTCGGGTTCCCCGTGGCGATGAAGATCAGCTCGCCGGACATCAGTCACAAGTCCGACGTCGGCGGGGTGCAGCTCAACATCACGAGCGCCCAGGACATCCGCGGCGCGTTCCGCAATCTCGTCGACGGCGTGAAGAAGCAGCGGCCGAACGCCAACATCCGCGGCGTCACCATCGAGCCGATGTTCCGCTCGCGCCACGCCCGCGAGATGATGATCGGCGTCGTGCGGGACCCGGTCTTCGGGCCCGTGATCCGCTTCGGGTCCGGCGGCATCGCCGTCGAGATCATGAAGGACGGCGCCGTCACCCTGCCGCCGCTCAACCCGCTGCTGGCGCAGCGCGTCATCGCCCGCACGCGCGCCTCGCGCCTCCTCGACCCGTTCCGCCACATGGCGGCCGCCAACCGGGACGCGCTCGAGCTGTCGCTGCTGCGCATCTCGGAGATGGTCTGCGAGCTTCCGCACATCAAGGAGCTCGACATGAACCCGATCATCGTCGACGACAAGGGCGTGGTCGCCGTCGACGCGCGCATCCTGGTCGAGCGCCCGCCGACGACGCCCGAGCCCTACGCGCACATGGCGATCCATCCCTACCCCGCGCACCTCGTCACGCGCACGCAGCTCGCCGACGGCACCGACATGCTCATCCGGCCCATCCGCCCGGAGGACGCCGAGATGCTGCAGGGGTTCGTCCGCCGGTTGTCGCCCGAGACCAAGTACTTCCGGTACATGCAGAATCTGAAGGAACTGACCCCGGAGATGCTGGTCAGGTTCACGCAGATGGACTACGACCGCGAGCTCGCGCTGATCGGCGTGGCGACGATCGACGGCGAGCGGCAGGGCCTCGGCGTCGCGCGTTACACGCTGAACCCGGACGCCAGCACCTGCGAATTCGCGCTCGTCGTCGACGACCGCCACCGCAACCAGGGCATCGGCTCGCTGCTCATGGAGCACCTGATGGAGGCGGCGCGCTCGCGCGGCATCCGCGTGATCGAGGGCGAAGTGCTCGGCGAAAACCACCGCATGCTGTCGCTGATGCGCGAGCTCGGTTTCGCCGTGCGCATCTCGGAGGCCGACACCGGCATCCGGATCGTCGAGCGCAAGATCTGACCCGCGCGGCTCAGGCCGCGATGCCGTGCTTCTGGATTCGGTAGAGCAGGGTGTCGCGGCTGATGCCGAGCAGCCGGGCGGCTCGGCTCCGGTTCCCGCAGGCGAGCTCCAGCGCCTGTCGGATCACGTCGGCCTCGAGCAGGTTGAGGTCGATTCCCGTTGCCGGCAGTCGAAACCCGTTCGGCACCGCGGTGCGGCCCGGCGAGCGCACCTCGGCGGGCAGGTTGTCCACCCCGATGGTGCCACCGGGCAGCAGGATCGACAGCCGCTCGCACAGGTTGCGCAGCTCGCGCAGGTTGCCCGGCCAGGCGTACGCCTTGAGGGCGTTCAGCGCGCCCAGCGCAAAGGTGACGGGCCGCCGCCCGTGCTCGCGCGCCAGCTCGCGGGCGAAGTGCTTGAGCAGCAGCGGCACGTCCGCGGCACGCTCGCGCAGCGGCGGCAGCTCGAGCGGCACCACGGCGAGGCGATGGAACAGGTCGGCGCGGAAACTGCCCCGCCGGACCAGTTCCGGCAGGTCCGCACCCGTCCCGGCGACGACGCGCAGGCTGAGGGGCTCGTCGCGCAGCGGCCCCACGCGCCCGGTCTCGAGGTAGCCGGCGAGCCGCGCCTGCGCACCCTGGTCCAGGTCCGCGACCTCGTCGAGGTACAGGGTGCCGCCGGCCGCCTCGCGCAGGTCGCGCGCCGCTGGCGAGGCCGCCTGTTCGAAGAAGTCGCCGGGAAACGTGGCGCACGGCACCAAGAGGAGCGGGCGGAGTCGGCGGGTGCTGAGCCGGTGGATCTCGCGGGCCAGCGTCTGCCGCCCCGAACCGATCTCGCCGAGGATCAGGACCGTGGCGTCGGTCGGGGCCACCATCCGCGCTGCGTTCAGCACGCGGGCGAGCTCGGGCGTGGAACCGATGAGGTGTTGGTCGTTCATCGCCAGCTCCCGGTCGCGACGGGCGACCCGGCCGGAACATTACCGTACAAAACGTACACCAACGTCGCGAGCCCGACCAGCGCCACGGCCGCCCCGCCAATGCGCTGCAGCAAGGGCCCGCGACCGAGGCGATGGAGCCGCCCGGCGAACAGCCCGGTGGCGACGAGCGTGGGGAGGGTACCGAGACCGAAGGCCGCCATGGTCGCGGCCCCGGCCGCGATCCCTGCCTGCCCTGCCGCGACGCCGAGCATCGCGTAGACCAGCCCGCACGGCAGCCAGCCCCAGACCGCGCCGTAGAGCACCGCGCGGGACGGGGTGTGCACGGGCACCAGCCGGCGGGCGTAGGGCTCGAGCAGTCGCCACAGCGGGGCGCCGAGCCGTTCCAGTCGAGCGACGGCGGGCAGCCAGCCCGCCAAGTGGAAACCGGCGAGCACCATCAGGACGCCCGCGGCCGCGCGCAATGCGTTGGCTGCCCCGACGGAGCCGGAGGACTGCACCACCGTGAGACCGAGGCCGCCGGCGAGCGCCCCGGCGAGGGCGTAGCTCAGGATCCGCCCGACGTTGTAGGCGAGGAGGAAGCCGGCCAATTGCGCCGGCCGGTCGCGCGTCGCCGGCGGCAGCGCGAAGCTCAGCGCCCCCATCACGCCGCCGCACATGCCGACACAGTGCACCGTGCTGAGCAAGCCGACGACGAAGGCGACCGGGAGACTGATGTCCACGTGGGCGGGAGGCGGCGGCCGCCACTGGCGGCCTGGCGGGGCCGAGGGGAACAAAGCATAGCCGTGGCGATGCCCCGCCCCGTTTGACCGTCCTCAAGCGGTGGCCGCAACGCGGCCGGCGCACCTAGAATGGTGGACGGCAGGAGGAACTGGCGATGAGCGACGTGCGCAGCGTGCTCGCCCGCGAGGAGCGGGCGATCCACGATCAGATCCAGGCCATGGCGCGGCTCGCCCGCGAGGCCTTCGACGGTGCGGTGGCCAGCCTGCGCGATCAGGACGTCGAGCGCGCGGAACGCGTCGTCAAGAGCGACGCGGAGATAAACGCCCTGCGGCGGCAGGTGGAGCGCGAGTGCCTGTTCGCCATCGCCTCCCAGCAGCCCGTGGCCCGCGATCTGCGCGAGATCGTCGCGGACCTGCTGATCGCGTCGGACCTCGAGCGCATGGCGGACCACGCGGCCGGCATTGCGAAGATCGTGCTGGAGATGGACCCGAGCGACGTGTCCGGACCGCTCGACAAGCTCTGGCGCATGACCGAGGTCGCGGGCGAGATGATCGACAAGGTCTGGCGTGCCTACGACGAGGCCGACGAGGCCTTGGCCAGGGAGGTGGGCAGCCTGGACACGGAGGTCGACGACCTGCACGAGGAGGTGCTCGCCTCGCTCGTCATGCGCCTCGCGACCGAGCCGGACACCAGCTCGCGCGCAACCCACCTGCTGTGGATCACGCACAAGCTCGAGCGCATCGGCGATCACGCCACCAACGTCGCGGAGCGGGTGGTGTTCATGGTGACCGGCGAGACGCCGGAGCTGAACTGAGGCGATGCCCCGGAAAAAAGTCGGGTAGAAACCCCCCGCCGCCGTCCCGATAATGCCGCAAAACCAAGTGTTTTTGTCGACTTATACCGATCGAGGAGCAATACAATGCAACTGGCCGTGGACAGCGAAGGCTTTCTGATCAACCGCGACGACTGGACGGAGGAGGTGGCGGCGGAGCTCGCCTCCGCGGACGGCTACGACATGAACGACGAGATCATGGAGTACATCCGGCAGGCCCGCGCGATGTACAGCGACGATGGCGTGGTCCCGCCGATCCGCAAGTTCGCGAAGAAGGTCGGGGTGGACTCCAAGCACCTCTACGACGTCTTCAAGAAGGGCCCCATGAAGCTGATCTGCAAGTGGGGCGCCCTGCCCAAGCCGACCGGCTGCGTCTGAACGCCGGCGCGGCATCGAAATATTTCTACACGGCGCGTAGACGTCGGCCGACAAAAGCCGTCATTCCGGCGTGCCATTCTTCCGACGCCGCACAGGGAAGCCACGGACGGCCACCGGCGCCAAGGAATCGGCACAGGGACGACACGGATCCGGGCGGCAGAAAGCCTCGGGCGACCGGGGCTTTCTTTATGCGCTAGCCGCCGGTCACGTTCATGAAGCGCACGATGCGGGGCCCGTCCGCCAGCCGCGCCGCGTCGAAGTCGTGGCCTCGTGGCTTGCGCTGTACCGCCGCGAGGATCGCCTCGCGCACCACGGCGTTGCCCCCTCCCGACCGGAGCGGGGTGCGCAGGTCGGCGGCCGCGTCCTGCCCGAGGCAGAGGTAGAGCGTCCCGGTGCAGGTCACCCGGACCCGGTTGCACGCCTCACAGAAGTTGTGGCTGAAGGGCGTGATGAAGCCGATGCGCGAGCCCGTCTCGAGGACGTCCACGTAGCGCGCGGGGCCGGCCGTCCGGTACTCGCTCTCACGCAGTGTCCAGCGCCCCTCCAGGCGCTGCCGCACCTCGGCGAGCGACATCCAATGCTCGGCCCGAGCCGGGCCGGTCTCGCCGAGCGGCATCGCCTCGATGAACGCGACGTCGTGCCCCTCGCCGCCGGCCCAGGCGACCAGCCGGTCGATCTCGTCGTCGTTCACGCCCCGAAGCGCCACTGCGTTGACCCGCACCCGGATGCCCGCGCGGCGCGCGGCCGCGATGCCGACGAGTACGTCGTCCAGACTGCCGAGGCGCGTCAGCGCGCGGAAGCGGTCGGGATCCAGCGAATCGAGCGACACGTTGACGCGCCGCACCCCGCAAGCGGCGAGCTCGGCCGCATGGCGCGCCAGCAGCGCGCCGTTGGTGGTGAGCGTCACCTCGTCGAGCCGTCCTGCCTCGATCTGCCGGTGCAGGCTGCGGAACAGGGTCATGAGGTCGCGGCGCACCAGTGGCTCGCCCCCCGTGATGCGCAGCCGGCGCACCCCCAGGTCGATGAACACCCCGCAGAGCCGGTCGAGCTCCTCGAGCGACAAGAGCTCGTGTCGCGGCAGGAACGTCATCTCCTCCGCCATGCAGTAGCTGCAGCGGAAGTTGCAACGGTCGGTGACGGAGACGCGCAGGTAGGTGACGCGTCGTCCGAACGGGTCGATCATGCGCTTGCGCCGAAGAAGGCTTGCGGCCAAAACTAGCGGGAAACTAAGCTCATCGCCCGCTCGGCCGCAACAGGCCACACGGGATTTTTCCGCGGAGAAAGCCACATGGCCAAACCGGAATTCAAGGACGACCCCCTCTACACCCTGCTGCGCCGCGACGAGGCCGCGGCGTTCAACGCGGAGCGCGCCCTGGGGCGGGCCTGCGACCTGCGGGGCGCGGACCTTCGAGGGGTCGACCTGCGCAAGGCCGACCTGCGCGGCCTCGACCTCAGCGACGCCTACCTTCGTCAGGCCGACCTGCGGGGCGTCGACCTGCGAGAGACGCGACTCGAGGGCGCCAGCCTGTTCGAGGCACGGATCTCCGGCGCCTTTTTCCCGCCCGAGCTGCGCGCCGAGGAGATCACTCTCTCACTGCTGCACGGAACGCGGCTCCGCTACGGCTGACCGCGCGCTGTCAGCCCGAGGCGTCGAGCTGGCCGAGGATGTTGCGGGCGACGAACACCTGGTCCTCGGTGCCCTCGACCAGCACCTCGTAGAGCAGCTGCCGCGCCTTCGTCGTCTCGCCCGCCATGCGCAGATCCATGACGCGCTCGAGCTTCTCCTGCGCGGCGCGCTGTCTGGCGAAGGGATCCTCCGCCCCATCGGACGCCGCGCCGTCGGTCGGTGCGGTGTCGCCTTCGGCGGCGGGTGCCGCGGGCGCCGCGAGCGCCCCCGCCGGCGCCGCGACTGCCGCGCCGTCCTCGGTCCTACGCGTCGCCCATTCCTCGGCCTCGATGCGGTCGAGCTCGGCTTCCATCTCCTCCGAGGTGAGCGGCCGGTGATCCGACACACCACCCGACGGGGCGGGCGCGGGGTTCGGTGCGGACGCCATCCCGGCCGCCGCCGGCGCGGCCGCGACCAGTGCGCCGCCCGGCGCAGCGGCCTCGTCCGGTTTGTCCTCGCGCCGGACGAAGAACCGGGCGGCCCAGACCCCGGCCTCGAACAGCAGCCACATCGGCACCGCGAGGAAGGTCTGTGAAAAGACGTCGGGCGGCGTCAGGAACATGCCGATCACGAAGGCGCCGACGATGACGTAGGGGCGCATCTCCTTGAGCTTTTCCGGCTCGATCACGCCCGCCCAGACGAGCAGGATCACCGCGATCGGCACCTCGAAGGCCAGGCCGAAGGCGAAGAACAGCGTCAGCACGAAGTCGAGGTAGTGGTTGATGTCGGTCATCACCGCCACGCCCTCCGGCGCGGTGGCGGTGAAGAACCCGAAGATCATCGGAAACACGAGGAAGTAGGCGAAGGCCGCCCCGAGGTAGAACAGCACCACGCTGGACGCGACGAGCGGCACGACCAGCACGCGCTCGTGCTGGTACAGCCCCGGCGCGACGAACGCCCAGAGCTGATAGAGCAGATAAGGGATCGCGACGAAGACCGCGACCACCAGGGTGAGCTTGAAGGGGGCGAGGAAGGGCGACGCCACCTCGGTGGCGATCATCGTCGTGCCTGCGGGCATCTGCGCCATCAGCGGCTGCGCGACGAACGTGTAGATCCTGTTGGCGAAAGGCAGCAGCACCACGGTCACCACGGCCACTGCCAGCACCATGCGCAGCAGGCGATCGCGCAGTTCGAGCAGATGCGAGATGAACGGCTGCTCCTGCGCGGGGTCGGGCGCACTCATGGGCCGGCTTTGGGCTCGATGGCAGCCGGAGCCGCGCCAGCGGGCGGCGAAGGCACCGGCTCAGGGGTCGACGGCGTGACCGGGGGACTCGCAGTGGCCGCCTGCTCGGGCGGGGCGAGGGACTGCTCCGCCTGCGCGCGTACGTCGTTCAGCGCGCCGCGGGTGTCCTCGATGAACTCGTGCAGCGGATTCTTGAGCTGCTGCTCGTTGAGGATGCGTTTCAGCTCCTCCGTCTTGAGCTCCTGCTCGATGTCGGCCTTGACGGTGCTCAGAAACCGTCGAGCGCGCCCCAGCCACAGACCGGCCGTGCGGGCCAGCGAGGGCAGCCGCTCCGGTCCGAAGACCAGGAGGGCCACGAGGCCGACCATGGCGAGCTCCCAGAAGCCGACGTCGAACACAATCGCTACGCCCGTGGGACCGAGGTCCTGGGACTCAGACCTTCTCCTTGTCCTTCTCGCGGGTCGCTTCGCCCTCGATCACCTTGTGCTCCACCGTCGCGTCGGTCTTGGGCGCTTCGCTGTCGCCCTCCGACACCGCCTTGCGGAAGCCCTTGATGGCGTTGCCGAGGTCCGAGCCGAGGTTGGTCAGCTTCTTGGTGCCGAACAGCAGCAGGATGATCACCAGGATAATGAGCAGCTGCCAGATGCTTATGCCACTGATTCCCATCGAAATCTCCGAAATCTAATGAGGCGCGCCGCCACAGCGCCGGGCGGCGATCATAGCGCAGAACCCTTCGCTGCCGCGTCCGGTCACCCGCGGCGCGCCGCCTTTTCCTCGAGTCCCGACAGACCGAACCGGCGATCGAGCTCCGCCAGGACGTCGCCTGGGCCCCGCCCCTGCTGTGCCAGCAGGACGAGCGTGTGGAACCACAGGTCGGCCGTCTCGCAGACGACCCGGGCCGGGTCTCCGTCCTTGGCGGCCATGACGGTCTCGGTGGCCTCCTCGCCGATCTTCTTGAGGATCGCGTCGAGGCCCTTGGCGTAGAGCCGCGCCACGTAAGACGACTCCGGGTCGGCGCTCTTGCGGGCCTCGAGGACGGCCGCGAGGCGGTCCAGCGTGTCGCCCGAGGGCGGCGTCACAACCGCACCTCGACACCGTGCGCGGCCATGAAGCGCTTGGCCTCGCCGACCGTGTACTCGGCAAAGTGGAAGATGCTCGCCGCGAGCACCGCGTCGGCGCCGCCCTGCTTCACGCCGTCGACCAGGTGCTGGAGGGTCCCGACGCCGCCGGAAGCGATCACCGGGATGGGCACCGCGTCGACGATCGCGCGCGTGAGGCCGAGGTCGAAGCCGACCTTGGTCCCGTCGCGATCCATGCTGGTGAGCAGGATCTCGCCCGCACCGTAGGCCGCCATCCGCCGCGCCCAGTCGACGGCGTCGAGTCCCGTCGGCTTGCGGCCGCCGTGGGTGAAGATCTCCCAGCGCAGCGGCTCGGCGGGGCCGCTCACCCGCTTGGCGTCGATCGCCACGACGATGCACTGCGAACCGAAGCGGTCGGTCGCCTCCTGCACGAACTCGGGGTTGAACACGGCGGCCGTGTTGATCGAGACCTTGTCGGCGCCGGCGTTCAGCATGCGCCGGATGTCCTCCGCCTTGCGGATGCCGCCGCCGACGGTGAGCGGGATGAACACCTCGGACGCCACCTGCTCGACCACGTGCACCATCGTGTCGCGCGCGTCGGACGACGCCGTGATGTCGAGGAAGCAGATCTCGTCGGCCCCTTCCTCGTTGTAGCGGCGCGCGACTTCGACGGGGTCGCCGGCGTCCCGGATGTCGACGAAGCGCACGCCCTTCACCACGCGGCCGGCGTCGACGTCCAGGCAGGGGATGATGCGCTTGGCCAGCATCGCCTGGCCCTAACCGCCCAGCTCGTCCATGAGACGCTGGCCCTCGGCGAAATCCAGGGTGCCTTCGTAGATCGCCCGGCCGGTGATCGCGCCGACGATGTTGGGCTCCGCGGCCGCACAGAGGCCGCGGATGTCGTCGAGGTTGGTGATGCCGCCCGAGGCGATCACCGGGATGCTTATCGCCTGCGCGAGGCGCCGCGTCGCCTCGACGTTCACCCCGGTCAGCATGCCGTCCCGGCTGATGTCGGTGTAGACGATCGCCTCGACGCCGTCGCGCTCGAAGTGCTGCGCCAGGTCGACCACGTCGTGCCGCGACAGCTTCGACCAGCCGTCGACCGCGACCCGGCCGTCGCGCGCGTCCAGGCCGACGATCACGTGCCCGGGAAACTCGAGGCAGAGCTCCGAGACGAAGTGCGGCTCGCGCACGGCCTTCGTGCCGATGATGCACCAGCGCACGCCGGCGCCGAGGTAGGCGTCGACCGTCTCCTCGGAGCGGATGCCGCCGCCGACCTGGATGGGCAGCTCGGGAAAGGTCTCGGCGATGCGCCGCACCGCGTCCGCGTTCACCGGCCGCCCCTCGAACGCGCCGTTGAGGTCGACGACGTGCAGGCGCCGCGCGCCAGCGGCCACCCAGCGCGCCGCGGCTTCCAGCGGGTCGTCCGCGAAGACCGTGTCGTCCTCCATGCGCCCCTGGCGGAGGCGCACGCACTTGCCGTCTTTCAGATCGATTGCGGGAATCAGCAGCATCGCGTCAGCCCTCCTGCCTGGCGTCAGGGCCGCCAGCCGACGAAGTTCGCCAGCAGCCGCAGCCCGGCCTGCGCGCTCTTCTCCGGGTGGAACTGGACCGCGAACACGTTGTCCCTCGCGATCGCGCTCGCGTAGTCGAGGCCGTAGTCGGTCGTCGCCGCGACCAGCGCGCGATCGACCGGGTCCACGTAGTAGCTGTGCACGAAATAGAACCGGGCCCCGGGCTCGATCCCCTCCCACAGCGGGTGCTCGCGCACCGGGCGCACGCGGTTCCAGCCCATCTGGGGGATCTTGAGAAGCACCCCGTCGGGGCCGACCGCCGTGCCCGGGAAGCGCCGCACTGCGCCGGCATAGAGGCCGAGCAGCGGCGTGCCGCCGTTCTCCTCGCTGTGCTCGAGCAGCACCTGCATGCCCATGCAGATGCCGAGGAACGGCTTGCTCGCCGCGGCCTCGCGCACCGCCTGGTTGAGGTGGTGCTCGCCGATCGACGCCATGCAGTCGCGCGCCGCCCCCTGACCCGGGAAGACGACGCGGTCCGCGCCCCGGATGAGCGCCGGGTCGTCCGTGACCACGACCTCGGCGCCACCGGCGACGTGCTCGACGGCCTTCGACACGGAGCGGAGGTTTCCCATGCCGTAGTCGATGACGACGATCGGTCCAGCCATCACCCGACTCCCGCCGACGCCGTCAGAGCACGCCCTTGGTGGAGGGCAGCGCGCCGGCGAGCCGCGGATCGGGCTCTACGGCCATCCGCAGCGCTCGGCCGAAGGCCTTGAAGCAGGTCTCGGCGATGTGGTGCGCATTCTCGCCCCGCAGGCAGTCGACGTGCAGCGTCACCGCCGCGTGATTCACGAAGCCCTGGAAGAACTCGCGGAACAGATCGACGTCGAAGCTGCCGATGGTCGCGCGCGGAAACCCCACCGCGAACGTGAGCCCGGGGCGGCCGGACAGGTCGACGACGACGCGCGACAGCGCCTCGTCGAGCGGCACGTAGGCGTGCCCGTAACGGCGCACGCCCGCCTTGTCACCGAGCGCCTTGGCGAGCGCCTGGCCGAGCGTGATGCCGACGTCCTCGACGGTGTGGTGCGCGTCGATGTGCAGATCGCCCTCGGCCGCGATGTCGAGGTCGATCAGCCCGTGCCGCGCCACCTGGTCCAGCATGTGGTCGAGAAAGGGCACGCCCGTGGCGAGGCGGCTCGCGCCGCTGCCGTCGAGGTCGACGGTCACGCGGATGCGGGTCTCGAGCGTCCGGCGCTCGGTGGTGGCTTTGCGCGTCATGGCCCTGGCGGTGACTCGTCGCGGCGGCTGATCCCGTCCCGGATTCTAAAGCGAAAGGTCAGCGGCGCGAACAGCGGCGATTCGCGGCGGTCGCCGCGGCATAGAATTCGACGCGTCACGGAGCCTCCCCATGCCGACACCGCCGTCTGCCCCGTCCCGCAGCGATCTCGCGGCGCGCATTGCCGCCGCCGTGGCGGGCGTCGCGCGCGAGGGCTACGCCGTCGTCCCCGACTTCCTGCCGCCTGAAGAGGTGACCGGCCTGCGCGGCGACTGCCTCGCCCTCTGGGAAGCGGGGCGCTTCGCTCCTGCCGGCATCGGCCGCGGCGGGCAGCGGCAGCGAAACGGGGCGATTCGGGGCGACGCCGTGCTCTGGCTGGACGAAGCACCGCAGAGCGCGCCGCTCCAGCGCTACGCCACCGCCCTCGAGGCCCTGCGGCTGGCGATCAACGAGCGGCTGATGCTCGGGGTCTTCGAGCTCGAGGCTCACTTCGCCGTCTACCCGGCCGGCACGGGCTACCGCCGTCACCTGGACCGGTTCCGCGACTCTGACCTGCGCACGCTGACCTGCGTGCTGTACCTCAACGAGGCGTGGCAGCCGGAGGACGGCGGACAGCTGCGGCTCTACCTCGACGGCGCGGCCGATGCACCGTATCTGGACGTGATTCCCGCGGCGGGCACGCTCGCCTGCTTCCTGAGCGCGGATTTTCCGCACGAGGTGCTGCCCGCGCGGCGCGAGCGCCTCGCCTTGACGGGGTGGCTCCGGCGCAGGGGGTGAGCGCGACCGGGCGCCAGGTGGACCCAGGGGCTCCGTCGACCAGGGCCTTGCGCCGGGCGCTGCCCGCCGCGCGACGTCGGCATCGCGACCCACGCGGGGCGGGCCGGCAGTTCACCGAAGGCTGCGCTCAGGCCGTCAGCCAGAACGTCACCGGTCCGTCGTTGACCAGCGCCACCTGCATGTCCGCGCCGTAGCGGCCGGTCGCGACGTCCGGGTGCGCAGCGCGCGCGAGGACGACGAGGTGCTCGAACAGCCGTCGGCCCTCGTCCGGCGGCGCCGCGGACGAGAAGCTCGGCCGCATGCCCTTCGTCGTGTCCGCCACGAGCGTGAACTGCGACACGAGCAGCAGGCCGCCCCCGACGTCGCGCAGGCTGAGGTTCATGCGACCTTCGACGTCGGGAAAGACGCGGTAGCCGAGGACGCGTTCGAGCAGCCGTTGCGCGCGCGCGTCCGTGTCGCCCCGCTCGACGCCGACGAGCGCGAGGATGCCGCGACCGATCGCGCCGACGGTGTCGCCGGCGACGGCGACCCGCGCCTGGCTGACGCGCTGGATGAGCGCGATCACGCGAGCTCGGCGGCGAAACGGTCGGTGGCCGCCACCAGCGCCGACCGGATGCCCGGCTCGCTGGCCGCGTGGCCCGCGTCGGGAACGACGACGAGCTCGCTGCGCGGCCAGGCGCGGTGCAGTGCCCAGGCGTTCTCGAAGGGACAGATGAGGTCGTAGCGGCCGTGCACGATGACGCCGGGGATGCCCGCGAGGCGCGGGGCCTCCGCAAGCAGCTGACCGGGCCGCAGGAAGGCCTGGTTCACGAAGTAGTGGCACTCGATCCGGGCGAGCGACAGCGCGACGTGCGGATCGCCGAAGTGCTTGACGACCACCTCGTTCGGCAACAGCGTGGCCGTCCGACCCTCCCACACCGACCACGCCTTCGCCGCCGCCATGCGCGCGATGTCGTGCGCGCCGGTGAGCAGCCGGTGGTAGGCGTGCAGCATGTCGGCGCGCTCGGCGACCGGCACCGGCGCGACGAAGTCCTCCCAGTAGTCCGGGAAGACGCGGCTCGCACCCTCCTGGTAGAACCAGCGGATCTCCTCGTCGCGACAAAGGAAGATGCCGCGCACCACGAGCGCGCGCACCCGCTCGGGGTGGCGCTGCGCGTAGGCGAGCGCGAGCGTCGATCCCCAGGAGCCACCGAACACCAGCCAACGGTCGATCCCCAGGTGCTCGCGGATGCGCTCGATATCGGCGACGAGGTGCCACGTCGTGTTGTCGGTCAGGTCCGCGTGCGGCAGCGAGCGCCCCGCGCCGCGCTGGTCGAACAGCACGATGCGGTAGCGGGCCGGGTCGAAGAAGCGGCGGTGATAGGGCTCGCAGCCCGCCCCCGGACCGCCGTGCAGGAACAGCGCCGGAATGCCTCTGGCGGTGCCGCACTCCTCCACGTGGAGCGCGTGGCGTTCGTCTACCGCGAGCCGGTGGACGGCGTAGGGAAGGATGTCGGGATAGAGGTCGGGCATGGACGCAGTCTAGCGAGGATTGCGGGGGCGGCGCAGCGCGAAGCGGCCCGGGCGCGCGACGTCCCCCCGCTCGCCCTCAGTCGCTGGCCGTCTCCCGCGCGGCGCGCTTGCGGTCCTGCTCCTTGAGGTGGCGCTTGCGCAGGCGGATCGCGGCCGGCGTGATCTCGACCAGCTCGTCCTCCTCGATGAACTCGAGCGCCTGCTCGAGCGACAGGCGCAGCGCGGGCGTGAGCAGGATGTTGTCGTCCTTGCCGGCGGCGCGGATGTTCGTGAGCTGCTTGCCCTTGAGCGGGTTCACCGTGAGGTCGTTGTCGCGCGCGTGGATGCCCACCAGCTGTCCTTCGTAGACCTCGTCGCCGGGCCCGACGAACAGCCGACCGCGCTCCTGCAGGTTGAAGAGCGCGTAGCCGAGCGCCTTGCCCTGCCCGTTCGAGATCATCGCGCCGTTCTTGCGCGGCGCGATGCCGCCCGCCTGCGCCGCGCCGTAGTGGTCGAACACGTGGTAGAGCAGTCCCGAGCCGGAGGTGAGCGTCAGGAACTCGGTCTGGAAGCCGATGAGCCCGCGCGAAGGAATCATGTAGTCCAGGCGCACCCGTCCCTTGCCGTCGGGCACCATGTCGCGCAGCTCGCCGCGCCGCTTGCCGAGCGCCTCCATCACCGAGCCCTGGTGGGCCTCCTCGACGTCGGCCGTGAGCTGCTCGTAGGGCTCGCAGATCTCGCCGTGGATCTCGCGGAAGATCACCTCGGGGCGGGAGACGGCCAGCTCGTACCCCTCGCGACGCATGTTCTCGAGCAGGATGGACAGGTGCAGCTCGCCGCGGCCGGACACCTTGAACTTGTCCGGGTCGTTGCCCTCCTCCACCCGCAGGGCGACGTTGTGGATCAACTCGCGCTCGAGCCGCTCCTTGAGCTGACGCGAGGTCAGGTACTTGCCCTCGCGGCCCGCAAAGGGCGAGGTGTTGACCTGGAAGGTCATGCTCACCGTCGGCTCGTCCACCGTGAGGGCCGGGAGCGCCTCAGGGCACTCCGGGTCGCAGAAGGTGTCGGACACGTTCGGCGCCTCGATGCCGGTCACGGCCACGATGTCGCCGGCGTTCGCGCTGTCCACCTCGACGCGCTGCAGCCCGAGGAAGCCGAAGATCTGGCCGATCTTGGCCCGGTGCTCGTCACCGTCGTGCTTCATCACCAGGATGCCCGCGTTGCGCTTCAGGGTGCCGCGGGCGATCCGGCCGATCGCGATGGCGCCCACGTAGCTCGAGTAGTCGAGCGTCGAGACCTGCATCTGGAAGGGCCCCTCGAGGTTGACCGGCGGCCGGGGGCAGTGGCGCACGATGGTCTCGAACAGGGGGGTCATGTCGCCGCTGCGGACGTCCGGCGTCAGCCCCGCGTAGCCGTGCAGGGCCGAGCAGTAGACGATGGGGAAGTCGAGCTGCTCCTCGGTGGCGCCGAGGCGGTCGAACAGATCGAAGGTCTGGTCCACGACCCAGTCCGGCCGGGCGCCCTCGCGGTCGATCTTGTTGATCACCACGATCGGGCGCAGGCCGTGCTTGAAGGCTTTCTGCGTCACGAAGCGGGTCTGCGGCATCGGCCCGTCCACGGCGTCGACCAGCAGCAGCACCGAGTCGACCATGGACAGCACCCGCTCGACCTCGCCCCCGAAGTCGGCGTGGCCGGGGGTGTCGACGATGTTGATCCGGTAGTCGCGCCAGCGGATTGCGGTGTTCTTCGCGAGGATGGTGATGCCGCGCTCGCGCTCGAGGTCATTGGAGTCCATCACCCGCTCGACGGGACCGAAGCGGTCACCGAGGGTGCCGGACTGCTTCAGGAGCTCGTCGACGAGCGTCGTCTTGCCGTGGTCGACGTGGGCGATGATGGCGATGTTGCGAAGTTGGTCGATCACGGAGGGCGTCCTGTGGAAAGTTTCAGAAAGTTCAGCGCTTAGGTTTTGTTGGTGAGAACCCGTCTGTTTCACCGGGGCGCCCGGCGCTGACAGAAGGGGGCACGCGATATTTTTGCAATCAATGAGTTATTCGATGTTTCGGAGAAGCGGCGCAGAACATTCGCCGATGGGCCTCTCTTTTGGCGACTTTCGTTTATCAGCAAATTCTGTGGATAACTCTGTGACCGAACGGCGTCCGGATCCCCGAAACGCCGCCGGCGCAGGGGGGCGCAGCATAGGGCACCCCCCAGTCGGGCGCATAGCCACTCCGGTGCGGACAGCGGCGGCGACAGACGCGACCGTCACGGCTGCCGCCAGGGCCGATCAGTTTAGTCGTGTTCACTAATATTCTGAAATCACGGCGGCGGCGCCGGCAACATCAGCTTGCGCCACTGCGGACCGGTCGTCACGATACCGAAACACGTTCCCGCCGCCCGCGTCGCGGGCGCCCTCACGACCCTCTCTGACGAGCACCCAGCGAATGCAGCCCAGCGAGCTCGAGCCCCTGCGCGACCACATCGCCACCCGCGTCATCGGTCAGCGCAAGCTGGTCGACAGCATGCTCATCTGCCTGATCAGCGACGGTCACCTGCTGGTCGAGGGTCTGCCGGGGCTGGCGAAGACGACGGCCGTGCAGGCCCTGTCGGAGGCGATCGAGGGCGACTTCCACCGCATCCAGTTCACCCCCGACCTGCTGCCGGCGGACCTGGTGGGCACCGACATCTACCGGCACGAGCGCGGGGACTTCGAATTCCGGCCGGGCCCGATCTTCCACAACCTGCTGCTCGCGGACGAGGTGAACCGCGCCCCGGCGAAGGTCCAGTCCGCCCTGCTCGAGGCCATGGCCGAGCGCCAGGTGACGGTCGGGCAGACCACCTACCCGCTGCCGCGCCTGTTCATGGTGCTCGCCACGCAGAACCCGATCGAGCAGGAGGGCACCTACCACCTGCCGGAGGCACAGCTCGACCGGTTCCTCATGTACGTTCGGGTCGAGTACCCGAGCCACGCCGAGGAGCTGCAGATCCTGGACCTGGACAACCAGCGGCAGCGGGCGCCGCTGCCCCTGCCGCGGGCCGTGCTGCCGCAGGAGACGTTGTTTGCGATCCGCGACGCCGTCGCCGGGATGTTCCTGGACGCCCGGCTCAACCGGTACATCGTCGACCTCGTGCAGGCCAGCCGGCAGCCGGCGATCTACGACCCCGACCTCGGGCGCTGGTGCCGGTTCGGCGCGTCCCCACGCGCCTCGATCGCCCTCGCCCGGTGCGCGCGTGCGCGGGCGTGGCTCGACGGCGACCGCTTCGTCACGCCGCAGCACATCCGCGCGGTCGCGCTCGAGATCCTTCGCCACCGGATCCTGTTGAGCTTCGAGGCCGAGGCGGAGGGCGTGAGCACCGACGACTTCATCCGGCGCCTGCTCGAGCTGGTGGCGGTTCCCTGACGGCGGCCCGCATGGCACTGCGGCCGGCGCTCGACGAACTTCTCGAGCTGCGTCACCAGGCGCACGCGCTCGGCATCGCCTCCCGGCACCTCGTCAGCTCGTCGTTCGCCGGCATGTATGCCTCCGTGTTCCGCGGACAGGGCCTCGATTTCGAGGAGGTCCGGGAATACCGCGAGGGTGACGACATCCGCAGCATGGACTGGAAGGTGACGGCCCGCACGAACGAGCCGCACCTCAAGCTGTACCGCGAGGAGCGCGAGCGCAGCGTGCTGCTGTGCGTGGACCGGGGACCGCGCATGCAGTTCGGCACGCGAGGCACGTTCAAATCGGTCCAGGCGGCGCGGGCGGCGGCGCTGATCGGCTGGGCCGCGAGCCGGCTGAACGACCGGGTGGGCGGCATCCTCTACGGCGCGCAGCCGCAGCACTTCCGTCCCACGAAGGACCGGCGCGCGCTGTGGCGCCTGCTCAAGGCGCTGGCCGAGGACCCGGGCGATGCGGCGGAGGCGCCGGGCGCGCTCACGTCGGCCCTGCGCCGCGCCGACCGCGGCACGCCGACCGGAAGCCTCGTCTTCGTGGTCGGCGACTTCAACCTCGACGCCGCGGCGGTGGAGCGCCCCCTCGGCCAGCTCATGCAGCGGCACAGCGTCGTGCTCTTGCCGATCGACGACCCCGCCGAGCACAGCCTCCCCGCGGTGGGGCGCGTGCTCTTCCGCGGGCCCGACGGCGCGCTGCGCGAAGTGGACACCGACGACGAGGCCGGCCGCGCGGCCTACGCGGGCGCCTGGCGGCAGCGCCGCACCGCGCTGCAGGCGATGTGCGTGCGCCTCGGCATCCTGTTCGCGCCCATCGCGACCGACGTCGACGTGCACGACGCCCTGGTGCGGGGACTGAAACACCGGCCGGTGGCCCGCGTCTGAGGCCACGGCCACCAGCCCCCCATGAGCAGCCCGGTCGATCTCCCCATCCGCGACATCCACGGTCTCGACGCCGTCGGTTTCTGGCCGCCGGCGCCGGGCTGGTGGCTGGTCGCGGCCGCGGCGGTGCTCGCCGGCTGGCTCGCGCTCGTCGCGCTGCGCTTCGTCTGGCGCTACCCGTTCTTCACCTGGCACCTGGACGCGCGCCGGCGCCTCGCCGCACTGCGACGCCGCGTCGGCGAGGCCGACGGGACCGCCGTCGCCGCCGAGCTGTCGCAGCTCCTGCGGCGCATCGCCATCGCGCGGCACGGAAGGGCTGCCTGTGCCGGGCGCGTTGGCGACGACTGGCTCGAGTGGCTGACGCTGCACGACCCCGAGGGATTCAGCTGGCGCAGCGCCGGCGAGCCGCTGCTCGACCTGCCTTACGCGCCCCCCGGCACAGCGGCGAACCCCGACGCGCTGCGCCGGCTCATCGACGCCGCCGTGCCCTGGGCGCGCCGCCCTGCTCGCCTCTCGTGGTGGCCGCCACCGCGTCGGCTGCCGGAGGTGGGTCATGGTTGAGTTCGCCTGGCCCTGGCTCGCCCTGCTGCTCCCGCTGCCGCTCGCGGTGCAGCGCCTCCTGCGTCCCGCCGCCGTGCCGGAGCCGCGCGCGCGGCGCGTCACCCTGCTGCACCCGACGCTCGCGCACCTCGACGCGGCCTTCGCGACACGCAAGCCGGGCTGGCTGCGGCGTGGCGGGCCGCGCCCCTGGCTGCTCGCCCTGGCCTGGATCGGCATGGTGGTGGCGCTGATGCGACCGCAGTGGCTCGAGCCGCACGTCGAGATGCGCAACGAGGGCTACGACCTGATGCTCGCGGTGGACGCGTCCCACTCGATGGACGCGCTGGACTTCGCCAGCGAGGGTCGGCAGGTGACGCGCATGGCGGTGGTCAAGGGCGTGATGGCTCGCTTCGTGGAGCAGCGGGCCGGCGACCGGATCGGCCTGATCGTGTTCGGGAACCAGGCGTTCGTGCTGTCGCCGCTCACGCTCGACCGCGCGGCCGTCCGCGTGCTGCTCGACGACCTGGCGACGAGCATCGCGGGCGACGGCACCGCGATCGGCGACGCGATCGGCGTCGGCGTCAAGCGGCTGCGCCACCGCCCCGAAGGCTCGCGCGTGCTGGTGCTCATCACCGACGGCGACAACACGGGTGGCACCCTGCCGCCGCTCGAGGCCGCCCGGCTGGCCGCGTCCGAAGGCGTGCGCATCTACGCAATCGGCGTCGGCAGCAAGCAGGCCTCGGTGCCGATCGTCGAGGGTGGCCGGATGGTCCAACGCGACGACCTCGGTTTCGAGGAGGACGCGCTGCGCGCGATCGCGGCGGCGACGGGCGGCAGCTACTTCCCCGCCACGGACACCCAGGCGCTGGAGCGCATCTCGGCGCGGATCAACGAGCTCGCGAAGAGCGAGGCCGAGACGCGCACCGTGCTGATCCCGCGCCCGCTCTACCGGTGGCCGCTCGGCGTCGCGCTGCTCGCCCTGCTCGGCCTCGGCGTCTTGCCGGGTGGCGTGCGTCCCCTGTGGAGCGTCCGTGGCTGAGGGCCTCCAGTTCGCATCGCCGGCGTGGCTGCTGCTGCTCGCGCTGATCCCCGCGGTGGGCGTGCTGCAGCGTAGGGCCCGCCGCGCGGCGCCCGAGGCACGGCGCGAGCGCGACTACGCCGACGCGGCGCTGCTCCCGCACCTCGCCGGCACGGCGCGCACGGGCGCAAGCGGGGCCTTCGGCCAACTGCTCGCGTGGTCCGTGCCGTGGACGCTGGCCGTGCTCGCCTTTGCGGGACCCCGGTGGGACTACGAGCAGGTGCAGGTGTTCGAGCCCGGCGCCGGCCTCGTGGTGCTGCTCGACATCTCGCGATCGATGGAAGCCGGGGACGTGTCGCCGACGCGCCTCGCCCGCGCGCGGCAGGAGATCGAGGACCTGCTGAACGTGGCCGAGGGCCTGCGGATCGGCCTCGTCGCCTTCGCGTCGGTGGCGACGGTGGTCTCGCCGGTGACCGACGACACGGCGTCCGTTCGCCGCACCCTGCCCGCCCTCGGCCCCGACCTCGTCCGCCTGCAGGGCAGCCGGCCGGCGCAGGCTATCGCCCGCGGCCGCCAGCTGCTCGCGACCCAGCCCGCCGACGCGGCGAAGAACCTGCTCCTGATCAGCGACGGCGACTTCCAGGACCTCGAGCTCGACGCCGAGGTGGCGGCGCTGCGGGACCAGGGAATCCGGCTGCACGTGCTCGCGATCGGCACCCCGCAGGGCGCACCCGTGATCGGCCCGCAGGGGCGACCGCTGCTCGAGCGCACCGGCAGCCCTGTCGTCTCCCGGCTCAACGCGACGCTGCTTGGCACCATCGCGGCGCAGACCGGAGGCGAGTACCAGGCCGCCGACTACCGCGACGACGACGTGCGCGCCATCGCACGCGCCGCGGCCGCGTCGGGCCGCGCGCGCAAGGTGGGCGACGAGCGCCTGCGCGTCTGGCACGAGCCGTTCTGGTGGTTCCTGGCGCCGGCCGCGCTCTGGCTGCTCTTCGAGTTCCGGCGGCGCGCGGCGGTGCAGCCGGTGTCGAGGCCCCGATGAGACCGTCCGCCATCCTCCCGTTGCTGCTGGGCGTGATCGCCTCCGCCACCGGCGCAGCCGGATGGTTCGAGACCCGCGAGCAGGAGGGCGAGCGCCTCGCGCGCGACGGCCGCCACGCCGAGGCCGCCGCGGCGTTCGAAGACCCTTACCGGCGTGGCGTGGCGCTCTACCGCGCCGAGGACTACGCGGGGTCGGCCCGCTCGTTCGAGCGGGTCGAGCGCCCGGAGCGGCGCACGGACGCCCGCTACAACTTGGGCAACGCCCGCTTCCGTCAGGGCGACGTAGACGGCGCCGCCGCGGCCTGGACCGAGGTGCTCGAATCGGACCCGGGCCACGCCGATGCGCGCCACAATCTCGACATCGCGCGCGCCCTGCTCGCTAGGGCGGAGGCGCAACGCCGGGCAGAGCAGCCGAAAGCCGACCCGCAGGCGCAAAAGGAGCAGCAACAGCAGCAGTCCGGCGGGCAATCGCAGCAGGAGAAGCAGCAGCAGTCCGGCGGGCAGTCGCAGCAGGAGAAGCAGCAACAATCCGGCGGGCAGTCGCAGCAGGAGAAGCAGCAACAATCCGGCGGGCAGTCGCAGCAGGAGAAGCAGCAGCAATCCGGCGAACAGTCGCAGCAGGAGAAGCAGCAGCAATCCGGCGAACAGTCGCAGCAGGAGAAGCAACAGCAGTCCGGCGGACAATCGCAGCAGGAGCCGCAGTCCGCGGGAGGCGAGGCGGGGGAGTCTTCGAGCCAGTCAGGCGAGCAGAAGGACCAGTCGAGCGCGCAGGGTGCCACCGGCGCGGGCCAGGGAGAGGGCGAGAGCCGCGAGCGTTCAGAGGGTGCCGCCAGCGGGACCGATCGAGGGAAGGAATCAGACCCGAGCGAAGCGGACCTCGCCGAGGGGGCGCGCGACCGGCCGGATGCCCGCGACCGGGGGGACGAGGGCGACGAGCGGGAGCACGGGGATAAGTCAACGACGCCGGAGGCCGGATTAGAAGAAGATAAGCGGATGGCAAAGGATGGCCCGTCCGATGGCGGGGCACGCACGGGCGGCGAAGATCGTCCGGGAGCCGAGGGCTCCACCGCGGCCGGTGGCAGCGGAGAGCAGGCTCAGGACTCCCGGGCAGGCAAGAATCGGCCTGCCGCGCCGCCAAAGGGACCGGAGCAGTTCCGTGCGGAGACCGCGACGCAGGCCAAAGCGGTGGACGAGTTCGAGGCGGCAGGCAAGCCGGGACCGTCGGAGGGGGAAGGCGAGCGGGGCCAGATCGCGGGCGGCGAGGGGGCTGCCCAGACCAATCTGGCGCTGCTCGAACAGCTGCTCGAGCAGGCCGAGGGGGCTCCGGCCTATCTGCTGCGCAACCAGTTCCGGCTGGAAGAGCAGCGGGCGTTGCGCAGCCGTGGCGGCCTACACGAGCCGCGCCCCTGGTAGCGAAGAGGACGTAACGTGAGCAGTCGACTGCCTATGATCCCCCTGGCCCTCGCGGCGCTTTGCGCAGCGGGCGTCCGCGCCGAGACGGGCGCGCCCGGCGTACAGGCCCAGCGCGAGGCCGCCCAGCCCGCCATCCCGTGGGCAGGTGGATCGCCTGCGGTGACGAACGGAGCGCCGGTCTTTCGCCCGCCAACGCGCTACGGGTCGCCTCCCGCGGCACAGGCCCCGAGCTTCGCGCAGGGACCGCCGATGGGCGGCGCGACCCCCGCGCTGCCGTACGGCAACTACCCGGCAGGGCAACAGTCCGCCGTGGATACCTCGCCGCCCCGGGTGGAGCTGCAGCTCAGCGACCCCGCGCCCTACGTCCGGCAGGACGTCATCCTCACGTTGCAGGTGTCGAGTGGCGGCAATCTGGCCGAGGCGTCGCCCGAGCTGCCCTCGAGCGGCGCGACCGTGATCCGGCCGCTGGACGGGCCGCGGTCGAGCGCGCGGCAGCGGGCCGACAAGCGCGAGATCGTCAACGAGTTCCGCTACGTGCTGACCCCGCTCGAGAGCGGCGAGATCGTGCTGCCGCCTGTCCGGGTGCGCGGCGTGCGGTCCGGCAGTCGCCAGTCTTTCGACGTGAGCTCCGAGCCCCTGCGGCTGACGGTCCGTCCGCCGGCTGCCCCCGTCCAGCCCTGGCTGCCCCTCTACCACCTGGCAGTGCGAGGCAACCTGAGCCGGGATCCGCGGCCCACGGCCGGCAACCCGATGCAGCTGACCGTGGAGGTCACCGCGGTCGGCACGGTGGGTAGCCAGCTGCCGAGCGCCGAGGCGGCGCTGCGCAGCGCCAAGGACTTCAAGATCTACCTCGAAGACGCGCAGACCGAGGGCGGCGTGACGCCGGATGGCCGGTTCCTCACCGGCCGACGCCTGGAGCGCTACACGGTGGTGCCGCAGCACGGCGGCAAGCTGCACATTCCGGCAGTCCCCATGCCGTGGTTCAACTTGGGGACCGGGCAGCAGGAGACGACCGAGCTGCCCATCCGGCAGATCGTGGCGGAAGGGCCGCCGCCGGACGACGTGGGCCGGCGCCTGCACGGCACGGACATCGTGCCCAGCGGCGGCCTCAAGTGGCTGTTCTGGGCCCCGCTCCTGCTCATCGTGCCGGTCGTGCTGGGCTACTGGGTGATGGTGTTCAGCCCGCCGCCGGCCGTCGCGACCCGCGCGAGCGGCGAGGCCACCCCGGCGCGGCGCGGCCTGGGCAGTGTGCTCGGCAGCGCCCTGCGCGCGGTCTCGCCGTGGCGCCTGGCGGAGTGGCTGCGGCCGCGGATCGCGAGCGCCCTGCCCGTGGCAGCGCGGCTCTGGTTCTGCCTGCGCATCGTCGAAAGGGAGGACGACCCGGAAGACTGGGCGATGCTGCTCAAGTTCCTGTCGCAGAAGCACCTCGGCATCCCGGCGCAGCTGCCGCTGCCCGAGCTGGGCGACCGCATCTGCGCCGAAGCTGCGCGGCGCGCCGACCCGGAGCGCGTGCGAGCGCTGATGACGACGCTGGATTCGGCGCTCTACGGGGGCCAGCCGATCGGGGACTTCGCTGCGTGGAAGCGGGCGTTCCGGCGAGAGACCCGGCCGCGCCTGCTGCCGCGCCTGCGCCGCCGCGATGCCGCGCGCCGCCAGCTGCCGGCGCTCAATCCCTCAGGCAAGATCTGACCCGTTGCCGCCGGGACGTCGCGCGCGGGCGCCCGACAGTCAGGCGTCGCGGGGCGGGCCGTAATCGGCCCGCGAGCCGGTCATATCCCAGGAAAATGTGCAGTCGAGCTCCGACAGCACGGCGATGATGCCCGCCTCGTCGCCCGACAGGATCACGTCGAGCGGCGTGCGGCGTCCCATGCGACGGTGGCCGCGCCGGATCCACCGCCCGCCCATCTCCGGGTTGCGCGGATAGGTGGTGCGCAGCGCATCGGCGATCCGCAGCATGTACTGGGCGCGGCGCAGCGCGTTGCCCTCCTCCGGCAACGACTCCTGGCCCTCGCGGTAGCGGTGGAAGGTCGCCGCCCCGACGGTCGGCGGCAGCATCAAGGCCGCGCGCATCTGCTCGGCGCTGAGCCCCCAGGACTCGAGGACCTGCACGACGGTGCGGGTGAGCTCGCGGAGCGTCATCTGTCTCGTTTCGCTTTCGGCCACGATCGTTCTCCGGGAACGGCTCAGTGCGCGGGATTGCGACCGGGCCATTATCCAAGTAAATCTGTCGGGAATCGTACCACGATTCCCTCCGGTTACGCCCGACGGCTTCCCTAGGCGCCGAACAGCGCCCGCCACCAGCGGCGCCGGGCCCCCGTGGGCGTCCGGGTCGCCGGAAGGTCGCAGGGGCGCAGCCGGCTCAGCACCCACCCCGGCAGCGGGGGGTTCGCGCTCGAGCCGCAGACCGCGCCCAGGTGGTGCGGATCGTAGATCTTGATGAAGCGCGGACTGGCGAGGTCGTCGGCGTACACGATGCCGCAGTAGTCCTCGTCGTGCTCCCTGCGGAGCAAACGGTCGACCTCGTCGACGAACGCGAGGAGCCGTTCGCGAGCCAGGGGACTTGTGGGCGGCGGCTCGCCGACCGCGTACACGTACCAGTCGTCACCGGCCTGCGCGCGCAGCGCGGCCCAAAGGCCGTCCAGCTGATGCCAGCGCAGCGCCGAGACGAAGCTGCCGCGGAAGGCGTCGAGGTAGGCCTGCGCGTCGGCGTCGGGCGGGACGGCGTGGGACATCCGTGGGCACTCCGTGGATCGCTGGGATGATAGACCGCCGCCCGCGGTGATCCCGCGCGGCGCGGCCCGTATACTCCGACTTTCTTCCGGGGAACGCACGATGGACGCAGCGACCGCCCTCTACGAATCCCGCCTGGCGGGCCTCACCCTGCGCAACCGCGGCAAGGTGCGCGACATCTACGAGCTCGACGCCGGGCACCTGCTGATCGTGACCACGGACCGGCTCTCGGCGTTCGACGTGGTTCTGCCCCAGCCGATCCCCGGCAAGGGCGAGGTGCTCACCCGCGTGTCCAACTTCTGGTTCGGGCGCACCCGCACCCTGATCCCGAACCACCTCTCCGGCCGGCCGCTCGCCGACGCCGTGCCGGACGCGACCGAACGCGCGTCCCTCGGCGACCGCGCGCTCATCGTCCGCAAGCTGCGGCCCCTGCCGGTCGAGGCGATCGTTCGCGGCTACCTGATCGGCTCCGGGTGGAAGGACTACCAGAAGACTGGCGCCGTCTGCGGCATAACGCTCCCCGCAGGCCTGCGGATGGCCGACCAGCTGCCGGAGGCGATCTACACGCCCTCGACCAAGGCCGAGATCGGCGAGCACGACGTCAACATCGGCTTCGACGAGACCGTGGGGCTGCTCGGCGCCGAGCTCGCCGCGCAGGTGCGCGACGTCGCCCTGCGCATCTACACCGAGGCAGCCGCGTACGCGCGCGCGCGCGGCATCATCATCGCGGACACGAAGTTCGAGTTCGGCCTCGACGACGCCGGCCGGCTGCACCTGATCGACGAGGTGCTGACGCCCGACTCGTCGCGCTTCTGGCCCGCCGACCAGTACCAGCCGGGGATCAGCCCGCCGAGCTTCGACAAGCAGTACGTGCGCGACTACCTCGAGACGCTGGACTGGAACAAGAAGGCGCCAGGCCCCGCGCTGCCGGAGGAGGTGATCCGGCGCACCGCGGAGAAGTACCGCGAGGCCGAGCAGCGGCTGACCGGGCGCTGAGCGGCGCACGCGCGCCACGACGCGCAGGCCGCCCCGAACGCCCGTGACCGACCCGCACCCCTACGCGGCGCTGTCGCCCGACACCGTCCTCGACGCCGTCGAGGCGGCGGGCTTTCGCCCCGACGGCCACCTGCTCGCGCTCAACAGCTACGAAAACCGCGTCTACCAGGTCGGCCTGGACGACGCCCCGCCCGTGGTCGCGAAGTTCTACCGCCCGGCGCGCTGGAGCGACGAGGCGATCCGCGAGGAGCACGACTTCGCCGCGGCGCTCGCCGAGGCAGAGATTCCCGTCGTGGCGCCGCTGCGCGACGACCACGGCGACAGCCTGTTCCGCCATGCCGGCTTCCGCTTCGCGCTGTTCCCGCGCCGCGGCGGACGCACACCCGACCTCGACGACCCGGACCACCTCGAATGGCTCGGCCGCTACCTCGGACGGATCCACCAGCTCGGCGCGGCGAGGGACTTCGCGCATCGCCCGCGGCTCGACGTCGACGGCTACGCAGGCAGCGCCGCGCGCCTGCTGCTCGAGGGCGGCTGGCTGCCGCTCGAGCTCGCGGGGCGCTAT
>JALORY010000044.1 GCA_025458675.1 Gammaproteobacteria bacterium | reverse complement strand
CGCCGCGCCCGGCAGCACCCAGCGGTGGTCGCTGCCCCCGGCGAGCCGGGCGAGGTGCGGCGCCACGAGCCCGACGAAGCCGATGCCGCCCGCGGTGCTGACCGCGACGGCGGTGAGCAGCGACGACAGGAGATAGACCATCAGGTGGAGCGGCCCGGCCGATACCCCCAGCGCTGCGGCGCGCAGGTCGCCGAGGGCCAGCAGGTTCAGGTCGCGGGCGAACGGCAGGGCGACCGCCAGGGCCAGGGCGAGGGCGAGGGCGGGGGGCCAGGGTGTGGTCGCGTCCGACAGGTCCCCCATGAGGAAGAACAGCATGCCGGGCAGCTGGGCGGGCGGCGACAGCGAGAGCGCGAAGGCGACGAGCGCCGCCCAGCCGGTGGCGACGACGATGCCGGTCAGCAGCAGGCGGTCGACGGCCAGCACGCCGTCGCGCCGGCCCAGCGCGAACACGAGCGCGGTGGAGCCGAGCGCCCCGGCGAAGGCGGCGCCCGGGTGCAGGGCAGCGGGCAGGCCGACGAGCAAGGCGCCGAGCACTGCCGCCGAGGCCCCGCCGGAGACGCCGAGCACGTAGGGGTCGCCCAGGGGATTGCGCAGCAGCACCTGGACCAGCGCGCCGGCGAGCGCGAGTCCCCCGCCGACGGCGAAGGCGGTGAGCACGCGGGGCAGGCGCAGGTCCCACAGGATCGTCGCCTCGACACTCGCGTCGGGCGCCGCGAGCAGGGCGAGCAGCCGCCCCGGGGGGATCGCAACCGTCCCGAGCCCGACGCCGAGCGCGCAGGCGGCGAGGCCGGCGGCGGCGAGCAGGAGCAGGGCGCGCCGGTGCGCCGGGCCGGGGTCGGCGGGTGGCACGTCAGTCCCGCAGGCTCAGCACCGGCCAGCCGCACCGTCGCGCGTGCTCGGCCAGGGTCGGGTCCGGGTCCACCGCGACCGGGTGGTCGACCCGCTCGAGCAGCGGCAGGTCGTTGTGGGAGTCGCTGTAGAAGCGGCTGCCGTCGAGCGTCTGACCGTGCGCGTCGAGCCACTGCTCCAGCCGGACGACCTTGCCTTCGCGGAAGCTCGGCACGCCCTCCACCTCGCCCGTGTAGCGCCCGTCGCGAACCTCCGGCTCGGTGGCGATGAGATGCGGGATGCCGAAGCGCGCGGCGATCGGCGCGGTGACGAAGCGGTTGGTCGCCGTGACGATGAGCAGCGTGTCGCCGGCCGCCCGATGCCCCTCCACCAGCGCGACGGCCTTGGGCAGCACGATCGGCTCGATCCGGGTCGCGAGAAACTCCGCCCGCCAGGCGGCGAGCGCCGCGGGGGCGTGGCGGGCGAGGGGGGCGAGCGAGAAGCGCAGGAACTCGTGGATGTCGAGCCGGCCTTCCTTGTACTCGGCGTAGAAGCGCGCGTTCTCGCGCTCGTAGTGATCGGGGTCGACCACGCGGCGCTCGGCCAGGAAGACGCCCCACAGATAGTCGGAGTCGCCGTCCAGCAGGGTGTTGTCGAGGTCGAAGATCGCGAGGGGCATGGGCGCGAGGCCTCGGCGGGAGGGCGCCCGGACCGGGCGCGACGCCGCGGCACTATACCGAAAAGCCTTTATAAGCAACAGCTTATTGACTGTTTCGGGTTGCCGATGGCGACGCGCCTGTGAAAAGATCAACAAAGAGGAGAGTTGACGCCGATTTCCGCCGTGATCGACACCGAAGGCTACCGTCCCAACGTCGGCATCATCCTCTGCAACGGGGAGCGGCGCCTGTTCTTGGGCCGGCGCGTGGGGCAGAACGCCTGGCAGTTCCCGCAGGGCGGCATCAAGGCGGACGAGACGCCGGTCGAGGCGATGTACCGGGAGCTCGAGGAGGAGGTCGGGCTCAAGCCCCACCAGGTCGAGCTGCTCGGCTGCACCAACCACTGGCTGCGCTACCACCTGCCGAAGCGGTTCATCCGCAAGAACTGCAACCCCGTCTGCATCGGCCAGAAGCAGCTCTGGTTCCTGCTGCGGGTGCTGTGCGACGAGAGCGAGTTCTGTCTCGACCGTTGCGAGAAGCCCGAGTTCGACGACTTCCGCTGGGTGCGGTACTGGACGCCGGTGCGCGAGGTGATCTACTTCAAGCGCGGCGTGTACGCGCGCGCCCTGCAGGAGCTCGCGCCGCTGCTGTTCCCGGACCGGGGGCGGCGCCGTCCGCCGACCGCCCCGCAGCCGGCGACGCAGCGCTGAAATCCGCGCGCCCATCCGTTATCGTGCAGGCGGTGCTCTGAGGTCGCCGCATGCTCGAGGTCCTGCATCGCATCGTCCAGGAAGTCAGCGCCGCCACGAGCCTCGAGGCGGCGCTCAAGGTCATCGTGACGCGCGTGAAGGGCGCGATCGGTGCCGACGTCTGCTCGATCTACCTGACCAATTTCGAGGAGCGCACGCACGTCCTCATGGCCACCGACGGCCTGCGCCAGGAGGCGGTCGGCAAGGTCCGGCTGCCGCTCGGCCGCGGCCTCGTCGGCCTCGTCGCGGAGCGTGCGGAGCCCGTGAACGAAGCCGACGCCCCGAGCCACCCGCGCTACCTGCGGATCAGTGACACCGGCGAGCAGCAGTACCACGGCTTTCTCGGCGTGCCGATCATCCAGAACCGCAGGGTGCTCGGCGTGGTGGTCGCGCGCCAGGTCGAGCCGCGGCAGTTCGGCGACGCCGAGGTCACCTTCCTGTTCACCCTGGCGGCGCAGCTCGCGGGCGCCATCACCTTCGCCCAGGCGAGCGGCGAGCTGACCGGCCTGCAGCAGGCCGGCGAGACCTTCAACCGCTTCCTGCAGGGCCGGCCGGGTTCGCCCGGGGTCGGCATCGGCACGATCGTCGTCGCCTACCGGCTCGCCGACCTCGACGCCGTGCCCGACCGCAAGACCGACGACGTCGCGGGCGAGTCGGATGCCTTCCGCGCGGCGGTCGCCGCCGTGGAGGACGACCTGCGCCGGCTCAAGGGGCACCTGTCCGAGGACCTCCCCGCCGAGGACCGCGCGCTGTTCGACGCGCTGCTGCTCATGCTCGGGAGCGACACGCTGGTCACCCGCACCATCGCCCTGATCGAGCAGGGCAGCTGGGCCGCCGGCGCGCTGCGCCGCACCATCGAGGAGCACGCGAAGGTCTTCGACGTGATGGAGGACGTGTACCTGCGCGAGCGCGCGTCCGACATCCGCGACCTCGGGCGGCGCATCCTGATGCATTTGCAGAGCGACGCGCCGCGCACGGTCGACTACCCGCCCCACACCATCCTCGTCGGCGAAGAGGTGAGCGCGATGCAGCTCGCCGAGGTGCCGAAGGATCGGCTCGCCGGCATCGTCTCGGCGAGCGGCTCGTCGTCCTCGCACGTCGCGATCTTCGCGCGCGCCATCGGCGTGCCCGCGGTGATGGGCGTGACGGACCTGCCCGTTGCGCGGGCGGAGGGCCTCGAGGCGATCATCGACGGCTACCGCGGCCGCGTGCACGTCTCGCCCGCCGCGACGGTGCGCGAGGAGTACCGCCGGCTCGCGCTCGAGGAGCAGGCGCTGAGCCGCGAGCTCGAGCCGCTGCGCGGCCTGCCGGCGGAGACGACGGACGGCGTGCACGTGCCGCTCTATCTCAACACCGGCCTCGTCAACGAGATGCTGCACCTGGGCGCGGAGGAGGCGGAGGGCGTCGGCCTCTACCGCACCGAGATGCCCTTCATGGTGCGCGACCGCTTCCCCGGCGAGTCGGTGCAGGTCGCGAACTACCGCAACGTCATCAAGACCTTCGCGCCGCGCCCCGTGGTGCTGCGCACGCTCGACATCGGCGGCGACAAGCCGCTGCCGTACTTTCCCGTGTCCGAATCGAACCCCTTCCTCGGCTGGCGGGGCGTGCGGATCTCGCTCTCGCACCCGGAGATCTTTCTCACCCAGGTCCGCGCGATGCTGCGCGCGGCCATCGGCTTCCAGAACCTGCGCATCCTGCTGCCGATGGTCAGCACGGTGGCGGAGGTCGAGGAGCTGCAGCAGCTGATCCAGCGCGCGCACGACGAGCTGATCGAGGAGGGCTTCGCGATCTCCAAGCCCTCCGTCGGCGTGATGGTGGAGGTGCCGTCCGCGGTCTACCTCGCGGAGGAGCTCGCGCGGCGCGTCGAGTTCCTGTCGATCGGCACCAACGACCTCACGCAGTACATCCTCGCGGTCGACCGCAACAACCCGCACGTCGCCGACCTCTACGACGACATGCACCCCGCCGTGCTGCGCGCGCTGCAGCAGGTGGTCGACGGCGCGCGGCTCTACCACCGCTCGGTGAGCGTGTGCGGCGAGCTCGCGGGCAACCCGCTCGCGGCGGTGCTGCTCGTCGGCATGGGGGTCGAGAGCCTGTCGATGAGCGCGGGCAGCCTGCTCAAGGTGAAGTGGGCGGTGCGCAGCTTCAGCCGCTCGCGCGCCCGTCAGCTGCTGCAGGTCGCGCTGCGGATGGAGGATGCGCGGCAGGTCCGGCGCTTCATGGAGGGCGTGTTCGCCGAGGTCGGGCTCGGCGGGCTGGTCGGGCCGGCCGGGACGCACTGAGGCCGCCTGCCCGGGAACGCGCGAGGTCCGCTCGGGTCGGGACGCATCCGCTGCTTGCCGTTGCCGGGAGACTGTACAAAAATACAGTCATCCTATCCGCCCGGTGGTCGGCATGAGCCTCACCCCCCGCCAGTCCCAGATCCTGGACCTGATCCGGCGCCACCTCGCCGAGACCGGTTTCCCCCCCACGCGGGCGGAGATCGCCCGCCGGCTCGGGTTCCGCTCGGCCAACGCGGCCGAGGAGCACCTGCGCGCGCTGGCCCGCAAGGGAGCGATCGAGCTCTCGCCCGGCACCTCGCGCGGCATCCGGCTGCTGGAGGGCGCGGCGTCGGCCGCGGGCCTGCCGGTGGTGGGGCGGGTGGCCGCGGGCAGCCCGATCCTGGCGGCGGAGCACGTGGAGGCCCGTTACGCCATCGATCCCGCGCTGTTCCGGCCTGCGGCCGACTACCTGCTGCGGGTGCGCGGCCTGAGCATGCGCGACGCCGGCATCCTCGACGGCGACCTGCTCGCGGTGCACGCGACGCCCGAGGCGCAGAACGGCCAGATCGTGGTGGCGCGGCTCGGCGACGAGGTCACGGTGAAGCGCTTCGCGCGCGACCGGCGCTGGCCGCACCGCGTCGCGCTGCGCGCGGCGAACCCCGACTTCGCGCCCATCGAGCTGGATCTGCGGCACGACGTGCTGGTGATCGAGGGGATCGGCGTCGGGCTGGTGCGGAACTTCACGCCGGAGGCGTTCTAGGGATGCGCTGATCGAGCCGTCATCGCGAGGCGCATAGCGCCGCGGCGATCCACCCCGTCATCGCGAGCCCCGAAGGGGTGCGGCGATCCATGGATTGCTTCGGCCTTCGGCCTCGCAAAGACGGAGGTGATCGTCATCGCGAGGCGGTGGTGCCCCCGTCATCGCGAGGCGCATAGCGCCGCGGCGATCCATGGATTGCTTCGGCCTTCGGCCTCGCAAAGACGAGCGGCGAGCTGCTGCCGTCACTCGACGGCCTCACCCAGCGGAGATTCGTCAGACCCGTCATGAGTGCCCTCGACCCCCTCCTGCAGCGCCCCGACCTGTGGCGCGGCGACCGCGGCCCGGTCACCGCGCGGCCGGGCGTGCAGACCGGCCAGCCGGCACTGGACCGCCTGCTCGCCGGCGGTGGCTGGCCGCGGGGGGCGGTCACCGAGGTCCTGGCCGATCGGCTGGCCACGGGCGGGCTCGGCCTGCTGCTGCCCGCGCTCGCCGCCATGGCGGCAGACGGCCGCTGGGTGACGTTCGTCGCGCCGCCCTTCGTCCCGTACCCGCCGGCCCTGGCCACCGCGGGCCTCGACCTCGGCCGGCTGCTGTCGGTTCGGGCGCCGTCGCAGGGGGCGAAGCTCTGGGCGCTGGAGCAGGTGCTGCGCTCGGGTGTCTGCGGCGCGGCGCTCGCCTGGCCCGAGGTCCCGGGCGCCGTCGCCCTGCGTCGCCTCCAGCTCGCGGCGGAGGCGGGCGACGCCCTGGCCGTGCTGTTCCTGCCGTCGGTCGCGGCCGCGCAGCCATCGCCGGCCGCGCTGCGGCTCGGCGTGGAGGCGGTGGCGGACGGCTGGACGTTGGCGGTGCTGAAACAGCGTGGCGGCTGGCCGGCGGGGCCGCTGCGGCTGCGCGCGTGAAGGGGCGGGCATGGGGCAGTGGCTGGCGCTGCATCTCCCGTGGCTGCCGCTCGATCTGCTCGGCGATGGCGTAGGCGCGCCCCTCGTCGTCACCGAGCGGGTCGGCGGCCGGACCGTCGTCCGCCTCGCCAATGCCGCCGCACGGCGACAGGGGGTGGTGCCCGGCCTCGGGCTGGGGGGCGCGCGGGCCCTGTGCGCGGGCCTGGGGGTGCGCGAGCGTGACCCGGCCCGTGAACGGGAGGCCGTCGGGCGCCTCGCGGGGTGGGCGTGGCAGTTCACCTCCCAGGTGAGCCTCGAGGCCGACGCCCTGCTGCTCGAGGTCGGCCGCAGCCGCCGGCTGTTCGGCGGGACGGAGGCCTTGCTGCGCCGGATCCGGGAGGGGCTGGATGCCCTCGGCTTCCGGTGCGTCGCCTTCGTCGCGCCGACGGCGGAGGGCGCGCTGGTGCTCGCCCGCCACGGCGTGGCAGGGGGGGCATGGGACATCGACGACCTGCGGCGGCAGCTGGCCGCGCTGCCGCTCGCCGGCCTGCCGATCGACGAGCGCGCGCGGCGTGCCCTGCACGACGCCGGGCTGCGTCGGCTCGGGCAGGTGCTGGCGCTGCCTCGGCCGGAGCTCGGGCGACGGGCGGGGACGACCCTGCTCGACTGGATCGACCGCCTTCTCGGCGCCGCGCCGGATCCGCGCCCGCCATTCGAGCCGCCGGCCTCCTACCGCGGCCGCCTCGAGCTCGCCGCGGAGGTCGGCACGACGGAGGCCCTGCTGTTTCCGGCGCGTCGGCTCCTGCACGAGCTGGCGGGGTTTCTCGCCGGCCGGCAGCTCGGGGCGGCGCGCCTCGACTGGCGGCTCGCGCACGCCGGCCGCCCGCCGACCTGCTTCGGCATCGGGCTGGCCGGTCCGGGGCGGGACGCCGAGGGGTTCCTGGCCCTGCTGCGCGAGCGGCTGCAGCGCCTCGCCCTGCCGGCGCCGGTGCGCGAGATCGCCCTGGCGGCGGAGGACCTCGTGCCGTTCGCCGGTCGTCCGCTCGCCCTGCTGGACGGCCGGGTCGTCGACCGCTGCTCCGGGTTGTTGGAACGGCTGCGCGCACGGCTGGGGGAGGACGCGGTGAGCGGCTATCGGCTGGTCGCCGACCACCGTCCGGAGCGGTCCTATGCGATCTGCGCGCCGGGCGAGGCGTCTGCGGGGCTCCGCTTCCCGGCCCGGCCGCTGTGGCTGCTGCCCGAGGCGGAACCGATGGCGGTGCGGGACGGGAGGCCGTGGCGCGGCGGGCCGCTCGACCTCGCCGGGGAGCGGGAGCGCATCGCGTCCGGCTGGTGGGACGACGGCGGGGTCGCGCGGGACTACTTCGTCGCCGTCACCCCGGCGGGGGAGCGGCTGTGGGTCTATCGCGACCTGGCGACCGGCCGCTGGTTCCTCCACGGCCTCTTCGGCTAGCGGACCCGGCGGCGGTCAACCGTCGCCGGGTCCGGGCGTTACCCCGGCAGAGGCAGCGAGCCCGTCGATCGTCAAAGTGTGCGCTGCGTCAAAAAATTCTCGAAACAATGAGAAGATTCGTGCAACATACTCAATGCAAAGTCTTTTGATCCGGCTCAAGTGCGCGAGCACCCGCCGTCGAGGTGACCAACCGTGACCTTCTTCCGCATCCGATGGGGCGATGGAACCCGCCTCTTTCGCGTCGACGACACGCGCCCGCGTGGCGACCCCGAGGACTGCGCCGGGATGTACTTCCTCGGCCGGCCGCTCGACCCGAGCACCGGCCAGTGGGCCGACACCCGCGAGCGCGTCTATTGCCCCGACGTCGTGAACTGGGACGCCAAGTGGTGATCCCGGCGACGACCTGAGCCGCTCACCAGCCGCCGCCCCCGCCGCCACCCCCCCCGCCGCCCGACGAGCCGCCGCCCCCGCTGCCGGACGAAGACCCCGGCGTCGTGGACGAGGCGGCGATCGCGCCCGCAAGTCCGCTCCCCAAGGCACCGGCCAGGGCACTGCCGTCGAAGGCCCCGAGGCCGTGCCCCGCGTACCAGCGCGGCGCGTACTCGCCGGCGGCCTGGGCGCGCGCCAGCACCTCGGCGAAGCGCTCCGCCCGGGCGAGTTCCACCCCGAGCGCCAGCGCGTAGGGAAAGTAGCGCTCGAACAGGGTGGGGGTCTCATCCGGCGGGTGCCGGAAGGCGAGCTCGTCCGCCTCCGCGACCCCGAGGTAGAGCGCGAAGCCCTCCACGGCGTCGAGGAGGCGCCGCCCCGCGAGCGTCGGGGCCTTCAGCCACTGGTAGAAGGCGAGCGCGAGCCCGACGCTGGCGAGCAGCGCTACGCCGAGCCACACCGAGCCGGCCCAGAGCAGCAGGCCGAGCCCGAAGACCTCGCCGGCGACGAAGGGCACGGCGAACAGCGTGATCCCGGCGGCGCTGGCGACACCGGCGAGGCCACGCCGCCGCCAGCGGTGCACCGCCTCGCGGACGAGGAAGAAGACCCCCACCGTCCAGCCCGCGAGCCACAGCGACATGAAGCCCGCCACGGCGCGCTCGTCGCCGTCCGGGATCGCGAGCACGGTCGCCGCCACCGTGCCGAGGCCGAGCAGGATGCCCGGCACGAGCCAGCCGGAGTTCGTGACGAAGTAGCGCTTCTCGTAGGCGCGCGCGAGCGCGCCGCGGTGGGCCTCGAGCGCCGCGCGCAGGACGGCGTGGTTGTCCCGCGCGAGCGCTACCCGCGACCGGCCGCCGCCGAACAGCGCGCCGGCCACGGCGGCCTCGTCCGCTGCGAGCGCCGGCGTGCCGGGCAGCTGCTGCACGGCGTAGCCGTCGCCTTCCTGCTCGATGCGCACCGCCCCCTTGACCGCCAGGCTCACCAGGGCCGCGCCCAACGTCGCGTGGTCGTAGCCCATGCGGCGCACGAAGCGGGCGGCTCCCGGCGACAGGTCCCGCGGTGGCGCGTACAGCGGCACGATCGGCCCGCCCGCCGGGTCGCGACCGAAGCGCCACCACACGATCAGGAAGTAGCCGAGCGTGAGCAGGGTGCCGCCGACGGCGATCGCGGCCTGCGGGTTGTCGGCCGCGACCCGCGCCGCCCGGGCGAGGTCCTCCGGCGGGCGCACGTGGCCCTTCGGGAAGCTCGCGACGACCGTGAGCCCCTCGTGCGGCGCGAGCGGTTGCGTCGTCTCGAAGCGCGCCACGCCATCCGGGTCCACCCAGGCGGTCCAGTCGCGCCCCTGGGCGCCGGCCGGTCCCGTGTAGGCCTCCACCGCGACCGCCTCGGCCGGGACGCCCGGGGGCAGCCGGACCGCGGCACGCGCGCTGCGGACGGGGAAGTCCCAGCCGTTGCCGGTGACGTTCCAGTAAAACTCGTCGTGCTGCTCGAAGAAACCGAGCTGACGGTCGGTCCGGTAGTCGATCCGGTACGCGTGGTCGCCGGGGGGCAGCAGCACGTCCGGCCGGCCGACGTAGACGCGCACGCCGTTGCCGTGCCGCTCGACGCGGTACGGCTCGGGCTCGCCCTCCCGCGTCACGGCCTCGACGTCGAAGGCGACCCGCACGCGCTGGCCCAGGCGGTCGCGGTACTCGGTGGGGAAGTCACGGTAGATGCCTCGCCGGATGCGGTCGCCTTCGGCCCGCACGCGCAGCGTCTCCGTCACCGCGAGCGCCCCGTCCTCGTGCACCCGGATCTCGCTGTCGAAGGCGAGGATCTCCTCGGCTGCCTGCACCGTCCCTGCGAGGACGGCGAGCAGCGCGGCGGCGACGATGCCGCGCAGGCTCACCCGCCGAGCTCCGGCGGAAGGGCCTCGGCCGGGGCGTCGAGCTCGAAGAACTCGGCGGGCGCGAAACCGAAGGCCTGGGCGATCAGCAGGTCCGGAACGGACTCGACCCGCACGTTGTAGTCCCGCACCGCGCCGTTGTAGAAGCGGCGGGCGTACTGGATCTGGTCCTCGACCTCGCTGAGCTCGCGCAGCAGCGCGAGGTACTGCGCGTCGGCCGCGAGCTCGGGGTAGGCCTCGGCCACGGCGACGAGCTGGACGAGCCGCTCGCCGAGCCGGCGTTCGGCGGCCGCGGCCTCGGCGGGCCGCGCCGCGGCCTGGGCGGCGGCGCGAAGCCGCACGACGTCCTCGAGCCGTGCGCTCTCGTAGGCGGCGTAGGCACGCACGGCCTCCACCAGCTTCGGCACGAGATCGTGCCGGCGCTTGAGCTGTACGCCGATGTCGCTCCAGGCCGCGCGGGTCAGGTTGCGGTCCCGCACCAACCGGTTGTAGATCCACACCGCCCAGGCAAAGGCGCCGAGGCTCGAGAAGGTGATCAGGAATGTCACGCGGCGCGGTCCCCCTTCGGCCGACACGCCGCGCCGGTGCGCGGCGGCCGCGAGTATACGGCCCGGTGCGCGCCGGCAGCCGTCAGCTGAAGGCGAGCGAGATCCCGGCGGCCCGCAGGAACAGCGATTCCTGCTCGAGCTCCGAGCGGGTCAGCGGCCGGGCGTCCAGCCAGCCGGCAGGGAAGGTGAGGATGACCGCGCCGCCCTCGGCCGCCAGGCCGAAGTCCGGCTTGGGCGCAGTGGACCGGCCACGGTGCAGCAGCGCCGCGAGCCGCAGCAGCACGCACAGGCGCCGCGCCGCGAGGCGGGAAGGCTCGGGCAGGGCCTCGAAGGCCTCGTTGGCGAGCTTGCGCCGGTGGTTGCGGACCAGCGCCGCGAGGAGTCCCTGCTGCTGGCGCGAGAAGCCCGGCAGGTCGGCGTTCGCGAGGATGTAGGCGCCGTGCTTCTGGAACTGGCTGTGCGAGATCGCGAGCCCGATCTCGTGCAGCAGCGCGGCCCACCGCAGCAGCTGCCCGCACTCCTCGGGGTCCAGGGACCAGGCCCCCGCAACCCTCGACAGGAGCGCGGCCGCCGTGCCGGCGACGCGCTGCGCGTGACCGCGGTCCACGTCGTAGCGCCGCAGCAGCGAGTCGACCGTCCGGTCGCGCACGTCTTCCTCGTGCCGGATGTGGCCGAGCAGCTCGTACAGCAGCCCCTCGCGCAGCGCGAGGTCGGAGACCAGCAGTTGCTCGATGTCGAGCGACTTGAACACGGCGGACAGCACCGCCACGCCGCCGGCGAGGACGGGCCGGCGGTCGTCGGTGAGGCCGGGCAACTGGAGCGCGCCGACGTGGCCGGCCGACACCAGCGCGCGCCGCAGCTTCTTCAGCGCGGCGCGTGTGATGCCGTCGGCGCACCAGCCGGCGCCGCGCACGATGTCGCCGATCGCCTTGATCGTGCCGGAGCTGCCCACCGCCTTGTCCCAGCGGCCGGCGCGGAACTGCGACTTGACCGGCTGCAGCTCGAGCCGGCAGGCGAGCATCGCGGACTCCATCGCCTGCTCGGTGACCCGGCCGTCGGAAAAAAAGCGCTGGCTGATGCTGACGCAGCCCATGTGCATGCTCTCGCGCTCGCGGGGATCGAAGCGCTGGCCGATGATGAGCTCCGTGCTGCCGCCCCCGATGTCGACCACGAGGCGCAGCTCGTCGCCGGCGGCGAGTCCGTGCGCCACGCCGAGATAGACGAGGCGGGCCTCCTCGCGGCCGGCGATGATCTCGATGGCGTGGCCGAGGGCGGCTTCTGCGCGGGCGAGAAATGCGCCGCCGTCGCGCAGCTGGCGCATGGTGTTGGTGCCGACCGCCCGCACGGCGGCCTGTGGCAGGCCGGCGAGCCGCTGGCCGAAGCGCGCGAGGCAGTCCAGCGCGCGCTGCGTGGCCTCGGGCGTGAGCCGCTTGGCGTCGTCGAGCCCGGCGGCGAGCCGCACCGGCTCGCGCAGCCGGTCCACGATCTGGAGCTGGCCGCCGGCGTCCAGCCGGCCGACGATCATGTGAAAGCTGTTCGAGCCGAGGTCCGCCGCGGCGACCGTCTGCGTGCTGCCGACGGGAACGTCCACCCTCAGCTCCCGCCCAGCGCGCGCATCAGCCGCGGCGGCAGCAGCCACTCGAGCGCCGCGCAGCCCGCGCAGGGCGCGCCGGGAATCTCGAGCAGGCAGGCCGCGCCTTTCTTCAGCTCGACGAGGCTGTGCGCCTCGCCCGTCGTCAGCCAGCCCACCAGCTCCGAGAGGTCGGGCTCGTGCCCGACCAGGGCGACCGTCGCGTCGGCCGGCAGGACGCCCAGCCAGTCCGCGATCTCGTCCGGGCCCCGGCCCGGCGCCAGCTGCTCGACCACCATCGGCTTCGGCGCGCCCAGCGTCTCCTGGAGGATGTCCGCGGTCTGGCGGGCGCGCCTGAGCGGGCTCGTCGCGAGCACGTCGACGCGCTCGACCGCGCGCCTGAGGCCGCGCGCGCCGGCGCGCATGCGCTCGATCCCCTTGGCCGTGAGCGGTCGCTCGGCGTCGTCGATCTCGTGCCTGGCGAACTCGAAGCGGTCCTCGGCGATGGCGTGACGGACGATGAGCAGTTTCATGGCGGCTGGCGCGGCGGGTGTCTGGCGTCGGGCGGGCTGGCCGAGGCACTATGCCACGGCGGCATTACAGTCCGGTAACGTATCGATCATGAACTACTGCAGCAGTTGCGGCGCCCCCGTGAGCGTGCGCGTGCCGGACGGCGACAACCGCCCGCGGCACGTGTGCGACACCTGCGGTGTCGTGCACTACCAGAACCCCAAGGTCGTCACCGGCTGCATCGCCGAGTGGGAGGATCGGGTCCTGCTCTGCCGGCGCGCGATCGAGCCGCGCTACGGCTTCTGGACCTTGCCCGCCGGATTCCTCGAGAACGGCGAGTCCACCTACGCCGGGGCGGAGCGCGAGACGCTGGAGGAGGCGAACGCGCGGGTGCGCGCCGAGCAGCTCGTCGCCGAGTTCAGTCTGCCGCACATCAATCAGATCTACATGCTCTACCGCGGCCCGCTGCTCGACCTCGACTTCGGCCCCGGGGACGAGAGCATCGACGTGCGCCTCTTCGCAGAGGACGAGATCCCCTGGGAGCAGCTCGCGTTCCAGGTGATCCGCGAGACCCTCGCGCTCTACTTCGCCGACCGCACGGCCGGCGCGTTCAGGACGCACACGGGGGAGATCCTGCGCGAGCCCGCCGACTTCCGCCGCTATCGCGTCACGCTGCTCTGATGCCGCGGCCCGCGGCCGCCGGGCCCTAGACCTCGCAGAGCATCACGCGCGGACTGCCCTCGCTGCAGTCGGGGAGCCGGCGGATGTCCGCCGCGAGCTCCTCGACCCGCGCGGGGGGTCCTGCGACGTACACGAGGCTGCTCGCGACGTCGGCGTGGTCCGCCCCGATCGCGTCGACGATCTCGGGCACCGTCGTGCCGGCCGGCAGCAGGGTGAACCGGAAGTGGTCCAGGGCGTCGTGCCACGAGCGGCAGAGGTTGCACACGTTGCTCAGCCACGGCGCGTCGTCGACCAGGTAGAGGTGCATCCAGGGGGCGGTGTCGATCGAGATCGCGTGCTCGACGAGGCTCTTGATCGGCGCGATGCCGTCGCCCGTGGCCACGAAGACGATCGGCGCCGTGTTGTCCTCGCGCAGCACGAAGTCGCCGTAGGGACCCTGCACGTGCACCACCTGGGTGGCGAGGCTGCCGTCGAATACCGCCGCCGAGAACCGGTTGCCCTCGCGCCGGCGCACGAAGAACTGGAGGTGCCGGCCGTCGCACGGGCACGAGGCCAGCGGGTACGCCGCGCTGTTGTCGTCCTCGTCGGTCAGGGTGACCGACTGGCCGGCCATGAAACGCAGGGTGTTCGTGCGCGGCGTGACGAGGCGCAGGATCGCGACGTCGTCCGCAAGCCGCTCGATGCGGTCGACGCCGGCGCGCACCTCCTGGATCGGCAGCTCGGCCGGGGTGCGCGCCTCGATCGCCTCGATGACGAGGTCCGTCACGGCGGTCCAGGAGCAGGCGAGGAGGTAGCCGGCCTCGCGCTCGCGCGCGCCGAGCACGTAGTCGTGCGGGCGGATCTGGGTCGCCTTGCCCGAGATGAGCCGCGCCTTGCACGCCCCGCAGTTGCCGCTCGCGCACCCGTACTGCAGGTGCAGGCCGGCCTTGAGCCCCGCCTCGAGCAGCGAGTCGCGGCCCTCGACGAAGAATTCGTGGCCGGTCGACAGGACGCGCACGCTCGGCGCCAGCACCTTGAGGAAGGCGTCGCGCGCGAACAGGGCGGCGCGCGCGTCGTGGTGCGGCATCTCGGTGCTGACCTTGTGCTCGAGCCAGTCGCGCAGCTCGTCCGTCGCCTGCAGCTTCGTCGCACCAACCAGCGACCTGGCGTGCGCGAGGCGCTGCAGCGTCTCCTTCAGCACCTGCTCGGCGTAGTTCAGCGAGGACTTCGTGCGCGTCAGCACTGCGTTGACTTCCTTGAGTCGCGTCATCAGCACCTCCGGCTCGGGCAGCAGGCCGTCGGTGTAGTCGCGCTTCGGTCGTGCGTCCGCCTTGATCTTCTGAATCCGTTCGAAGACGGGATCGCTTTCGAGATCCGCGTCGGGGTAGAGCGACAGCAGGCGCGTGACCGTGATCTTGCCCTCGAAGGTCTCGATGCCCTCGTCGCGCAGGCGCTTCTGCAGCTCGCCGCGGGTCACGCCGGCCAGCCGGGCGGCGCGGGACAGGGGCAGGAGCTGGGCCATGGTCGCCTCCGGGCAGGGTCGCGTTCGTGACTTGGTACCGGTGGCTGCTGTCACCGAAACGACCCGTTTGCGGGGTGCGGACTTCTGGCGAGCGGGCGCCGGTGCAAGGCCCTTTTTTCACGAAGGGTGCCGGGCGCGCATGATCCGCGCGGACACGCCGTGAATACGTCCGTGCAGGCTCGACTGCGGCATCCCTGCCGCTGACGGTCCGCGCAGGTCGAGACGCGCCCGTCGCCTGTCCGTCGCGGTACAGCCTCACAGCGGGCCGGAGCCGGCGAGCAGCACCCGGCGCAAGGCCCGCATCGTCGAGGACCGCGTCGACCCGTCGAGGCATGGGCACAAGAAAAAACGCCCGGCGGGTGCCGGGCGTCGAGTGTGCGGTACAGCGGTGTCGTTATTGGTTATTTGTTGGCGCGGTTGCCCACGAGGTCGTCGACCACCGTCGGATCCGCGAGGGTCGAGGTGTCGCCGAGCCCGTCGGTTTCGTTCGCGGCGATCTTGCGCAGGATGCGGCGCATGATCTTGCCCGAGCGGGTCTTCGGCAGGCCGGGCGCCCACTGGATGATGTCGACCGTCGCGATCGGGCCGATCTCCTTGCGGACCAGCGCGACGAGCTCCTTCTTGAGCGCGTCGGTCGGCTCCACGCCGGCCATCGGCGTCACGTAGGCGTAGATGCCCTGGCCCTTGATGTCGTGCGGGTAGCCGACGACCGCCGCCTCGGCGACCTTGTCGTGCAGCACCAGTGCGGACTCGATCTCCGCCGTGCCGATGCGATGGCCGGAGACGTTCAGCACGTCGTCGATGCGGCCGGTGATCCAGTAGTAGCCGTCCTTGTCACGCCGCGCGCCGTCGCCGGTGAAGTAGTTGCCGGGAGCGCGCCCTCGCACTCGCCCTCGAGCACGTGGCCGGTGCTGGGCTCCACGATCGCCGGCACCACGCCGAAGAACGGCAACGTGGCCGAGCCGGGCTTGAGCGCCGTCGCGCCCGGCAGCGGCGTGATGAGGTGCCCGCCCGTCTCGGTCTGCCACCAGGTGTCGACGATCGGGCAACGGTCCTTGCCGACGACGCGGTGGTACCACTCCCAGGCCTCCGGATTGATCGGTTCGCCGACCGAGCCCAGCAGGCGCAGCGTCGAGAGGTCGCACTTGGTGACGGGGTCGTCACCGAGTCGCATCAGCGAGCGGATGGCGGTCGGCGCGGTGTAGAAGATGTTGACCTTGTGCTTGTCGCACACCTGCCAGAAGCGTGAGGCGTCCGGGTAGGTCGGGATGCCCTCGAACATGACGCTGATCGCGCCGTTCGCGAGCGGGCCGTAGACGATGTAGGTGTGGCCGGTGACCCAGCCCACGTCCGC
>JALORY010000043.1 GCA_025458675.1 Gammaproteobacteria bacterium | reverse complement strand
GAGACGCTCGCCCAGCTGGCGGCACAGGCCGAGGCCGCCAAGGCGCAGACCGCGCAGCTGGAGACCGAGAAGGCGCAGATCGTCGAAGAGGCGCAAGCGCGCGTCGCTGACCTCGAGGCACGACTCGCGGCGCAGAGGCGGGATCACGAGACGACGGCCGCAGAGCTCGAGGCCCTGCGCCGCGCCCGCGACGCCCTGTCCGCCGACGCGTCTTCGATCGAGCAGGCGCTCGCCTCGGCGCAGAAGGAATCCTGGGAGCACGCCGACCGCGCACGCACGCTCGAGGCGGAGCGCGACGCCGGCGCGAGGCAGCTCGCCGCGGCCGAGCAGCGCACGGCGGAGACGCTCGCCCAGCTGGCGGCACAGGCTGAGGCCGCCAGGGCGCAGACCGCGCAGCTGGAGGCCGAGAAGGCGCAGGCCATCGAGGAGGCGCGGGCGCTCGTTGCAGCGGCACGGGTGGAGTTCGAGCAGGCACGGCGGGATGCGGCTGCCCACCTCGCGGCCGAGCGGGCGGCACACGCGGAAGCGGCGAATGCCCTCGCGGCCGAGCGCGACGCCGTCGCGGCGCAGCTCGCCGCGGCCGAGCAGCGCGGGGCAGAGACGCTCGTCCAGCTGGCGGCACAGGCCGAGGCCGCCAAGGCGCAGACCGCGCAGCTGGAGGCCGAGAAGGCGCAGACCCTCGAAGAGGCGCGGGCGCGCGTCGCAGCGGCACGGCTGGAGGTCGAGCAGGCGCGGCGCGAGACGGCTGCCGATCTCGCTCGAGGCGCGCCTGACGGCCGAGCAGACAGCGCACGCGGCGGCGATCGCAGATCTCGAGGCCCGGCTCGCGGCCGCGCAGACGGCGCACCAGGCGGCGATCGTGGACCTCGAGGGACAGGCCGCGGCCGAGCGGCAGGCGAAGGAAGAGTTGGCCGCGACGCTGGCCGACGCTCGGCGGGACGCGGCCGAGGCACGCGCCCGCGAGGAAGGCGAGACGGCGGCGGCCCGGGCCGCGGCCGAGCGGCTGCGCACCGAGATCGAGCAGCAACGTGCCGCGAGCGAGGCGCTGGCGGTGGAGCGCGCGGCGGCCGAGCAGACGGCATCCGGGCTGCGCGCCACGGTGACCGTCGGCGAGACGCGGATCGGCGAGCTCGAGAGCGAGCGCGAGCGCCTCGCCACGGCCCTCGACGAGCTACGGCGCGCCGGCAGCGACGGCGAGGCGCAGGCGGCTGCCGCGCTGGCCTCGCTGCAGGCCGAGACAGCCGACAGGCAGCGCCGCATCGACGACCTGCAGGCCGAGCGGAAGGGGCTGGTGGCGGAGCTGGAATCGCTGCGCCAGAATGCCGACGAGGCGCAGGCGCAGCAGCAGCGGCTCGCCAACCTCGAACAGACCCGCGCCACCCTCGAGCAGGCCCTCGCCGAGGCGCGCGAGGCGGCGGCAGACGCGACGCGCCGGCTGGACGAGCGCGAGACCGAGGTTTCGGCCCTGCAGGCGCAGGTCGACGATCTGGCCAGGGCGCGGGCGGCGGCCGAAGGCGCAGCGGCGAAGTCGGTGGAGGGGCGGACGGCGGCGCATGGCGAGATCGAAGCGCTGAGGGCGCAGGTCGCTGCACTCGAGGCGGACCGCGACGCGCTTGCCTCGGCCTTCGAGATGCTGCGCGGGCGCCTGGCGGCTGAGGACAGCGAGAGCGACGGCCGCCGCGCCGAGGTCGAGTCGGCCCGGATCGCCCGCGAGGCTGCCGAGGACCGCCTCGCGCAGCTCGGGCAGGAGATGCGCGATCTGCGGGCCACCGGGGAGACGCTGCAGAGCCAGAAGCGGGCGCTGCGAGAACAGCTCGAGGACGTCATCGGGCAGCTGCGCGAGGCCACCGTCAATCACCGCGAGGAGCGCGAGCAGCTCGAAGGCGAGATCGAAGAGCTGCGCAGCCGGCGCGGAACGTCGTCGCGCGAGCCGCTGACGATCACCTGGGAAGGAATGGACGTCGAACTTCGCCAACAGGTCGAGGAACTGCGCGGGCGTCTCGAGGCAGCGGAGCGCGAGCGCGACGCCGCGCGGCGACAGGCCCAGAACCTGGCTGCGGAAGCGAGCGAGCTCCGGCAGGTGATGGAGACCTACGTTCGCCAGCTCGAACCGATGCTGTCGGGCGGCGGCGAGGAGCTCGAGGCGCTGCGCACCGAGCTCGCGATGGTCCGCGAGCAGGCGCAGCGCGACGTCGCCCACATGCGCGAGGAGATGGAGCGCATGCGACGGCGCGTGGCGGAGGCGCCCGCGACCGACGCGAGCTCGCTGCTCGCCCAGGAAGCGCAGCGCCAGGACCTCGCGGGGCTGCGCCGGGCCCTGGGGGAGAGGCAGCGCGAGCTGCGCGAGGCCGACGAGTCCCGCCACGCCCTCGAGGATTCGCTCGAGGACGCGCACCGCGAGGTGGACAACCTGCGCCGCGAGCTGGCGCGCCTGCGCGGCTCTCCGGGGGCGCCACCTCCCGAGCCGCCGCCCCCCGCACCCACCACGCCGGGCGCGAGCCCGGGCGGGGCCGAGGGACGCGGCAAGGGCAACTCCCGCCTCAAGAACCTGTTCCGCGGCGGCGTGGCCTAGCGGGCCGTGCGCGTCCTCGCCGTCGGCGTCGCCACGCTCGACATCGTCGACCTCGTCGAACGATATCCTCCCGAGGACGCCGAGGTGCGCGCCCTCGCCCGCGCGGAGCGGCGCGGCGGCAACGCGGCGAATACCCTGGCGGTGCTGGCGCAGCTCGGCCACGAGGCGCGCTGGGCCGGGACGGTCGCCGACGATGCCGACGCGCGACGGCTGCTCGAGCGGGCGGCACGCGAGGGAATCGACACGACCGCCCGCGTCACGCACCGCGACGGGTGCACGCCCGTCTCGCACGTGATCGCGAGCAGGGCCACGTCGAGCCGCACGATCGTTCACTACCGGCAGCTCCCCGAGCTCGAGGCGGCGGACTTCGCGCGCGTCCCGCTGCAGGGCGTCGACTGGGTGCACTTCGAGGGGCGCAACGTGCCCGCGCTCGGCGCGATGCTCGAGCGGGTCCGCGACTTCGGCACCCGTTGCTCCCTCGAGGTCGAGAAGCCGCGGGACGGCATCGAGGCGCTGTTCCCGTTGCCCGACGTTCTGCTTTGCGCGCGCCACTACGCGCTGGCGCGCGGTCACGCGACGGCGGCCGACCTGCTTGCGGCGCTGCCGCGCCGCGCGAGCCAGCTGCTGTGCTGTGCCTGGGGCGCCGACGGCGCCTGGGCGGTCGGCGAGGACGGCGCGCTGCACCACAGCCCGAGCTTTCCCCCGCCGTCGATCGCCGACACCGTCGGCGCCGGCGATGCCTTCAACGCCGGGTTCCTGGACGGCGTGCTCCGGGGCTTCACGCTCCCGGCGGCGCTGCGCCACGCCTGCGTGGTCGCGGGGGCGAAGTGCGGCACCGAAGGGTTCGCCGGCGTTGGTGCCCTGCTGCCCGGCGGGGCGGCGGTGTGCCGGCTGGAAGACCTCGACGACCCGGGGTCGCGCGGGCTGCAGGTCCGCCTGCGGGACGGGGAGACACCCTGCTTCGTGGTGCGCGTGGGCACGGTCGTGCACGCCTACCGGAACGCGTGTCCCCACACCGGCGCCCCGCTCGAGTGGCGCCCGCACCAGTTTCTCGACGGCAGCGGCGAGCTCGTCCAGTGCGCCCTGCACGGCGCGCTCTTCGCGCGTGACACCGGCCAGTGCCTGCACGGTCCCTGCGCCGGACGCGCCCTGACCCCGGTGCCCGTCGACGTCCATGACGGCTGGGTCCGGGTGGGCGACGGCTGACCCGGGGCGCCGGCGACGCCGTGCTATCGTCGCGGGACGCGATGGCATGGGAACGAGGACCGAGGCGATGGAACTGACCGGCGGAGTGCTTGGCAGCGGCGCGCTCTCCGCCTTCTGGGTCGCCTATCTCGCCGTGCTCGCGCTCGCGCTGCGCCTCGCCCCCTGGCGGCGGCTGCGCGACACGCCGCTCCTGCACGTCGTCGGGGGCGTCTGCGTCAGCCTCATGGTGCTGTGGTCGCTGCGCACCGGACTCATGCCCGGGCTCGAGTTCCACCTGCTCGGCATGACGACGGCAACGCTCATGCTGGGCTGGTCGCTCTCGGTGCTCACCGGCTCCGCCGCGCTCGTTGGCGTCGCGCTCGCCGGGTTCGCGGAGTGGGACGTGCTCCCCGCGACGGCATTCCTCACGGTCGTGCTGCCCGTGACGATCACGCAGGCGCTGCTCGTGCTCGTCAGGACGGCGATGCCGAAGCACTTCTTCGTGTACGTCTTCGTCAACGCCTTCCTGACCGGCGGCGTGGTCGCGCTCGCGGTCGGCTATCTGGCGGCGGGCGTGCTGATCGGCGCCGGGGCGGCGAGCGCCACGGAGCTCCGGCAGAACGTGCTGCCGTTCTTTCCGCTCATGTTCTTTCCCGAGGCGTTCGTGAACGGCTTCGTCACGTCGGTGCTGGTCGGGCTGCGCCCCGAGTGGGTGTCCTCGTTCCGCGACGAGGAGTACCTGCACGGCAAATAGCCCGCGCGACGCTGCTAGACTCCCGCGCGCGGCGGCTACCGGGGCTTGACGAATGGGCTGGTGGGGCAAGCTGGTCGGCGGGGCGTTCGGGTTCGCGCTGGGGGGTCCGCTCGGCGCGCTGCTCGGCGCTGCGATCGGACACGGCGTCGATCGCGGGCTGTCCGGGTCCGAGGTCGAGGCCTCGCCGGGTGAGCGCGAGCGCGTCCAGGCGGCGTTCTTCGCGGCCACCTTCGCCGTCATGGGACGCATTGCCAAGGCCGACGGGCGGGTGAGCCCCGACGAGATCCGGCTCGCCGAGGCCGTGATCGCCCGGATGGACGCCTCGCCGGAGCTGCGGCGCGCGGCGATCGACCTCTTCGCCCAGGGCAAGGACCCGGCGTTCCCGCTCGACGAGGTGCTCGTGCAGTTCCGCCGGGAAGTGCAGCGGCGGCACACGCTGATTCAGATGTTCGTCGAGATCCAGATCCAGGCTGCGCTCGCCGACGGCGCGATCGACGCGCGCGAGGAAGCGGTGCTGCTCCACGTCTGCGGACAGCTCGGGGTGCCCGAGTTCGTTTACCGCCGCCTCGCCGGGCGGCTGCGGGTGGAGCGAGAGGCCGCCGCCGGGCGGGGGGGAGGCGCGGCGCCGACCGACTCGCTCGAGGCAGCCTACGCGGTTCTCGGCGTCTCGGCCCACGACGACGTCGCGACGATCAAGAAGGCCTACCGCCGGCTGATGAACCAGCACCACCCCGACAAGCTGGTGTCCAAGGGGCTGCCCGAGGAAATGGTCCGCCTCGCCACCGAACAGACGCATGCGATACGCCAGGCCTACGAGCGCGTCCGTGCGACCCGCGGATTCTGATCGCCGCGGCCGGTCATCGGGGTCCGCGTGACCGACGCCGGCGTGGCGCTGATGCCACTCGCGCTCGCCTGGGCGGCGTACTTCGCCCTGCACTCCGCGCTCGCCTCGCTCGCGGTGAAACGCCGCGTCGCAACGCGCCGGCCGCAGTGGATGCCGTGGTACCGCCTCGCCTATAACGGCATCGCCCTCGCGCTGCTGCTGCCGCTGCTGGCGTGGACCCTGGCCTGGCCTGGCCCCTTCGTCTGGGAGTGGCGCGGTGCCTGGCGGTGGCTGGGCGACGGCCTTGCGATTCTCGCCGCGCTGGGCTTCCTGTGGACCCTGCGCGACTACGACGGGGCCGAGTTCCTCGGGCTGCGACAGGCGCGGACGGGAGAACGCCGCGTCGAGGACCAGGAGCGCCTGCACCTCTCGGTCCTGCACCGCTTCGTCCGCCACCCCTGGTACGCGCTCGGTCTCGTGCTCCTCTGGACGCGCGACATGGACGCCGCACGACTCGTCGCCGCGACGCTCGCGAGCGGCTATCTGCTGGTCGGGCTGCGGCTGGAGGAAGGACGACTCGTCGCCCTGCACGGCGACGTCTACCGCGACTACCGGCGCCGCGTCCCGGCGCTGCTGCCCCGGCCGTGGCGCTGGCTGCGCCGCGCGGACGCCGAGGCACTGCGCCGCCGGGCTCGGGAGCGCTGAGATCGCGCCCCGGCGCGGGCGGCCCGCGCCGGGGTTCGCGATCCGTCAGCGGCCGTAGGGCGCCGCGCCGTAGCCCGGGTAGGGCATGGGCGCATAGCCGGGGTAGCCACCGTAGGGGTAGGCGGCGGGAGGCTCGGACGGCACGAACCCGCGGTCCCACCCTTCGGCCCCCGGGGCCGGAGGCGGCGGGGGCAACTCCTCGCCCGCCAGGGCCGGCGGAATCGGCATCTCGTCGATCGCCCGGCTCATCCGCTCCTGCATGCGCTTGCGCTGTTCGGCCATCCAGGCCGCACGTTCCTCCGCCTGCTTCTTCATCGCGGCGTAGCGCGCTTCCATCTCCGCCTGCCGCTTCGCCTGCTCGGCGTCGCGCCTGGCCTGGTCCGCCTCGCGCTGGGCATCGGTCTTCGGCGGCGGCGCCTCGGCCCTGGGCCGCTCGGGCATCGCCTCGCGCTGCTTGCCGATCCGCTCCTCGATCGCCTGCTGGCGCTCCTCCGCCTGCTTCTTCAGCGCCTCGTGGCGCGCCTCCATCTCGGCCTGCCGCTTGGCCTGGTCGGCCTCGCGCTGCGCCGCGGTTGCGGCGGGCTGCGGCGCGGCCGCCGGCCGCTCGACCGGGGGTGCCGGAGGCGGCGTGGGCAGTGGCGGAACGATGGTGACCGCGATCGGGGGGGCGCCCGGCGGCGGGTTCTCCACCACCACGGTCACCGGTGCGCCCGACGCGGGCTGCTGCACCGCGACGGCGGGCGGCGGCGGGGCATCTATCGCGGGTGCCACGGGCAGGGGCTGGACGGCAGCCGCGTCGATGGGCGCCGCCTGCGCGGTCGCGCAGAGGCAGGCACCCAAGGCCGCCGCGAGGGCCTTACGCATGTGAGGCATCTGGATCTCCTTGTTATCGGTGGGTGGCAGAACCGGGCGGTCCCCGGTCGGCGTGCTCAGTGTAGTCGCTCGCCACGCGGCGGGCGCAGGCCACGCACCGGTCGCTAGCGCCCTGCCGAGCGGCTCACGCCGAGCTTCTTCATCCGCGAGCGGAGCGTGCTCTCCGGCAAGCCCAGGACGTCGGCCGCGCCGCCGCGGCCGGCCACCACCCACCCGAGCTGGTCCAGCACCTGACGGATGTATCGCGCCTCGGCCTCGGCCAGCGTGAGCAGTGCGCCGTCCTCGGCCTCCACCCCCTTCCCGCGGCGCGGCGCGGCGGCCCGCGAGCTCACCAGGCTGGGCGGGACGTCTACCACGGAGCCCGCCGCGAGGATCGACGCCCGCTCGACGACGTTCTGCAGCTCCCGCACGTTCCCCGGCCAACCGTAGCCCTGCATGAGGCGCAGGGCAGCGGGCGTGAAGCCGGTCAGCGGCTTGCCCAGCAGGCGCGACTGGTCGGCGAGGAACTTGGCGGCCAGCAGGGGGATGTCGTCGCGGCGCTCGCGCAACGGGGGCAGGTGGATGGGGAAGACGTTCAGACGATAGTAGAGATCGAGGCGGAACTGAGCCTTCTCGACCATGTCCGCCAGGTCACGGTTGGTGGCGCAGATGAGCCGGACGTCGACGCGCACCGGGGTCTCGCTGCCGACGCGCAGGACCTCCTGCTCCTGCAGCACCCGCAGCAGCTTGGTCTGCGCCTCGAAGGGGAGCTCGCCGACCTCGTCCAGGAAGATGGTTCCGCCGTCCGCCAGCTCGAAGTACCCGGCGCGCTGGCGGTGGGCGCCCGTGAAGGCGCCCTTCTCGTGGCCGAACAGCTCCGACTCGATCAGCGTCGGACTGATGGCGCCGCAGTTCACCTTGATCAACGGTCGTTCGCGGCGCGGACTCAGGTCGTGAAGCGCCCGGGCGATCGCCTCCTTGCCGGTGCCCGACTCGCCCTGGAGCAGGACCGAGCTGCGGGTCGGGGCGACGCGCTGGACCTGCTCGAGCACCTCGGCGAGCGCGGCGCTGCGCCCGACGATCTCGCCGAACTGCCGGTCGGACCGGATCTCCTGTCGCAGGTAGGCGTTCTCCGCCGCGAGGCGCTCCTTGAGGCGCTCGACCTCCGCCAGCGCGTCGCGCAGCGCCTGCTCCTGGCGCCGCCGCTCACTGACGTCCTGGAACGCGAGCACCGCGCCGACGACGGCGCCATCGCGCCGCACCGGTGCGCAGGTCACCGCGGCGGGAAAGGCCTCGCTGCCCTTGCGACGCATCCGCAGGTGGTCCCAGTGCACCGTGTCGCCGTGCGCGAGGCTGGCGTGGACCGGCGTGCCGTCCGGCGCCAGCGCACCGCCGTTCTCGGTCGCGAACAGCCGGCCGCCAGTCGCGGAACGCCCGACGAGCTCGCTTTCCCCATGCCCGGTCAGCCGGCAGGCCGCGGGGTTGGCGAAGACGATGCGCCCGTCGGCGTCGATGCCGAGGATGCCCTCGGCGACCGCCTCGAGGATGTGCTGATTGGCAGCACTGAGCTGCCGATTGCGCTCGGCGAGCTGCGCGCGCAGGCGCTGGACGGTCAGGTGCGTCTGCACCCGCGCGACCGTCTCCTGCGGCTGGAAAGGCTTGGCGATGTAGTCGACGGCGCCGAGCGACAGGCCCTGGACCTTGTCCGCGGCGTCGTCCAGCGCCGACAGGAAGATCACGGCCGCGTCGGCGGTCTGCGGGTCCGTCTTGAGGCGCCGGCACGTCTCGAAGCCGTCGATCCCGGGCATCAGGATGTCCAGCAGCACGAGCGCCGGCCGATGCCGGCGCGCAGCGGCGACAGCCTCCTCGCCGCTGCTCGCGAGCAGCAGCGGGGCGCCGACGCCGCGCAGCGTGGCCTTCAGCACTTGCAGGCTGGTCGGGTCGTCGTCGACCAGCAGGATCGCCCTGTCGGACGCGGGCGTGGAGTCGGCGCGCATCGGGATCCGATGGGTTGGCTGCCCGCATCATAAGCGACGCATCGGACCCGGGCGAACGGGCGCGGGAAAAAGAAAGGGCGCCGATCAGGCGCCCCAAAGCGGAGGTACTTGCCAGACGAAAGCGGGAAAGACTCAGGGCCTGCGGTCGGGGGAATCCGTTGGCCGCTGCGACCGCTCGGCGTCGCGCCCGAGCAGGCCCGCGGCCGTCGGCAGGGAAACCAGCGACGCGATGCCGGAGGCGACCAGCACGACGACGACCACGGTGGCGTCGACGTGCATCCCCACGAGCGGGGCGACGATGCCGAGACACACGGCGGCGAGCCAGAGCAGGAGCGCGAGCGCGCCGAGCACACCGGGACGCCGACTCGGGAGCGACGCCGACGGGGCGGCGACCGGCGATGCAGATGGAGCGGCAGGGGGCGCGCTGGCGATGGCGGGATTGCTCGCGTTCATTTCGGTCTCCGGCGTGCCGGGCGTCTGCCCCGCGGGTTGCGGGGTGGCGCGGGGCGGCTTGGCGTCTGCTTCCCCTATACAGGGATCGTGCCAGTCCGGCGCACCCTGAGAATATTTTGTTAAATCAGATCCTTGGCCGCCTGTTGACGACCGCTTGGGGTACCGTGCACTCGCGATATTTCGCGGCATTGCCGGGCCTCGGGACAGCGCGCGAACGGCCGGAAAGGCGTTCTCGTGCCCGATTAGCGGCAGCGACAGGGGGAATCGGAGCGCGGCGGGAAGCCGCTTCCTGAACGGCGGGTTTGTGCGCGGTCGCGATATTTCGCGCCAGGCGCGATATGTCGCGTCAGGCTAGCCTGCGACGGGCCGCACCCGCGCCGCGGCCGCCGCCGCGCGTGCGCGCGCCTCCTCGACGGTCGGGCCACGGGCGAGCGCCACCCCCATCCGGCGGCGGGGGTGCGCCACCGGCTTGCCGAACAGCCGGAGATCCGATTCCGGCACGGCAAGGGCGTCCGCAACGCCCTCGTACGCCACGCCCCAGGCCTCGACCCCACCGTAGATGACTGCGCTGGCGGCCACCGCGTCGAGGCGGGTGTCCACCGGCAGGCCGAGGATGGCGCGGGCGTGCAGGTCGAATTCGCTCAGGCGCTGGCTGATCATCGTCACCATGCCGGTGTCGTGCGGGCGCGGACTCACCTCGCTGAACCACACCTCGTCGCCGCGCACGAAGAGCTCCACGCCGAACAGGCCCCGCCCGCCGAGCGCCCCGGTGACGCGCGCCGCGACATCGCGCGCTCGCGCGAGCGCCACCGCCGTCATCGGCTGCGGCTGCCAGCTCTCGACGTAGTCGCCGGCGACCTGGCGGTGGCCGATCGGCTCGCAGAAGTGGGTCGCCGTGCCCCCTTGGCTGTCGGCGGCACGAACCGTGAGCTGCGTGATCTCGTAGTCGAAATCGATCATCTCCTCGACGATCACCCGCCCCCGGTTCACCCGGCCTGCCTGCATGGCGTAGTCCCAGGCGCTCGCGAGCCCGTCGGGCCCGCCGACGGTGGACTGCCCCTTGCCGGACGAGGACATCACCGGCTTGACGATGCAGGGGAAGCCGACCGTCGCGGCCCCCGCGCGCAGTTCGTCGAGCGAGTCGGCGAATGCATAGCGCGAGGTCGGCAGCGCGAGCTCCTCGGCGGCGAGCCGCCGGATGCCCTCCCGGTTCATCGTCAGCTGCGCCGCGCGCGCCGTCGGAATCACCGCCGCGACGCCCTCCTGCTCGAGCTGCGCGAGGGCGTCGGTGGCGATCGCCTCGATCTCCGGCACCACCAGGTGGGGGCGCTCCGCGAGCACGAGCGCCCGCAGGGCGCGCGGGTCCGCCATGTCGATCACGTGCGCGCGGTGCGCCACGGGGTGGCCCGGCGCATTCTCGTACCGGTCGACCGCGATCACTTCGGCGCCGAGGCGCTGCAGCGCGACGATCACCTCCTTGCCGAGCTCGCCGGCGCCGAGGAGCATCACGCGGGTGGCAGACGGGCTGAGCGGCGTGCCGAGGGGCATGGCAGAGACTCCGATCGCGGGGACGTCGACGATAGCACCGGTCCCCCTGGCGCCACAGCGCGACCGCGGGGCGGCACAGGCCCTAGAATCGCGCCGATCTCCTGCCGCGGAGCGAGCCGGATGGACGCGCACCTTTCGATCGCCGACCTGATGGACAGCAGCGGGGTCGGTTTCGGCACCAGCGGCGCCCGGGGCCTGGCCACCGCGATGACGGGCCGCGTGTGCTACGCGTACACGGCCGCGTTCCTGGCGCACCTGCGGGCGCGCGGGGAGGCGGCGCCGGGCACGCGCGTGGCGCTGGCCGGCGACCTGCGGCCGAGCACGCCGCGCATTCTCGAGGCCTGCGCGTCGGCGATCGCCGACGCGGGCTGCACGCCCGTGCACTGCGGGACCATCCCCACCCCGGCCGTCGCCAACTACGGCCTGCGCGAGGGCGTGCCGAGCCTGATGGTGACGGGCAGCCACATCCCCGACGACCGCAACGGCATCAAGTTCTACCGGGCCTCGGGCGAGATCCTCAAGGACGACGAGGCCGGCATCCGCGCCCAGCGGGTCGCGGTCCCCGCGGGCCGGTTCGACGACGACGGGGCCCTGCGCGCGCCCGGCGCCCTGCCGCCCGCGAGCGACGCAGCCCATCGGGCGTACGTGCGGCGCTACCTGGACTTCTTTCCGGCCGGCTGCCTCGCGGGGCGGCGGGTCGCGCTCTACGAGCACTCGACGGTCGCGCGCGAGGCCTTCGCCGCCGTGCTCGCCGCGCTCGGCGCGGAAGTCGTCCCGCTCGGCCGCTCGGACCGGTTCGTGCCGGTGGACACGGAGGCGATTCGCCCCGAGGACGTGGCGCTCGCCGGCCATTGGGCCCGAGAGGTCGGCTTCGACGCCATCGTCTCGGCCGACGGCGACGGCGACCGCCCGCTGGTCGGCGACGCGCAAGGCCGGTGGCTGCGCGGCGACGTCGCCGGTATCCACGCAGCGCGATACCTCGACGCCGACGCGGTCGTGACGCCGGTGTCCAGCAATACGGCGCTGGAGAAGTGCGGCTGGTTCCCCACGATCGTGCGCACGCGGATCGGCTCGCCCTACGTGATCGCCGGCATGCAGGCGGCCGCCGGGCGACGCGTCGTCGGCTACGAGGCGAACGGCGGTTTCCTGACGCAGTCGGACATCGCGCGCGACGGCCGCACCCTGCCCGCGCTGCCGACCCGCGACGCCGTCGTGGTCGCGCTCGCCGTGCTCGGCCTCGCGTCCCAGGAAGGTCTGACGGTCGCCGGACTCGCCGGCCTGCTGCCGCCGCGCTACACCGCGAGCGACCGCCTGAAGGACTTCCCGACCGCCCTCTCCACCGCCCGTCTGACGGCCCTGCAGGCCGGCGGCGCACCCGCAATCGAGGAAGTATTCGCGGCGGACTTCGGCCGCGTCGCGTCGATCGATGCGACCGACGGCCTGCGCATCACCTTCGCCAGCGGCGAGATCGCGCACCTGCGGGCCTCGGGAAACGCGCCGGAGCTGCGCTGCTACGCAGAAGCGGGCTCGGCGGATCGCGCCGAGGCGGTCACCCGGCGCTGCCTCGCCATTCTCGACACGTGGCGGGGCTGAAGGCGCGCGGCGAACGGAAACAAGAAGGGCCTGTCCACGAGGGAAACAGGCCCCAGGGCGTTGCGCTCGCGCCCAAGCGGAGGATGACGAGCCACCGCCGCGCCGCGATGGCGCGGGCACGTGGCCCGCTGTGGTCGATGACGGCAGGGTCGGCAGGAACTGTAGGCGCTCAGCCGGCCGGCTTCGCGCCGGGGCGGCTGGCGTTCATCTCCGCGAGCCGGTCGATCAGGCCGTCCAGCCCGTGCTGCCGCACCTCGTCCTCGAAGCTCGAGCGATAGGTCGAGGCGAGGCTGATGCCTTCGATCGCCACGTCGTAGACCCGCCAGCGGCCGTTCTCGCGGTAGAGCCGGTAGCTCATCGGCACCGGCGGCGCGCCGGGGCGCAGCAGCTCGGCCTGCACCACCACGTCGTCCGCCTCCGGGGCGAGGCGCTGTGCCGGGTAGCGGATGTCCCAGGTGTCGAACTCGAGCAGGCCCGTCGCGTAGGTGCGCACCAGGAGCTGCTGGAACTCGGCCGCGAAGCGCGCCCGTTGGGCGTCCGTCGCGGTCCGCCAGTTCCGCCCGAGGGCCAGCGCCGAGAGGCGCGCGAAATCGACCTGGGGCACGAGGTGCCGGCGCACGAGGGCGTAGACGCGCGCCGGGTCCGCCTTGAGTGCCGCGCGGTCGGTCGTGAGCTCCGCGAGCAGCGCGTCCGACACATCCTTGAGGAGGCGCTGCGGCGGCGCCAACTCGTCCGTGCGCGCCGGCGGCGCGGTGCCGAGCAGCAGTGCGCAGAGCAGGAACAGCGGCCAGGCGGGCACGCGACGGCCCATCAGTGCAGCCAGCTGTCCGGCAGGTGGTCGCCGACGTGCTCCTCGAGCCAGTCGCGGATCCAGTGGGTCGCGCGCGCTCCCGAGAACCGCCCGACCTCCTCGCCGCGGTGAAACAGCAGCACCGTCGGGAAGCCGCGCAGGCGGTAGTGCCCGGCGAGCCGCATGTTCTCGCCCTCGTCCACCTCGACCTTGGCGAGCAGCAGCGCGCCACCGAGCTCCAGGGCGATCCGGTAGAGGTGCGGCGCGAGCGCGTGGCAGGGGCCGCACCAGTCCGCCCAGAAGTCGACGAGGACTGGCCGCTCGTGCGACGCCTCGAGGACCTGGCTGCGGAAGCCGGGCTCGTCGACGTCGATGATGTGCTCGCTCGGGTGGGACTTCATGGGAGCGGCATTTTGCGGCGTCGACGCCGGCCTGTCAGCAGGCTGCAGGGACGGGGGCACGGCGGGGCGGGGCGCGGTTTGCCTCGCCCGTCGGCAGCCGATAGCATCGCCGCCTCTCCCCGCCGGATCGCCCCCGCATGCCCCGCACCCTGCGCATCGCCACCCGCAAGTCGCCGCTCGCCCTCTGGCAGGCGGAGCACGTCGCGAGCGCGCTGCGCGCCGCGCACCCCGGCCTGGCGGTCGAGCTGGTCGGGATGAGCACCCAGGGCGACAAGATCCTCGACACCCCGCTCGCGAAGATCGGCGGCAAGGGTCTGTTCGTGAAAGAGCTGGAGCAGGGGTTGCTCGAGGGGCGCGCCGACCTGGCCGTGCACTCGATGAAGGATGTGCCCGTCGATCTGCCCGACGGGCTGCACATCGCCGCGATCCTCGCCCGCGAGGACCCGCGCGACGCCCTCGTGTCCGAGACGGTGGGAGCGATCGCCGACCTGCCGCAGGGCGCCCGGGTAGGCACGTCGAGCCTGCGCCGCCAGTGCCAGCTCGCCGAGCGGCGGCCGGACCTGCAGATACTGCCGCTGCGCGGCAACGTGAACACGCGGCTGCGCAAGCTCGACGAAGGCGAGTTCGACGCGATCGTGCTGGCCAGCGCGGGCCTGAAGCGCCTTGGCTTCCAGGCCCGTATCCGCGCCCTCCTCCCGGTCTCCGACAGCCTGCCCGCGATCGGGCAGGGGGCGATCGGGGTCGAGTGCCGATCCGACGACGCCGACCTCGCCGCGCTGCTCGCGCCCCTGCACGACGCCCGCACCGCAGTCTGCGTCGCCGCGGAGCGCGCGCTGAACCGGCGTCTGCACGGCGGCTGCCAGGTCCCCATCGCCGGCCATGCGACCCTCGAGGCCGACGGCCTGCGGCTGCTCGGCCTGGTGGGGGACCCCGACGGCAGCCGCATGGTGCGCGGCGAGATCACCGGCCCGCCCGCCGACGCCGAGGCGCTCGGCAGCGCGCTCGCCGAGACGCTCCGCGAGCGCGGCGCGGGCGAGATCCTCGCGCGCCTGTACGCCGACACCTGACGGTGCGCCCCGATCTGCGCGGCGCGGGCGTCCTCGTCACCCGGCCCGCGCGGCAGGCCGAGCCGCTGTGCCACGCGGTAGAGGCCGCCGGCGGGAAGCCGATCCGATTCCCCGTCCTCGAGATCCGCGACCCCCCCGACGTCACGGCCGCCCACGCGTTGCTGGCGGATGCCGCGCAGTTCGACCTGCTCCTGTTCGTGAGCGCCAACGCCGTCGAGCGCGCGGCACCCTGGCTGCCCGTCCGCGTCGACGCGAAGATCGCCGCCGTCGGCGAGGCGACGGCCCGCGCACTGGAGGCCGCCGGACTCGCCCCCTCGCTCGTGCCGGCCGGGCGCTTCGACAGCGAAGGCCTGCTGGCCCTGCCGGCACTTCAGGCCGTCGCGGGCTGGCAGGTGCTGATCGTGCGCGGGACGGGGGGCCGCACGCTCCTCGCCGACACCCTCGCGGCGCGGGGCGCGACCGTCCGTCACGCCGAGGTCTACCGGAGGGCCCTCCCGGACGTCGATCCGACGCCGCTGGTCCGGGATTGGGAGCAGCGGGTGCAGCTCATCGTGGCGACCAGCAACGACGTGCTCGACAACCTGCTCGCGCTGCTCGGGCGGGACGACGGGGCGCGCAAGGCCTTCGCGACGCCGCTGGTCGTCGTCAGCGAGCGGATGGCGACCCACGCCCGCGCCGCCGGCTTCCGCTGCGTCGTGGTGGCCGCCGGCGCCGGCGACACGGCGATCGTGGACGCACTCGCCGAGGCCCGCGCGCATTCGCCCGGGCGGCCGCATTTGCTAGGCTAGCCCGATGGGCGAAGAGACCGACAAGGTGGCTCGCGCGGCGACGGCGACGCGCGACGACCTCGGTCGGCTCGAGGCGCGGATCGCGGCCACCCTCGCCCAGCAGCGCGAGCTGCAGGCGGCGGTGGACACCACGCAGGCGCGGACGGAAGCGGTCCGCCGCGAGGTGGACCAGAAGGTGGCCGAGCAGGAGCGCAGCCTCCAGACGCAGCGTCAGGGGATGGCGCAGCAGCAGATCCGGCTCGACGAGGAGCGCGAGCGTGCGCGCCAGCAGGCGGCGGACCTCAACGAGTCGGTCGCCGCACTGCACCGCCGTCTCGGCCGCGACAGCGCGCGGTGGATGGTCGCGGAGGCGGAGTACCTCATCCAGGTCGCCCAGCAGCGCCTGACGCTGGCACAGGACCCGCTGACCGCCCTCGAGGCGCTCAGGCTGGCCGACCGCCGGCTGCAGGAAACCGGCGACCCGGGCTGGATCGGCGTGCGGGAGCTGCTCGCCGAGGAGACCGCGGCGCTGGCGTCCTTGCGCGCGCCCGACGTCCCGGCGATCGCGGCACAGCTCGCCGCGCTGGCCGAGCAGGCGGCGGCGCTCCAGCCGCGCAACGCAGCCTCGCCGGCCGCGATCGCGCCGGCGTCGCCCGGTGACGACGGGGCGTGGCGCCGCGTGCTGCGCGACGGCTGGGAAGGCTTCCGGTCGCTCGTCGTGGTGCGCCGCCACGACAACCCGGCGGCGGCCATGCTGTCCCCCGACCAGGCCTATTTCCTCGGCCAGACCCTGCGGCTGCAGATCGACACCGCACGCCTCGCACTGCTTCGCGCCGACCCGGCCAGCTATCGCGGCTCGCTCGACGCAGCGCGGCAGCTGCTCGCGACCTACTTCGACCCGACCGACCCGTCGTCGGCCGCCGTGAGCGCCGCGCTCGAGCGGCTCGCCGGCGTCGACCTGCGCCCACCGATGCCGGACGTCACACGGTCGCTGCGGGCACTCCGGGCGCGCGACCGGCAGACGGCCGAGCTCCAGGACCGGAAGGGCCCGTGAAGGCGCTGGCGTGGGCGCTCGCGATCCTGCTCGCCACCGTGGCGGCGACATTGGTCGTGAACGACGACAACGGCTACGTGCTCATCGCCTGGGGGGGCTGGACCGTCGAGCTGAGCCTCGCCCTGGCGCTCATCCTGCTGACCGCCGCGTTCGCCGCCGTCCACTACCTGGTGCGGCTGTTCGGCGCCGCGCACGCGGTCCCGGCCAGCGTGCAGTCCTGGACCGGCGACCGGGCGCGTCGTCGCGCCCGTCGCGCCCTCACCCGCGGCCTGCTCGACCTCGCCGAGGGCGAGTGGCACAGCGCGGAAAAGAACCTGACCCGCTTTGCCGCCGAGTCGGAGACGCCACTGCTCAACTACCTGTCCGCAGCGCGGGCCGCACAGCTGCAGGGCGCCGACGAACGCCGCGACCTCTACCTGAGACTCGCCCACGACAGCATGCCGTCGGCGAGCGTCGCGCTGTTCCTGACGCAGGCGGAGCTGCAGCTCGCCCACCAGCAGTTCGAGCAGGCGCTGGCGACGCTGCGCCACCTGCAGACGCTTGCACCCAAGCACGCGTACGTCCTCAAGCTGCTGCACTGCCTGTACGAGAAGCTGGGCGACTGGCGGCAACTGCGCGACATCCTGCCCGAGCTGCGGCGCCGGGGCGTCCTGCCCGAGCCCGAACTGGCGGCACTCGAGCTGCGCGTGCACCGCGAGCTGCTCGGCGCCGCCGCACGCGAGCCCGAGCCGGCCCGGCTCGCGGCGGCCTGGGACGCCGTGCCGCGCGCCCTGCGCGGCAACCCGGAGCTCGTGGTGCACTACGCGGACCTGCTGCTCGACGGGGCCGCGGCCGGCGAGGCCGAGGCGCTGGTGCGCGATGCGTTGAAGCACGGCTTCGACGAGCGTCTGGCCGCGGTGTACGGGCGGATCGAGTCGCCCGACGCGGGACGGCAGCTGTCCTTCGCCGAAGCCCTGCTCGCCCAGCACCCGCGCAGCGCCGTGCTGCTGCTGACCCTCGGCCGCCTCGCCCTGCGTGCGCGGCTGTGGGGCAAGGCGCGCAGCTACCTGGAGGCCAGCCTCGGCGTCACGCCGGGGGCCGATGCCTACTGCGAGCTCGGCAACCTCCTGGACCAGCTCGGCGACGCCGACGCCGCCCGCGAGTGCTATCGCAGGGGCCTCGCGCTCGGCGTCGAAACCGCGCCGGTCAACCTGCCGCCGGGCATGGCGGCCGTGGCGCGGTCGGGCCAACGACTGCTCAATGCCGCCGAGCAGGGCGGCGCGGGCGCCAAGCTCGCGGCGGCCAGCCCCTCCGCCTCCTGAGTCACCCGCTGCGCGCGGGGTCCTTGGCGAACTCGAAGGCGTCCGAGTGCAGGTGCTCGAGTGCCAGGCCACCCCGGGTGAACGCCTCGCGCGCCGCCGCCACCATCGGCGGCGGCCCCGCCATGTAGACCTCGAAGGGGTCGAGCGCGGGGTGATCCGCGACCACCGCCGCGTGCACGAACCCGGTCCGGCCCGTCCAGTCCGGGTCCGGCTCCGACAGGACGGGCACGTAGCGGAAATCGGGCCGGGCCCGCTCCCAGGCGCGCGGCAGTTCGGGCAAGTAGAGATCGCGCCGGGAGCGCACACCCCAGTACAGCGTCATCGGGCGACTCAGACCGACGTGCAGGGCGTGCTCGATCATGCCCTTGACGGGCGCGAGGCCGGTGCCGCCCGCGACGAACAGGATCGGCCGCGCCGACGCCTCGCGCAGCACGAAGGTGCCGAGCGGCGCGCGGATGCGGAGGATGGCCTTCTCCTTGAGCTGGTCGAACACGAAGCCGGTGAAGCCGCCGCCGGGCACGTGCCGGACGTGCAACTCGAGCAGCGCGTCGTCGTGCGGGGCGTTGGCGATCGAGAACGCGCGCTGGCGCCCGTCCGGCAGCACGAACTCGAGGTACTGGCCCGCCAGGAACTGCAGCCGGTCGCCCTCGGGCAGCTTCAGCCACAGCCGCACCACGTCGTGGGCCAGTGGCTCGATGCGCTGCACGCGGCAGGGCAGGAGGCGGACCTCGATGTCGGCGACGCGCTCCACCTCGCGGACGCGCAGGCGCAGGTCGGTGCGCGGCACGGCGCGGCAGCAGGTGCAGGCGTCCGCCGGTGCCCCTTCCAGCGCCGGGGGCAGCCCTTCCGGGTAGTCCACCGAGCCCGAGAGCAGCGTCGCATTGCAGCTGCCGCACTGGCCGTTGCGACAGCCGTAGGGCAGCGCCACGCCCTGTCGCAGGGCGGCGGACAGGATGCTCTCGCCCGGCTGGACCTCGAACTGGTGGCCGCTCGGCTCGGCGTGTACGGTGGGCATGGTCGGCTGGCTCGTGCGGCGTCGACCGCCGATTCTCCCCCAAGAGGACGGACGCATGAAATCGGAACCCACGCGGGTGCTCGTCGTCGGGTGCGGCGACCTCGGCCGGCGGGTCGCCGCGCTGCACCGGGGGCGAGGCGACGCCGTCATCGGGCTGGTGCGCGGCGGCGACAGCGCGGCCCGGCTCGAGTCGGCGGGCGTCGCGCCGCTCGTGGCCGACCTCGACGCGACCCTGCCCGCCCTGCCGACGCGAGGGGCGTTCGTCTACTACTTCGCGCCGCCGCCGGAGACCGGCATCGTCGACCCGCGCGTGGGGCGCTTCCTCCACGCGACGCGACGCGACGGGCCGCCCGCCCGGCTGGTCTACGTCAGTACCACGGGGGTCTACGGGGACTGCGGCGGCGCGTGGGTGGACGAGACCTGGCCCGCCCGGCCGGCAGTCGATCGCGCCCGGCGCCGCTGGGACGCGGAGTGCCGGCTCCGGGAGTGGGCCGGTGCCGACGGCGGCGACCTGGTGATCCTCCGGGTCGCCGGCATCTACGGGCCGGGTCGGCTGCCGCTCGGGCGCCTGCGCCAGGGCTTGCCGATGGTGGCGCCCGAGGAGGCCCCCTGGACGAACCGCATCCACGCCGACGACCTCGCCACGGTCTGCGTCGCGGCGATGGACCGCGCGCCTGCCGGCGCCCTCTACAACGCCTCGGACGGCTGCCCGGGCAACATGGCCGACTACTTCAACCGCGTCGCCGACCTCGCCGGCCTGCCGCGCGCGCCGGTCGTCCGGCTCGCCGAGGCGGACGGCCGGCTCTCCGCCGGTCTGCTGTCGTACCTGCAGGAGTCCCGGCGCCTGAGCAACCGGCGCATGCTCGAGGAGCTGGGCGTGAGGCTGCGCTACCCGACACTCGACCAGGGGCTTCCGGCCAGCCTGGCCGCTGAGACGACCGGGTGACTGCCGCCCGGCGGCAGGCGGGCCCCGCCGATCTCCGCCTGCAGGCCGCCGTCTTCGCGCCGGTCTGCGCCGCCTTCAGCAACATCTACGTCACTCAGCCGGTGCTCCCCGTGCTGCAGGCGGAGTTCGCCAGCGACCTGGTCACGGTGTCGCTCACCGTCTCGATGGTCATCCTCGGCATCGCCCTCGCCAACCTTCCCTTCGGCTCGTTGGCCGACCGCGTCCCCATCCAGCCGGTCGTCCTCACGGGCGGCGTCGTGGTCGCGCTCGCCGGGCTCGTCTGCGCCCTCACCCACGACCTGCGGGTGCTGATCGGCGCGCGGTTCCTGCAGGGCCTCTTCATTCCGGCGCTCACCACCACCCTCGCCGCCCACCTCGCGAGGACGTTGCCCGCCGGCCGCCTCGGCGTCGCAATGGGGTCCTACATCTCCGCGACCGTGCTCGGCGGCCTCGGCGGGCGCCTCCTCGGCGGCTGGCTGCACCCGCCGCTCCACTGGCGCTACGCGTTCGTTTCGGCGGCGGCGCTCGTGCTCACCGCCACGGTGTTCGCCCTGCGCTGGCTGCCGCGCGGCCCGGCGGTCCACCGGCCGCAGGCGGGAGCGGTCGGGTTCCTGTCGCTGCTGCGGCGCTGGGACCTGCTGCGCCTCTACCTGTGCGCCGCCGGCAGCTTCGCCGTGTTCTCCTCGGTGTTCAACTACCTCCCCTTCCGGCTCGCGGGTCCGCCCTTCGCCCTGCCCACCGAGATCGTCACGCTCGTCTACCTCGTGTACGTGATCGGCATCTTCATGGGACCGACCGCCGGTCGCCTCGGCAACCGCTACGGCACCGGCAACACGCTGCTCGGCGGCGTGGCCGTGCTCGCCGGGTCGCTGCTGCTCGTCCTCGTGCCCTCGACCGCCGCGGTGGTGGCCGGCCTCGTCGGCGTCTGCACCGGCTTCTTCACGGTACACGCGGGCGCCGTCGGCGCGCTCAACCGCAAGCTGTCGCAGGGCCAGGGGAGGGCGAACGCCCTGTACGTCCTCTTCTACTACGGCGGTGGCTGGCTCGGCATCACGATGGCCGGCTTCGCGTACGACCAGGGGGGATGGGCCGCCGTGGTCGCGCTCGCGCTCTGCCTGCTCGCCGTGCCGCTCGCGGCGGGCATCGGCGAGCGCCGCCCCGCGTAGGCCGGACGAGCCCGGCCGGTCAGCCGCCGTCTCCCTTGCCGGCGCCTGTCGCCGCGCTCTGCGGGCCGCGGTAGGTGGCACGGACGCGCCGTACGTACTCGCGCGTCTCGTCGTACGGAGGAACGCCGCGGTACTGCTCCACCGCCTTCTCGCCGGCGTTGTAGCCGGCGAGCGCGAGGTCCAGGTCGCCGCGGAACTGGTCGAGGAGCCACGCGAGGTAGGTCATGCCGCCGTGCAGGTTCTGCTCCGCGTCGAAGGCGTTCGAGACGCCGAACCGGGCCGCCGTTCCCGGCATGAGCTGCATGAGGCCCTGCGCCCCCTTGGGCGACACCGCGGTCCGGTCGAAGGCCGACTCGGCGGCGATCACCGCCAGAACCAGGTGCGGGTCGAGGCCGTAGCGCGGCGCCATCGCGTGCACCGCGTCTTCGACCGCCTTCCGCTCCGCGGGCGAAACGGACGAGAGGCTCGCCAGCTGGAGCGACGCGCCGCCGGCCGCCGGCATCCGGCACGTCGCGTCGACGCGCCGCACGCCTGGAAGCCGCGCGAGCATGCGCTTCGCGTAGCCGTCGCCCTTGGCCGCCGCCTGCCGGAACCAGGCCGCCGCCAGCGCGTCGTCGCGCGGCAGACCACGCCCGTTCGCATAGAGCCAGCCGAGCTGATAGGCCGCCAGGGCGTCGCCCTTCTCCGCGGCCGCGCAGTAGAGCGCCACCGCGCGGTAGGGGTTCTTCGGCACGCCCTCGCCATTCTCGTAGCGCTGTCCCCAGGCGACCTGCTCGCGGGTGGACGTCGACTCGAGGAGGCTCGCCAGGCTCGGCGGTCCGCCCCTGCCTGCCGCGGGCGACGCGCCCGCCGCCAGCGCGGCGCACAACGCGATGCCCAGGGGAGCGATCCTGAGTCTGGCGGTCATCGGGGAACGGCGTGCTGGTCGGTGCATGGCTGGCGTGCCGCCGGACGGTCGGCGGGAAACCGGAGGATAGGCCCGGCCCCCTCTTCCGACCAATGTCGGCCGACGAAGCCGGGATTTCAGTTCCCGTCCGGCCCGATGCCGAGCGCCGGCCAGAGTTCGTCGATTCGCCGCTTCACCGCATCGGCCATCCGGATGGGCCGACCCCATTCGCGCGCCGTCTCGCCCTTCCACTTGCTGGTCGCGTCGAAACCGATCTTGGAGCCGAGCCCGGACACCGGCGACGCGAAGTCGAGGTAGTCGATCGGCGTGTTCTCGATGATCACGGTGTCGCGGCCGGGGTCCATGCGCGTGGTCATCGCCCAGATCACGTCCTTCCAGTCGCGCACGTCGACGTCGTCGTCGGTGACGATGACGAACTTGGTGTACATGAACTGGCGCAGGAACGACCAGACCCCGAGCATCACGCGCTTGGCGTGGCCGGGGTACTGTTTCTTCATGCTCACCACCGCGAGCCGGTAGGAGCAGCCCTCGGGCGGCAGGTAGAAGTCGGCGATCTCCGGGAACTGCTTCTGCAGGATCGGCACGAACACCTCGTTGAGCGCGACGCCGAGCACCGCAGGCTCGTCCGGCGGGCGGCCGGTGTAGGTCGAGTGGTAGATGGGCTCAGGCCGGTGCGTGATCCGTTCGATCGTGAAGACCGGGAACGTGTCGACCTCGTTGTAGTAGCCGGTGTGGTCGCCGAACGGCCCCTCGGGCGCGGTGTCGTTCGGGCGGATGTGGCCCTCGAGGATGATCTCCGCCGAGGCCGGGACCTGGAGGTCCGAGCCGAGACAGCGCGTGACCTCGGTGCGGCTGCCGCGCAGCAGGCCCGCGAAGGCGTACTCCGAGAGCGTGTCGGGCACCGGCGTGACTGCGCCGAGGATGGTCGCCGGGTCCGCGCCGAGCGCGACCGCGATTGGGAAGGGCTCGCCGGGGTGGGCACGCTGCCAGTCGCGGAAGTCGAGTGCGCCGCCGCGGTGAGCGAGCCAGCGCATGATCACGCGGTTCTTGCCGATCACCTGCATCCGATAGATGCCGAGGTTCTGCCGCGGCTTCTCGGGACCGCGCGTGACCACCAGCCCCCAGGTGATCAGCGGGCCAGCGTCCTCGGGCCAGCAGGTCTGGATGGGGAAGCGACCGAGGTCGACCGCGTCGCCCTCGAGCAGGAACTGCTGGCAGGGCGCGCTGGAGCGCTCCTTCGGCGCCATGTCCAGCACCTTCTTGAAGATCGGCAGCTTCTCCCAGGCGTCCCGCATCCCGCGCGGCGGGTCGGGCTCCTTGAGGAACGCCAGCAGCCGGCCCACCTCGCGCAGCGCCGCGACCTCCTCCTCACCCATACCCAGCGCGACGCGGTGCGGCGTGCCGAAGAGGTTGGCCAGCACGGGAAGCTGCGACCCCTTCACGCGCTCGAAGAGCAGCGCCGGCCCGCCGGCGCGCAGCGTGCGGTCGCAGATCTCCGTGATCTCCAGATGGGGATCGACCTCGACGGTGATCCGCCTGAGCTCGCCGCGCCGCTCGAGCTGGGCGATGAAGTCGCGCAGGTCCTGGTATTTCATGTCGGTTCCGAGGGCGTGAGCGAGGCGGC
>JALORY010000042.1 GCA_025458675.1 Gammaproteobacteria bacterium | reverse complement strand
CTGCGGCCTCGCAATGACAGAGGCGACCGTCGTCGCGAGGCGCTACGCCATTCGCCGTCATCGCGAGGCGCGTAGCCAATCACCGTCATCGCGAGGCGCGTAGCGCCGTGGCGATCCACGTCGGATGTGCGCCAAGAGGTCTGTACCGGGAGGGACAGCGGCGTTTACGCTACGGCAGGCTACCGACTCCCCCCCATCGCACAGGGCGCCATGACCTCCGCGTTCCTCTTCGTCATTGCCCTCGGCCTTTCCGCGGCGCTGGTCGTGGTCTGGCGAAACACCCGGCTGGCGGCGCGGGCGGAGGCCATCCGCGCCTTCCCGCTGCCGCGCGGCCTCTACGACAAACTGCGCGAGAAGTTCCCGCACCTGACGCTCAAGGACTGCCAGCTCGTCGGCCACGCGCTGCGACACTTCTTCCTCGCGCACCTCAAGAGCGGACGCAAGTTCGTGTCGATGCCATCGGTGGTGGCGGACGAGCTGTGGCACGAGTTCATCCTCCACACGAAGAGCTACGAGCAGTTCTGCATGCAGGCCTTCGGCCGGTTCATGCACCACACCCCGGCGGTGGTCCTCGGCTCCGCCAAGATCAGCAACGCCGGCTTGCGCCGCTGTTGGTGGCACACCTGCCGCGAGGAGCACATCGACCCCCGCAAGCCGACGCGCCTGCCCCTCCTGTTCGCGCTCGACGCGAAGCTCGGAATCCCCGGCGGCTTCCGTTACGTCCCGGACTGCGGCATCCCGCGCCGCGAGGGCACTGACGCCGTCAGTGGTGCCGTCGTCTACTGCGCGGGCGAGTTCTCGAGCCCGGACTTCGACGGCGGCACGGATGGGCTGGATGACGCGGCCAGCGCCGAGGGTGGCGATGGCGGCAGTGGCTGCGGTGGCGGCTGCGGCGGCGGGGGCGATTGACCGCTGTGCAGACGACATAGCGCAACGAATCCTTCCCTGACCCAGGAGCCCGCATGACGCCTCCCCGTTCCGACGCCCTCGTCCTGTTCGGCTCCACCGGCGACCTCGCCGCCAAGAAGCTCTACCCCGCGCTGCACGCGATGGTGCGACGCGGCCAGCTCGACATCCCGGTGATCTGTCTCGGCCGCTCCGGCTGGACGCTCGAGGACCTCACGAACCGCGTGCGCGAGAGCATCGAGAGGCACGGCGGCGGCGTGGACGAGGCGGCGTTCGCGAGGCTCGCCGGCCTGCTGCGCTACCTCGACGGCGACTACAACTCGCCCGAGTTCTTCGCGATGCTGGCGAAGTCGCTGCGCGGCACGGAGCGGCCGCTCTACTACCTCGCGATCCCGCCGAGCGCCTTCCCGAACGTCGTGAACGGGCTGGCGAGCTGCGGCCGCACCGGTCACGCGCGCGTCGTGCTGGAGAAGCCCTTCGGGCGCGACCTCGCGTCGGCGCGCTCGCTCAACGGGACCCTGCACGACGCCTTCCCCGAAGAATCGATCTTTCGCATCGACCACTACCTTGGCAAGGAAGCCGTGCTCAACGTCCTCACCTTCCGCTTCGCCAACACCTTCCTCGAGCCGATCTGGAACCGCAACTACGTCGACAGCGTGCAGATCACGATGGCCGAGAGCTTCGGCGTCGAGGGCCGGGGGCGCTTCTACGAGGAGGCGGGCGCGATCCGCGACGTGGTGCAGAACCACCTGCTGCAGGTCGTCGGCTTCCTCGCCATGGAGCCGATGACGATGCGCTACCGCGAGTCGCTGCGCGACGAGGTCGGCAAGGTGCTGCGCGCCGTGCGGCCGCTCGAATGCGGCGACCTGGTGCGGGGGCAGTTCGTCGGCTATCGGCAGGAGAAGGGCGTCGCGGCCGACTCGAACGTGGAGACCTTCGCCGCAGCACGCCTTTGGATCGATTCCTGGCGCTGGCACGGCGTGCCCTTCTTCCTGCGCGCCGGCAAGTGCCTCAAGACGACCGCGACCGAGGTGCTCGTCCGGCTGAAGCAGCCGCCCGTGCAGGACCTCGCCGGCAGCACGCCCAACCACGTGCGGCTGCGCCTCAGCCCCGACGTGGTGATCGCACTCGGCACGCGGGTCAAGGCGCACGGCGACACCTTCGCGACGGAGTCGCAGGAGCTGTCGCTGATGCGCCAGCCGAGCGGCGACGAGATGGGCGCCTACGAGCGGCTGCTCGGCGACGCGATCGAGGGCGACCCGCTGCTGTTCGCGCGACAGGACTCGGTGGAGCGCGCCTGGGAGATCGTCGAGCCGCTGCTCGGCGGGGCGACGCCGCTGCACCCCTACTGGCCGGGCAGCTGGGGCCCGACGGAGGCGGAGCGCCTGCCCCTCGCGATCGGCGGCTGGCACGACCCCGCCTGAGGGCCGGTCGGGGCCGCGGCGCGTCGCCCGGTGGCGCGAGCCGGCCCGAGCGACCACACTTGACGCACGGAGCCACGCACCGTGTTCCTCAGCGAGCTGAACGTCGAGAACTTCCGGGGCATCCGCCGCGGCCACCTGAGCTTTGGCGAGACGACGGTCCTCATCGGCGAGAACGACTGCGGCAAGTCGAGCCTCCTCGACGCGCTCGCGCGGGCGCTCGACGCGCCGGACGCCGGGCCGCCGCGTTTCGAGCCGCAGAGCTTCTTCCGCGAGGAAGGCCCCTCGGGCGATGCGCCGGCCGGCCCCATCCGTATCGAGCTCCGGTTCCAGGAACGGCACGCCGGCGAGTGGGAAGGGCTTGAGCTGGGCGGCCTGCAGTCGGCTCTCGCCGGGCAGCTGCCCGCGACGCGGCGCTTCGCCCTCCGGCTGCACGCGACACCCGGCGCGGGCGGCGACGAGCCGGGCGAGACGACGTGGGAGATCCACGTCCCCGGCGCGCCCGGGCCGACGGGGCGGAACGACGCCGGTCTGCTCGCCGCCATCCGCGCGCTCAGCCCCCTGATCCAGCTTCGCGGCGGGCTGATCTCGGTTGGCCCCGCGCCCTGCGCGCCGGCACCGAACGGGCCCGGCACGAGCGCGGGCGTCGAGCAGCTCGCGCGCGAGGTCGAGGCCCACTACCAGGCGCTGATCGCCGGCGCCTCGCCGCAGCTCGAGCGCGAGCTCGAGGAGGGCTTCAAGGCGGCGCGCACCCTGCTGGAACAGCGCGCGGTGGCGTTCCGCAGCGGTGGCAGCCTGACGCGGCTCGCCCTCGCCGAGGTGCTCGGGCGCGCGCCGAACGGCGTCGGGCGCACCCGGCAGGCGCTGCACAGCTCCTCCGCCGAGCGGCTCGGCGTGCTGATCCTCACCGCGGCCGTGCTGCGCCACCTGCCGGCCGCCCCCGGCGGCCCGGCGCGGCCCATCGTTGTGATCGAGGACCCGGAGGCGCACCTCCACCTCATGACGCTCGCGTCGGTGTGGGGCCTGCTCGACAATTTCGACGTGCAGAAGATCGTCACCACGCAGTCCGAGACGCTGCTCGCCGCCGCGCCGCTGCAGAGCGTGCGGCGCCTGACGCGCTACCAGGGCGTGGTGCGGCAGTGGCGCGTGCACGACGGCGCCCTCAAGCCCGACGAGCTGCGCAAGCTGAGCTACCACCTGCGGGCGCGCCGCGGCGAGGCGAGCTTCGCCCGCCTTTGGATCCTGGTCGAGGGCGAGACCGAGTTCTGGATGCTGCGCGAGCTCGGCCGGGTCGCCGGCCACGACTTCGACCTCGAGGGCATCGCCTGCGTCGAGTTCGCCCAGTGCGGAATCCCGCCGCTGGTGAAGGCGGCGCGGGAGCTCGGCATCGAGTGGCACCTGCTCACCGACGGCGACACGGCAGGGCTGTCCTACGTCGAGAAGGCGCGTGCGCTGCTGCGCGGCGACCCGCCCGACGAACGCATCACCGCACTGCGCGAGCGCGACATCGAGCACTGCTTCTACCAGCACGGCTATGCCGGCGTGTACCAGCGCGCGGCGGGCATGCGGGTCTCGCCAAGCAGCACGGTGCCCGCGAAGGCGGTGATCCACCGCGCCCTGCAGCGCACGTCCAAGCCCCGCATGGCGCTGCAGGTGATCCTCGCCGCTTCGGAAACCGGCTCGCCCGGCGTGCCGCCGCCCCTGCGGCAGATGATCGAGACCTGCGTCCGACTCGCGCGCGAGGCTCCCCGGCGCGGGGCGCAGGAGCCCGCACCTCCCCGTCGGCAACGCAGGAGACCCGCGCAATGATCCGCATCGCTTTCTGCGGCGCAGCCGGCGAGGTGACGGGCTCCGGCTATCTCGTCGAGACGCCGACTTCGCGGGTGCTCGTGGACTTCGGCATCTTCCAGGGCGGACCGGACGCGCGCGAGCGCAGCCGCTCGCTCGGCCCCGTCGACCCGAGGCGTCTCGACGCCGTCGTGCTGACGCACGCGCACGTCGACCACTCCGGCCGCCTGCCGCTGCTGACCGCCGCCGGCTATGCCGGGCCGGTCTACGCCAGCCACGCGACGCTCGACCTCACCGAGATCCTGCTGGCCGACATGGCGCGACTGGAGAGGGAAGACCTCAAGCGCACCAACCGCCGGCGCCGACGTGCCGGTGAGCCGGAGCTCGAGCCGCTCTACACCCCCGCGGACGTGGACCGCCTGCACAGCCGCGCGCGGCCGCTGCGCATCGGGCAGACGCAGGCGATCGCCCGCGGGGCGCGCGCCCGCCCGTTCGAGGCCGGCCACATCCTCGGCTCGACCAGCCTCGAGCTGACCGTCGACGACGGCGGACGGGAGCGCACGCTCGTGTTCTCGGGCGACGTCGGGCCCTGCGGCGCGCCGATCCTGCGCGATCCCGAGCGCCCGCAGCGGGCGGACCTGGTGGTGATGGAGTCGACCTACGGCGGGCGCGACCGCGCGCCGCCGGGTGAGACGATCGAGCGCTTCAAGGCGATCGTCGAGCACGCGGCGAAGGCGCGCGAGCGCGTCATCATCCCGGCCTTCGCCGTCGGCCGCACGCAGGTGATCCTCTACTACCTCGCCGAGGCGGTGCGCGAGGGCCGCCTGCCGCGCGATTTCCCGATCTACCTCGACAGCCCGATGGCCGACAAGGCGACGCAGGTCGTGATCGACCACCCGGAGCTCTACGACGAGGAGGCGACCGAGCTACGCCGGCGCCGCCAGGTGCGCGCGGATCTGCGCGGCCTGCGCGTCACCGAGTCCGTCCAGGACTCGATGGCGCTCAACGACAGCGATCACCCCTGCATCGTGATCAGCGCGTCGGGCATGTGCGAAGGCGGACGCATCGTCCACCACCTCCGGCACAACCTGTGGCGGCCCGACGCCAACGTACTGCTCGTCGGTTACATGGCCGAGGGCACATTGGGCAGGCAGCTGGCCGAGGCGGTCGAGCGGGTCCAGATCTTCGGCGAGGACGTCGTGGTGCGGGCGCAGATCCACCGGCTCGACGGATTCTCCGCGCACGCGGGGCACTCGGAGCTGCTCGAGTGGCTGCGCGACGTCGCGCCATCGCGGCCTCGCGTGGTGCTCACGCACGGGGAGGACGCCGCTCGCGCGGCCCTCGCCGACGGCATCGCGGCGCGCTACGGCATCGCGGCCGAGCGGCCGCGCCTCGACGAGACCGTCGTGCTGGAGTGACGCCGTGCGGGTCGGGCCCATCCCGCAGCGCCGACGCGCGTCGATGGTCCGTTCCCTGCCCCGCGACCGGAGTGAATCGCTCGGTTGTCGGCCGCCGCGCTTCGCCGTAACTTGCGGCGGACACCCTGCCGCGAGGCCACTGCCGTGCGATACCCCCGCCACGCGTTTGCCGCCCTGTCGCTGCTGACTCTGGCACCCGCTGCGCACGCGGCGCAGCTCTCGCCGATGGAGGAGCTCGGCAAGGCCCTCTTCTTCGACAGCACGCTGTCCGAGCCGGCGGGGCAGTCGTGCGCGACCTGCCACGGCCCGGCCGCGGGCTGGACGGGCCCCGACAGCGCAGTCAACGCCAGCACCGTTGCCTACCCCGGGGCCGTGGCCCCGCGCTTCGGCAACCGCAAGCCGCCGAGCGCGGCCTACGCGATGGCGCCGCCGCTGCACGTCGACCCCGAGGAGCAGATCTTCGTCGGCGGCAACTTCTGGGACGGCCGCGCGACCGGCTGGCTGCTCGGCAGCCCGCTCGCCGACCAGGCGCAGGGCCCCTTCGTCAATCCGGTCGAGCAGAACCACCCGGACGCGGAGGCCGTGGTGGCCAAGATCTGCGCCGGGCACCACGGCGCGCGACTGCGCGAGCTCTTCGGTGCCGCCGTCTGCGACGACGTGGTCCAGGGCTACAACGCCGTCGCGCAGGCGATCGCGACGTACGAGACCTCCGGCGAGGTGAACCCGTTCAGCTCGAAGTACGACCACTACCTGCGCGACCCGAAGCGGTACCCGCTCACCGCGCAGGAGCGCCGCGGGCTCGCGCTGTTCGAGCGCGACGACAAGGGCAAGTGCGCGGCCTGCCATCCCAGCCGGCCGGGCCCGCTGGGCGAGCCGCCGCTCTTCACCGACTTCAGCTACGACAACCTCGGGATCCCGCGGAACCCGGACAACCCGTGGTACCGGATGCCGTCGGCCATCAACCCGCAGGGCGAGGCGTGGATCGACGAGGGACTGGGCGGCTACCTGAAGACCGTGGCGCGCTATGCCGAGCTCGCACCGGGCAACCGCGGCAAGCACAAGGTGCCCACCCTGCGGAACGTCGACCTGCGACCTTCGCCCGACTTCGTGAAGGTCTACGGGCACAACGGCTACTTCCGGAGCCTCGAGGCGATCGTGCACTTCTACAACACGCGCGATGCGCTACCGCGGTGCGAGGGCGCGGCGTCGCCGCAGCCGGGGGTGACGTGCTGGCCGGCGCCCGAGGTCGACGCGAACGTGAACGTGGACGAGATGGGCAAGCTCGGACTCACGCCCGACGAGGAGCGCGACATCGTCGCCTTCATGCGGACGCTGAGCGACGGCTGGCAGCCGGTGGGGCGCTAGTCGTTCTGACCCTGGTCGCGACGGCGCTGCTCACGCTGCTGCGGCTGCGCCTGGACCCTCGGCGGTGGCTGCGCCCGCTCCAGCCGGGGCGGCGGCATCGTCTGCGTCCGCTCGGGTGCGTGCATCGGCCGGTGCAGCGCCTGCGGCGGAGGTTGCACGCGCTGCGGCTGCACCTGCGCGGGGGGTTGCACGCGTTGCGGGGGCGGTTGCGCCCGCTCGGCCGGCTGGAAGGCGGGGCGCCGCTGCGGCTCGGAACGAGCCTCCCACGGGCGCGGAGCGGCCGTCGGCGGCGCCGCGCGGGCGGGCTCGGCCGGCGACTGCGGCCGCGACCCGCTGCCGAAGGGGCCGGTGCGCTGGGTTTCGGAAGGCGGGGGCTGGGCGCGCTGCTGGATCTCGGTCGACCGCGGGTAGCGCCGGGGCTGTTCGAGCGCTGGCGTCGGCTCCGCCCTCGCGGCCGGGACCGCGGGCACTGCCCCCGGCTCGCCAGCCTGCAGCCCGGGGCCGCGGCGTGGGCCCGTCGCGTCGCCCGCCGGGCCGCGCGACCAGCGCGGCGCGGACGGCTGCTGGGCCGGCGTGCCCGAGGCTTCCCGCTGCTGGACGCGCTCCCTCTCCCGGGCCGGGGCGCCGAAGCCGCCCGCCGGTCTCTCCTCGGGGAGCTGTCGCGAGTCCCGCGGATGGAACGACGCGTCAGGGGTTCGCCGTGCCTCGCTCTGCACGCGCGGTCCCTCGCCCGGCGCCGCAGACCAGCGCGGTGACGGGCCGGGGTCGGGCCGCGGCCCGCGCGCGTCGGTACGGGCCCCAGCGGGGGCCGGCAGCGCATCGCCCGCCCTCTGGTAACGCCGGGTCAGCGTCGGGTCGCGATACGCGGCCCCCGCACGGTGCGCAGGCGCGTGCTCCCACGGCCGCACCGCGAGGTTGTTCTCGATCACGGTGTTGCGCTCGATGTTGACCGTGCGGCTGCGATCGATGGTGACGTCGCCGTAGTGCCCGTAGGCCGGCTTGTACGAACGCCAGCCGGGGGCGCCGTAGCGGGGCCCGACCCACTGCGGGCTCCAGTAGCTCGGGCCGGCGAACCAGAGATGGCGATGGAAGGGTCGGGGCCCGTGGTGGCGGTGCACGACGTAGTAGTCGTCGTCACTCCAGCGGATCAGGGCGGTCAGCAGGGCGCCGGCGGCGACCCCGCTGCCGAACACCACCCAGGACGGCGTGGCGTCGTAGCTGCGGTAGACCGTCGGGTAGTAGACGGTCCGCGTGACCGTCGCGAAGCCGGGTCCGTAGACGACGGCGGGGTTGTAGCTCGGGACGTAGATCACGGCCGGGTCGGCCGGCTCGACGACGATGGTCGCGCCGGTCTTGCGGACGACCTGCTGGTCGGTCGACTCCAGGTGGCCTGCCTCGTCCGCTCGCCGCCTGAGATCCTGCACGGCCGCCATCACGTCGCCTTCCTGCGCGAGGTAGGCCTCGCCCAGGTCCTGCGTCCAGGCGAGGTCGCCGGCCATGCGGCCGAGCACGTCCGGAAAGAGCACCAGCGTCTTCACGCTCGCGTCCCAAGGCTGGTCGGCGAGCGCGTCGTCGAGCGCCTTGGCCTCGAGGCCGGGATGGCTGCGGCGCCACTGCGCCGCCTGCGCCACCTCGAGCGGGTAGGTCGCCGCCATCAGGGTCTGGGCGAGTAGCGGATCCGGGTAGAGGGCGACGGGTGCGACCATCTGCTGGATCTGCTCGTAGGAGAAGCGGGCCTCGGCAGGTTGGGCCACGACGACCGCGGGCCCCTCCGCCACGTCCCCGAACGACTGGGCGTAGCTGCCCCCGTGCAGAGTCAGGGCCGCCACCGCCGCGCACAGCGCGGACCTCTCCATCGCCTTTTTCATTCCGCGTCCTCGGGACCGCGTGTCCCAATCGGGGAGTGTGCCGGTCGACCGTCCACACAGGACGGCCTCACGACAGCTTAACGCCACCCCCCCGCTTGCGTTGACGCGCGACGGCACGGCTCCCGGGTGCGGTGCCGGTCGGGTTTGCCAACGCGGCGCCGGCAGCGTATCAGTAGGCGTCCCGTCCTCGAGCCCCCGGAGGAAATCCATGCGCGGCCTGCTGCTCGCTTTCGTCCTCTGCGCCACGGGCGCGATCGCCGCCGAAACCCTCGGCCCGCCGGTCGAGTTCCCGAACGTCCCGGACATCCCGCTGCCCAAGGGCGTGGACTTCGACGAGCCGTTCAGCAAGGACCAGCCGGTCAGGATCGTGTTCGGCGTCGCGGACCCCGGCAAGCAGATGCGCGAGTCGCTGACCAACGCGGCCTACTCGATCATGTACCTGAAGCCGCGGGGCGTGCCGTATGCGATCGAGTTCGTGCTGTACGGCAAGGCCGTGCTGGCTGCCAACCAGTTCAGCGAGGAGCACTCGGGTTACATCCCGCTGATGGAGGCGCTGCACGACAAGGGAGTGCAGTTCCGCGTCTGCAACAACGCGATGGGTTCGCTCGGCGTGTCCCCGGCGGACGTGCAGCCGTTCATGAAGGTCACGCCCGCAGGCATCCTCGCGATCACGCGCAAGCAGATGCAGGGCTACCACTACATCAGCAACCCGGACGGATACTGACCTGAACCGCGGGGGACGGAGCCGAGTTCGGCCCCGCCCCCGCGGGCGGGGAGGGACCGCTACTTCTTGGCGGGCACCGGAGCGGGGGTGGCCGCAGGCGCAGCGGCCGCAGGGGCGACGGCTGGCGCCGGGGCCACCGCTGGCGCAGGAGCCGCGGGTTTGGCGGGAGCCGCCTCAGGTGCCTTGGCTGCCGGGGCAGCCGGCGCTGCAAAGCCGCGCTGCTGCATCATCTGCTCCCGAAAGGCCTGGCGCTCCTGCGGGGACATCTGGCGCATCTGCTCCCAGTGCTGCTGCCGCTGCTCGGGCGTCATCATCCGCCCCATGCCGGGGCCCATGGGACCCATCGGCCCGGGGCCCATGAAACCCGGGTCCCCCATCCCCGGCCCCATCGGGCCGGGACCCATCGGGCCGTAGCCCTCCTGCTGCATCTGCGCCCAGCGCTGCTGGCGCATCTGCTGGACCTGCTGCCAACGCTGCTGCGCGTCCTGCGAGCTGGCCTGCGGATCGGAGCCCATGCCCATGCCGCCACCGCGGCGGCCCATCATGCCGGGCTGGCAGCCCTGCGCCCGCATCTGCTCCCAGTGCTGCTGCCGCTGCTCGGGAGTCATGGTGCGGCCCATGCCGGGGGTGAATCCGGCGCACGGCGGCTGCGCCGCCGCGGGAGCGGCAGCCGGCGCCGCCGCCGGGGGGGTGGCGTCGGCAGCGAGGGCGGCCGAGGCGCCGAGGAAGAGGGCCACTGCACTGGAAAGGACGGTCAACCGTTTCATGATCGAATGCTCCAGGGTTGCTCGAAGGGGCGGCGCGGGCGGCGGGTCGCGGCCCGCGCCGGAATACCGCTAAGAACGCACCCCGGGGCAAAGCGTTTACTCAGGCCCCGGGGTGCAATGTGCCGGAAGTCTAGCCCAACCGGCCGCGCTGACGGGATCGCCGCTCGGTCACTGCCCGAGCATGCTGCGCAGCATCCACGCGTTCTTTTCGTGGATCTGCATCCGCTGCGTGAGCAGGTCGCAGGTCGGCTCGTCGTTCGCCGCCTCGGCGGCCGGAAACACGGCCCGCGCGGTTCGCACCACCGCCTCCTGCCCCTTGACCAGCTGGCGGATCATCTCCGTCGCGTCCGGACTGCCGGTCTCCTCCTCGATCGAGGTGAGCGTGGCATAGGCCTTGTAGGACCCCGGGGCCGGGTGCCCGAGCGCGCGGATCCGCTCAGCCACCAGGTCGACCGCCAGCGCGAGCTCGGTGTACTGCTGCTCGAACATGAGGTGCAGCGTGTTGAACATCGGCCCCGTGACGTTCCAGTGGTAGTTGTGCGTCTTGAGATACAGGGTGTAACTGTCCGCAAGCAGCTTGGACAGGCCGTCCGCGATCGTCTTGCGGTCGTGCTCGCTGATGCCGATGTCGATGGCCATGGTGTCCTCCTGGATGACCCGCCGTAGTGTACTCCGCGGTAGGGAATCAGGCCGCGACCGTGCGCCGCCCGACGCGCTCCCAGACCTTCTCGTGGAAGAAGTAGGCGACTGTGTTGACGGCCGGCTCCACGAGCGCAATGGCGCCGCCGACCATGACGCTGCCGGTCATGAGGTAGGCCACGGTGAAGGCCACCGTCATGTGGAGCACACCGAACGAGAACGTCTTTCTCATCGTCCACCTCCTCGTGACTTTTCGACTGTGGCCAGAGTGTGGAGGCCCAAGATGCATCTGTGAAATTTCATGTTTCGAAACAGTTGATAGGGGAACGCTATGGGCGCTCCGCCTTCCCCGGAACATCGGGACACGCCCCCAGCCGCCGCGATCGCGGCGGCTCCGGCGACGGTGACGGAGTGCCGCGTGACGTCGGTCGGGTCGGCACTGCCCCGCGCCCGGCGGGGGACCGCACCGGCAGCGTGAGGCAGGCCGCAGGCGCACCGACAGGATCCCCTCGGGCCAGTCCGCCGGGCACCGAGCCGCCCGGCCGGCGCATCAGGTCCGCTCCGATGGCAACCCCGATCAACCAGGGCACGAGGAAGTACGTCACTCGGAAGAGCAGGATCCCGGCGGTCACGTTCTCGGGTGCCTGGCCGAGCCCGCCGAGCAGAAAGAGCAGGGTGACGTCGAACACCCCGACGCCCGCAGGGAGCAGGCTCAGGATGCCGAGCGCGGTTGCCAGCGCAAAGACCGCGACGAAATCGGCCGGCTCGACCGCGACGCCGGTCGCGCTGACGCAGGCCCAGGCGACGGCGATGGCGAGGAGCCAGTCGCCCACCGAGACACCGATGAAGGCGAGGCCGCGACCCAGTCCCAATGGCGGCGCGTCGGGCAGGACGCGGTGCAGCAGGCGCCGGCTGCGGGCGAGCAGCAGGAACAGCAGCGGAAGGGCACTGAACCCCAGCAGCAAGGCGAGCACCAGCGGGCGCGGCACCACGTCGTCGAGTCGCCCGGCCAGGACGTATGGAAGGGCCGGCAGGGCAAGCGCCGAGAGCCCCACCGGAACTGCCAGCATCACGAGCCCCGCGTGCACCGCCGCGCGCTGCGTCGTCGCCCCCGCACGGGTCAGGAGGATCAGGCGCACGCCCGTCGCGGCAAGGCCGGAGAATCCGATGAAGTTGTTGACGCTGTTTGCAACCCAGCTGAAGCGCAGCAGCAGGCCGAGGGGCACGCGCGAGCCGAGCCACCGTGCCGCGAGCCAGTCGTAGAGCGACATCGACAGCACGGCAAAGAGTGCGAGGCCCGCGATCCCGACCAGCGTGGACGCCGGCACCCGCCCAAGGCGCTCGCCCAACAAGTCCAGGTCGATCGCCGCGACCTGAGCCCAGCCCAGGTGAAGCGCCAGGACCACCACGACCGAGGGGATCAGCCGTCGGCCCCAAGAGACGACGGCCTCGGGCACTCGCAGGCTCACGGTCCGCCGACGGTACCGGCCAGCGCACCGCCCGCTCCGCGTACGACGTCGCCCGGCCGCACGCCGTGGCGGGCGAACCAGCCCTGCGGCGCCTCGATCGCGTACCGGACGCGGTCGGTCGCCGACCAGACGGCGTTGACGTCGTACGGGCGCAGGTCGTGGAGCTCGAGGATCACGCCGTCCGGGTCGAGATAAGCGAGCGACAGGGGCAGCAGGGTGTTCTTCATCCAGAATCCGGCCTGTTGAGGCCGGTCGAGCACGAACAGCATGCCCTCGCCGTCCCCGAGCCGCTCCCGGAACATCAGACCGCGGCGGATCTCCTCCGCACTGCGCGCCACCTCCACGCGCAGGCTGGCGTCGCCCACGCGCAACGCGACCACGGGGAGCGTCGGCTGGGCCGCTCCCGCTCGCCCGGCAGCCGGGGCCTCCGCCGCGGCGACGGCAGGCGCGGCGAGCAGCCACGCCAGCAGGACGCAAGGCCCGAGCCGGGCAGCGGTAAGGCGCACCCGCGCCCCCGTCGGGTCAGATGGCGTCCTTCTCGACCGCCAGATCGCGCCGCGCCGAGACGATCGTCACGGTGAAGCCCGCGATCACGTCCATGAGCGACATCAGGCCGAGGAGGAAGAACACGGAGGTCCCCGCGCGGGCGACGGTGATGAACTCCACCACGAAGGCGATGAAGACCAGCATCGACAGCGTGTGGTTGACCACCGAGCTCACGGCCGTGCCGGTGGCCTTGAAGATCTCGACGTACAGCAGCACCAGACCGAGCATCAGCAGCAGGTCGCCGGCGCTGAGCACCCAGGTGACGCCTGAGATGAGGTTGACGCTCAGTATCCGCGCCGCGAGCGCGGTGTCGCCGCCGAGGAAGACGACCGCGTTGTACAGCAGGAACGCGACCAGCATCAGGGGAAAAGCGCGCAGCATTGCCATGGCGACCTCCGTCGGTAGGTGACAGCGGCCGCAGTATACGGCCTGGCTCCGGCGATCGCCCCGCCCCTCGCCGACGGGAGCAGGGCGACCGCGGGGTCAGCGCAGGTTGGTCTTGTACGACGGAATCTTCGCGTTGCGCGCCTGCGAGAAGTTGGCGAACTCCATCGTCACCGTCGCGAGCTCGACGCCGGCGAAGTTCGCGTTCGTCACGATGGCGCTGCGCAGGATCGCCCCGCCGAGCACCGCGTCGCCGAGGTCCACGTCGGTGAGGTCCGCGCGCTTGAAGCTCGTCTCCTCGGCCGACACGCGCCGCATCCTCGCGCCGGTGAGGTTCGCGCTCTCGAGGTTCGCGAGGTTGAGCACGGTGAACCCGCCGGCGTGCTGGCTCTCCAGGTTGGCGCCGGTCAGATCGGCGCGGAACAGGTTGGCGTCGTTGAGGTGACTGTCGCGCAGGTCCGCGCCCGACAGGTTCGCCTCGCGCAGGTTGGTGCCGATGAAGAGCGCGTCGGTCGCCGCCACGCCCGCGAGGATCGCGTGCACGAGCGAGGCCCCGCGCAGGTCGGCGCGGGACAGGTTGGCACCGGTGAGATCGGCCTGCCGCAGGTCCACGTTGCGCAGGTCGGCCCGGAACAGGCTCGTGCCGACGAACCGCGCCCGGTCGGCCTGGACGCGGTTGCAGTCGTTGCAGCCCATCCGCACCGAGCTCATGTCCGCGCCGCTGAAGTCGGCGTCGTTGAGCTGGGTGGCGAACAGCTTGGAGTCGACGAGTGTCGCGTTCCGCAGGTCCGCGCCGCCGAGGTCGCAGAACGACAGGTCGGCGTGGCTGAGGTCCAGCCCGCGCAGGTCCGCCCCCTGCAGCTGCAGGTCGCGCAGGTCGGCTCCCACCAGCAGCTCGCCAGCAACCCTGGCGAGCACCTCTCGGGTCGTCTTGTGCCTGATTTCCATGGTCTTGCCCCCCCATCTGGTCTGCAGGTACGGCCGCTGGGCCGTCCTGATCCTGTCAGTCGTGGGTCGGGCTGCCGCCACGCCCGGAGCGATGCACGGCACGCCCCGACACGCAGAGCGTCCGACTCCGCTGGCGCGAGAGCAAGCGGCCGCGGTCAAGGCCTGCCCCGAACTCCCCCAGATTCCACGCGCCCATTAAATGCATTTCTGACTGGAAAAGGAAAACTTTACCTACCATTTTACTAAGGCAAGAGCCGGCGCATCGCCGGGCTCCATCCCCCGAACCAGAGGAATGACGACCATGAGCGAGTACGAGAAGCAGGTCCTGTCCATCGGCCGCAACAACGACGACCAGATCCGCGCGATGGAGCGCGACGGCGTCGAGGTCCTGTCCTCGCGCGTCGAGGGCAGCCGCCTGCACGAGATCATCCACAACCCGGTGGACGAGGGGATCGACGAAGGGTGAGTCCGGGGCGGGGTGCGGGAAGCCGCACCCCGCCGGCTAGAAGGACACCGCGTAGGCGGACCCGTCGGCCGCCTTGCAGGCACCGCGGGCGGTGCGGGCACCGGCGGTGAAGAGGAGCTCGCACTGCATGCGCGAGCCGCGGTCGCCCGCCAGGGTCATCGCTGCCGGCCGGCGATCCTGCGACGCCGCGACGGCGTCGGCGAGCAGCGGACCGCTGGTCAGCATGCGCAGCTTCCCCGTCATCACCTCGCCGCTCGGGAGCACGAGGCGCACCGTCTGAACGCGGCACTCGTCGAGCTCGCAGGAGCGCTCGAGGTCGGTGACGAACCCTGCGGCGCGATCGCCGCTGGCAGGCGCGAAGCGGACCTG
>JALORY010000097.1 GCA_025458675.1 Gammaproteobacteria bacterium | reverse complement strand
GCCGCGAGCGACTGGCGCAGCTGCTGCTCGAGCCGGTCGAGCTCCGCGGTGGCCTTCGCGCGCGCCGCGCGGCCCTCGTCGGCGATCCGCAGGCTGTCCTCGATCGCCCCGATCAGGCTCTGGTTCGCCTCGGCGACGGCGGCGATGTCGAAGACGCCGCGCTCCATCTCGTTGCGCGCGATGGCATTCGCCTGCCGCAGGTTCTCCGCGTTGGCGCGCAGCAGGTCGTTGGTTAGGTCGGTCGCGGCCGCGACGCTCTTCGCAGCCTCGCGCGAGCGGTGGATGGTGAGGGCCTGCGCGAGCTGCTGCCGCCACAGCGGCACGGTGTTGACCAGCGTCGAGTCGATCTTGCCGACCAGCGCCTTGTCGTTCTCCTGCACCAGCCGGATGCTGGGCAGGCCCTGCAGCGCCACCTGCCGCGTCAGGCGCAGGTCGTGCAGGCGGCGCTCGAGGTCGTCGCGCCGCGCCCGCAGGTCGCGCAGCCCCTGCGCGGCGAGCGTGTCGGGGCCTGCGTCGCGCTCCGCCGCGGGGATGACCTCCGCGTCGAGCTCGCGCAGCTTCTCCGTGCCGGCGGCGACGTACTGCTCGAGCGCGCGGAAGTACTCGAGGTTGGCCGCGTAGAGCCGGTCGAGCGACTCGATGTCGACGAGCAGGTCGGTCTTGTGCCGTTCCAGCGTCTCGGTGATGTGGTCGATCTGGTCGCGGACCGCCTCGTAGCGCTGCAGCAGCCGGGCGGCATCCCGCCCCTTGCCGAGCAGCCGATCGAGCAGCCCGGGCTTGCGGTTGGGGTCGAGGTCGCCGACGTCGAAGCCGCGCAGCGTCAGCACCATGTCGTTGAGGGCGTCGCCCGCGGGACCGAGGTCCTTGGTGCGCACCTTCTCGAGCATCCGGTCCGACGCGGCCGTCAGCTCCTCCTGGGCGCGGCTCCCGAAGAACAGGATGGAGTGGCTGTCGGCGAGGTCGATCTCGGCGAGCAAGGGCCGGAGCGTTGCCGGGGACGCCGTCGTCGCGTCCGCCGCCGGGTCGGCGAGGGCGTGGACGGTCTGCAGTGCGTCGGCGGTGTGGGGTCGAGTGGTGTCGGCAGTCGTGCTCATGGGCTACCTCGGTCGCCAAGTCGGGGTGGGCTTCAGGACAGTCCTTCGTGCTCGAGCTGCTTGCGCAGCACCGCGATCTGCACGTCGAGGTCGTCGACGTCGTGGGCGAGCAGCTGCGTGCGCTGGTGCTCGAACACGGACTCGATCTGCGTGAGGACGTTGCGGAAACTGCTCTCGAGGGCCCCGGACCGCGACAGCCGGTGCGTCCGCACGTAGCGGCTCGCGACGCGCTCCGCGCCTTCGAGATACACGTTGAGGAATTTTCGGGCACGGGTGAGCTCGGCCGGGCGCTCCGCGATCAGCGCGAGGATGCCGCGACCCGCCTGCGCGACGCGACGTAGCCGCGCCTCGAGCTCGACGTTGCCGATGCCGTCGGCCGCGAGCTCGATGGCGAGGATCCGGCCCTCCGCGCGCTGCAGCGCGGTGCGCACGCGCTCGTCGGCCGGCGCGCGCTCGGCGCGGCGCAGCAGGCGGCGCGGCGCGGGCAGGGGATAGGCGAGGTGGAAACCGGCCCCGGCGAGGGCCGCGAAGGCGAGGCTGACGAGCAGCCCGTGGCCGACCGCGCCGGCGGCCGCGATCGCGGTGCCCGTCGCCACGAGGGTGGCGGCGAGATAACCGTGCAGCGGCGACGGCGGCTCGGTGTAGCGCCGCTCGGGCGCGAGCAACTGCTCGCGCAGTCCGCGCCGGTTCAGCACGGCCGCGCCGAGCAGGGCGGCAAAGGCGCCGAACGAAGCCATGGCCGCGCCGAAGTCGCCGCCCGCGAGGGAAGCGACACCCGCCAGCGGCAGCGGCAGCGGGAGCAGGTAGAGCAGCGCGCCCCGCAGCCCCAGCCGGCGACGCCGCCAGCCCGAGAAGCGCGCGCGCAACTCGCGCGCGACCTCGCGCAGCGGCGGGGTTGCCGCCGTCCTTGCCGGCCCGGGAGTGCCGCGCGCCGTGCTACCGACCACGCGGGCGACTGCCTGGTGGACGTCGGGCGCGCTGCGCGGGGTGACGAGGCGCTGCACCACGCGGCGCACATCCGCGTCGCTCAGCACGTCCTCCGGGGGCGGGTTTGGTGCCCGATCCGCCCGTTCTCGTGCCGCCTTCTCGTCTACGGGCCGCGGGGGAGCCGACTCCTCAGAAACCATGGAGCAGGGCCTGGCAGGAGGTGAGGCCGACGCTGGCGACGAGCATCAGTCCGCCGAGCAGGCGCCACGCCACCGGCGGGCGGCCGGTCGCGGGAGGCGAGGGGACGGAGGTCGTCGTGTCCATGAGCGTCGAGATGGAGGCGGTGCGCCGCGAAACCCAGGGCGGGCTGTCGGAAATTTTTACTACGACGACGCCCGCAAGGTTTCTGAAGCCTTTCGTTTCAGCGACTTGCGTGTCTGGTCCGACCTATGCAGAGGATGTCGCAGAGGCAAGGAACCGACGCCGTGACGAGGAGGTCACCGTGAACGTCCACGAATCCGTCCGACCCGAAGCGGTCGCGACCCCGGAGGTCTGCTGGACCGACGCCTCGGGGAACTATCTGGGCGAGGGGCTGGAGGTGGCCGTCGACGCCTACATCGGCGTCGAGTCGACGGCCGGGCGTCTGCTCTGCCCGGGCTGCCGGGGCGCGGTGCACCGCCGCTGGACGGCCGACCCGGCGCGCCTGGCGGGGCTCATCTACTTCGGGACCTCCGACGAGAACCTATACTTGAAGTGCGAGAGCGAGCCGGAGGCCACGGCGTTCTGACCGAGGGGATCCCGGTCGACCGCCGAGCGCCGCGGCGACAAGGCTCTGCCACAGGCTTTGCGCAGACAGGGAACTCCCGCTCGATGGTTCCGCAGTCAAGGTCCTGCGCGATCCCCCGGCCCACGGCCGGGGTTTTCTTTTGCGGGAGCGCCGGGGGCTGGCGCTCGCCCGGCGTGCGCCCCGTCGGCGCGGATCCCCCGCTTGGCGAGAGCGTCCCGCAGCAGGTACTCGACCTGGCCGTTGACGCTGCGCAGCTCCGCCTGTGCTAGCCGCTCGATCTCGGCCCACAGCGCTGGGTCGACCCGCAGCAGGAACGCCTTCTTGTCCGGTCGCGCCATCGACGCCTAGGTGTAGAGCGTGCCGGCGTTCACGATTGGCTGCGTGTCGCGCTCGGAGCAGAGCACGACCATCAGGTTGGAGACCATCGCCGCGCGCCGCTCGTCGTCCAGCTCGACCACCTGCTGCTCGGACAGCCGCTTGAGCGCCATCTCGACCATCGACACCGCGCCGGTGACGATCTTCGTCCGCGCGGCGATCACCGCCTCGGCCTGCTGGCGGCGGAGCATCGCGCCCGCGATCTCCGGCGCGTAGGCGAGGTGCGTCAGCTTCGCCTCCTCGATCTTCACCCCGGCGATCTGGACGCGCACCTGCAACTCCTCGCGCAGGTTCTCGGCGACCGTCTCGGCGCCGGCGCGCAGCGTGACCTCGCGGGTCTCGTGGTCGTCGCCCTCGTCGTAGTTGTACTGCATGGCCACGTGGCGCAGCGCCGACTCGCTCTGCACCCGGACGAACTGCTCGAAGTCGTCGACGTCGAACAGGGCCTGCGCGGTGTCCTCCACGCGCCACACCACCACCGCCCCGATCTCCACGGGGTTGCCCCGCTTGTCGTTCACCTTCAGCGTGTCCACGTTGTGGTTGCGCACCCGCACGCTGACCTTCTTGCGGATGAGCCAGGGCCACACCCAGCGCAGACCCGGCGTGCGCTCGGTGCCCACGTAGTCGCCGAACAGGGTGAGCACGCCGGCCTCGTTCGGCTGCAGCATGAAAAAGCCGCCGGCGATGAAGACGACGGCCAGGGCGAAGACCAGCACGGGGACGGGCAGGCGTATCGCCAGGACCGCGAAGATCTCCAGGCCGACGAGGGCGAGGAGGAAGAGCAGCATGAGGATGCCGTTCGTGGTGCTGGCGGGCTGCTCGAGGTTGCCCTGCCGAAGGCGCACGTTCGTGGGCACGTTCATGGGGAGTCCCCGCTGAGAGATATCTTGGTGATATCAATCTAGCAGACCGCACCGCCAAGTGGTGGGAAGGAGATTCATGTCCGACGCCGCAGATCGATCCGGTCCCGGCCTCGTCCGCGCCCTGTTCCCGTGGCTCGGCAGGTCCCGTGCCGCGGTCGCGCCCGGTCGCCTGGAGGACATCTTCGTCGCCGCCGAGGCCGGCGGCCCCGTGGAGCGGCGCGTGCAGGCGCGGGCGCTGGCCGGAGCCGGGCTCGAGGGCGATCGTTACGCCGCGGGGCGCGGGCACTGGCGGCGGACGGACGCCTGCGAGGTGACGCTGGTCACCGCGGAAGACCTCGGCCGCGCGGAGCGGCGTGGGGGGCTCGGTTTCGGCGCCGGCGAGCACCGGCGCAACCTCGTCGTCTCGGGCATCCCGCTCGCGGCCTTCGCCAACCGCACGGTGCGCATCGGCGACGCGGTCTTCGCCTTCCACCGGCTGCGGCCGCCCTGCGGCTACCTCGATCGCCTGGTCGGGCGTGGCGCCGGCAAGGCGCTCGGCCGGGGAGCAGGGATCGGGCTGCGGGTCGTGCACGGTGGCCTGCTGCGCGTCGGCGATCGCGTGGAGATCGTGGACGGCTGAGGGGATTGCTTCGGCCTTCGGCCTCGCAAAGACGACACCGTCATCGCGAGGCGGCGCAGCCGCCGTGGCGATCCATGTGGATTGCTTCGGCCTTCGGCCTCGCAAAGACGAGTTTGCGGCCTCGCAAAGACGACGCTCCGTTATCGCGAGGCACCCCGTCGTCATCGCGAGGTGCCCCGGACCCTCAAGCGCGCCCGCGCCGCCGGCATCCGCGTCGGGGAAAAGCTGCGACGATCGCAGCACAGGGCGCCGCCGCGCGGCGCGAGGGGCGCAGGGCGAGGGGCGAGAGCCGGGAGGGCGCCGCATGGAGATTCGTGAGACACCGCTGGAGCCCGTCCCGCCGCAGCGCGGGCTGGGCCTGGGCAAGACGCT
>JALORY010000096.1 GCA_025458675.1 Gammaproteobacteria bacterium | reverse complement strand
AGCCGCGAGAACGCCGGGCGCTTCGTGGTGGTGCAGAGCAACGTCGCCGGCCGCGACCTCGTCGGCTTCGTCGAGGAGGCCAAGGCGCGCGTGCTCGAGCAGGTGAAGCTGCCGGCCGGCTACGTGCTGACCTGGGGTGGGCAGTTCGAGAACCAGCAGCGCGCCGCCACACGCCTCGCCATCGTCGTGCCGGTCGCGCTGGCCCTCATCTTCGGGCTGCTGTTCGCGACCTTCCGCTCGGCGCGCCAGGCCGTGCTGGTGCTCGCCAACGTGCCCTTCGCGATGGTCGGCGGCATCTTCGCCCTCGCGCTGACCGGCGAGTACCTCTCGGTGCCCGCGTCGGTCGGCTTCATCGCGCTGCTCGGCATCGCGGTGCTCAACGGCGTCGTGCTCGTGACCTACTACAACCAGCTGCGCGCCCAGGGCATGCCGGTGGCCGAGGTGGTCGTCGAGGGGGCGAAGCGCCGCCTGCGGCCCGTGCTCATGACGGCGAGCATCGCCGCCTGGGGGCTGGTGCCGCTGCTGTTCGCGTCGGGGCCCGGCTCGGAGATCCAGCGCCCGCTGGCGATCGTCGTCACCGGCGGGCTGTTCACCTCGACCGTGCTCACCCTGTTCCTGTTGCCGGTCCTGTACCGGCGCTTCGGTGTGACCGTGGAGAAGGCGCCATGAAGGCGATCGACGTCATGCTCAACGTGGTGGTGCCGAAGAGTCTCGAGGAGGACTTCGTCGACCGCCTGCTCGCGGCCGATCAGGCCAGCGGCTTCAGCAGCTATCCGATCAGCGGCCACGGCGGCCGCATGGCGACCGCCTCGGTGGCGGAGCGCGTGCGCGGCCGCTCGGACCGCGTGCTGTTCCAGATCGGCATGAGCCGCGGCGACGTCGAGCCGCTGCTCGCTCACCTCAAGGCGGTGATGCCCAATCCGGAGGTCGCGTGGTGGCTCGTCCCCGTGCTCGGCTTCGGGAGGCTGCTGTGACCCTGCGGCCTCTCGTCCTCGCCCTCTGTCTCGGTGGCTCGGGCGCCGCGGCGGGGGCGGTGCCCGCAGGCGGTTATCCGCCGGACCTGCCGCCGGCCGGGGCCGCGCTGCAGGCCATCGAGCAGGCCGTGCAGGTGCAGGCGGCGCGCCACGGCATCACGGCGGAGGAGGCGGGCAGGGACAGGCTCGTCGCCGGCGAGTACGAGACCAAGCTGGGCGTCGACGGGCTGCAGCGTCGCGTCCGGCCCGCCGACAGCACTTACAACGACTGGCACGTCGGCGTCGAGCGGGCGTTCCGGCTGCCGGGCAAGGCGCAGCTCGACGCCGAGCTCGGCGGGCGGCGCGTCGAGGTCGCCGAGGCGACGGCCGGGGACGCTGCCCACGAGGCCGCGCGCGAGCTGCTCGCGGGTTGGTTCGATTGGGTCCGCGGCGGCCTCGAGGTCGAGGAGTGGGAGCGGCAGGTCGGGCTGCTCGGGCAGGAGCTGCGGGTCGTCGAGAAGCGGATCCAGGCGGGGGATGCCGCGAGCCTCGAGCGGTTCGCCACCGACGCCGCCCTCGCCCAGGCGCGCGCCGCGCTCGCTCAGGCCAAGGGGCGGCGGCAGCAGGCGGCCGACGCGCTCGCGGCCCGCTTTCAGACGCTCGCGTTGCCGGCGACTGCGCCCCGGCTCGCGGAGCCACGGCTGCCGGCGGGCGATCCCGCCACGTGGCGCAAGGACATCCTTGCGCACGACCACGCGCTGCGCCTCGCGCGCGCCGAGTCGCGGCGCTGGCAGGCCGAGGTGGCGCGCGACAGCGCGGCGCAGCTGCCGGATCCGACCGTCGGCCTGCAGTACGGCCAGGAGTACAGCGGCGACGAGCAGGTCGTGGGGCTGTCCCTCTCCGTCCCGCTGCCGGGCGAGGCGCGGCGGGCGACGGCGCGCGCGACCAACGCCCAGGCCGAGGCGGCGAGCGCCCGCGAGGCCGCTGCCGTGCGGCGGGCGGGCGCCGAGGCCAACGCCGCCTACCAGGCTGTCGCGATCGCGGTGGACGTGTGGCGGCAGTCGCGCGCCGCGGCCGACGCGATGACCCGCAACGCCGCGTCGGTGTCCAAGGCGTACGCGGCCGGCGAGAGCGGCGTCAACGAGGTGCTGACGGCCCGCCGGCTCGCCGTGGAGGCCGCGCTCGCGGCGCGCCTCGCGCAGGCAAATGCCCGCGAGGCGGCGTTGCGGCTGGAGCTCGACGCCCACCGGCTCTGGGCGGTGGACGGCGCAGCGCACGACGACGCGCCCTGACGGCGCCTGCCGCGGGGGCGTCGCGCGTCAGCGGCGCCCGGCGGGCAGGGAGCGGATCGCGGCGGCGACGTCCGCGCTCAGCGTGCCCGCCGCGCGGCTCATCGCGGCCACGGCCGACTCCCGCGTTTTGCCCGCTTCCTGCCGCGCCCGCGTGCTGCCGGTCCGCGGGCTCCCGCCCGCCGCGGCGCGGACGGTCCAGACGGCGTCGAGAGTCGCCGCGTCGCCCGACTCCAGATCGAAGCGCTGCACGTCGATCTGCACGCGGTAGTCGGGATCGATCCCGGCGCCGTGCGGGTAAGCCACCACCTGGGGTTGGCCGAGGAGACGCGAGAGGTTCTCCGCGACCACGCGACCCAGGCCGTTGCGCAGCGGCTCGGCCCAGCGGTGCTGCTCGTCCAGGGTGACCCGGTTGTCGTCCTGGCGCAGCACGAGCTGCGGCCGGTCGACGAGCGCCGGCAGCGCCGGCGCGTCGACGGCGACGCTGAAGGCCCTGCCGGCAGCGGCGCCCGGCGGGGCCGTCGCGCTCAACGTGTAGAAGGTCGCGGGGGGCGAGCTGGCGCAGGCTGCCAGCAACCCGACGACGCCGATGCCCGCGACGCGGCGCAATCCGCTCCGACTGTTCACTTGCTGCCCTCCTTGCCGCGGATCAGGGCCTCCGGGTGGCGCTCCAGGTAGTCGGCCAGCACGCGGATGGAGCGCGCCGCCTCCGCGAACTCGCGCAGCGCCTGCCGCAGGTCGCCTTGCAGTGCCCCGTCGGGCGCGACCATGCGCTCCGCGCTCGCCAGAGTCTTGCCGGCGGAGGCGAGCGAGCGCCGCGCCTGTTCGACGCCGAGCCGCAGCTCGGGCAGCAGGTCGCGGTCCGCCGTGGCGGCCAGCCTGTCGATGCTGCCCAGCGCGGCGTTCAGGGTCTCGAGCGTCGCCGCGAGCTCCGTGCCGATCTCCCCGAACGGCACGCTGTCGAGCTTCGCGAGGATGCTGCCCACGCGTTTCTCGATCTCGCTGTAGCTGCCCGGCATGGTCGGGAACACGGGGGGCTTCGCGGTCCAGTCGATCTGCGCCGGCGGGGCGTCCGGGAAGAAGTCGAGCGCCACGTACAGCTGGCCGGTGAGCAGGTTGCCGGTGCGCAGCTGGGCGCGCAGGCCGCGTGCGACCATGGAGTCCAGCAGCGCGCGCGGGTCGATGCGGTCGCGCTGCTGCCGCGTGTCCGCAGTGGCGCTCGCGTAGAGCCGTTCGGCGCCCACCTCGACCAGTACCGGGATGCGGATCTCCTGCCGCTGAGCGTCGTAGTCCACCTCGACGCGCCGGACCTCGCCGGCCGGCACCCCGCGGAATTCGACGCCCGCCCCGACGGCGAGCCCTCGCACGGAGTCGTTGAAGTAGAGGCGGTACTGCTGCAGGTCGCGGTGCTGGATCGCCATCGCCTGGTCGCGCGTGTCGTACAGGCGGAACGTGGCACGGTCGTCCGCTCGCTCGCCCGTGGCCTCGTCGGGCGGTACCTGGAACGCGATGCCGCCGACGAGCAGCGCCGCGAGCGACTCCGTGTTCACCTGGAAGCCGCTGGCGTCGAGCCGCACGTCGACGCCGCTCGCCTGCCAGAACCGGGTGTTACGCGTCACGTACTCGTCGAAGGGGGCGGCGACGAAGACCTGCACGGACACCGCCTTGCCGTTGTCCTCGAGGTGGTAGGCGACCACCTGGCCCACCTGGATGCGCCGGTAGTAGAGCGGCGTGCCGTAGTCGAGCGAGCCGAGATTGTCGGCGCGCAGGATGAAGCGGCGTCCCTGCAGGCCGGAGGTGATGACGGGCGGCACGTCGAGGCCGCGGAACCGCCACGCGCCGTTGCCCGATCTGCCCACGTCCATTCCGATGTACGAGCCCGACAGCAGCGTGCTCAGGCCGGACACGCCGCCCGCGCCGACGCGCGGCCGCACCACCCAGAAACGCGTGTCCTCGACCAGCCAGTCGCGCGCGTCCGCGGTCATCTCCGCGCGCACCTCCACGGTCGCGCGGTCGGGCGAGACGTCGATCTCGGTGACGACGCCGACGTCGACGTTCTTGTACTTGATCTTCGTCTTTCCCGCCTCGAGCCCCTCGGCGGTGGCGAACAGGATGGTGATGGTCGGGCCGCGCTGCGCCAGGTTGTGCCAGGCGAGCCACAGGCCGATCAGTGCCGCGACGAGCGGCACCAGCCAGACCAGGGAGACGCTCAACCCCAGCCGTCGGCCGACCCGCGCCTCGGGAAGGTCGACCGGCTCGGCGCGGCGTTCTTCGTCAGGCATCGGCATCTTCCACGGCGTCCCAGATGAGGCGCGGGTCGAAGGTCTCGGTGGCAAACATCGTCAGCACCACGACGGCGGCGAAGGCCATCGCGCCCGGGCCGACCTGCATCGACGCGAGCGCCGGCAGCTGGACCAGCGCGGCGAGCAGGGTGACGACGAAGACGTCGACCATCGACCAGCGGCCGATGACCTCGACCAGGCGGTAGAGTCGCGCCCTGTCGCGCGGGAACGCGCGCGAGCGGCGCTGCACCGTGACGAGCAGCAGCGACAGGGCGAGGATCTTGAGCACCGGCACCACCACGCTCGCGACGAAGAGGAGCACGGCAACCGGCCGCGAGCCCGACGTCCAGAGATACACCACGCCGCTCAGGATCGTGTCCTGCTGCGTCCCGAGCAGCGTCGTGGTGACGGTGACCGGGAGCACGTTCGCCGGGACGTACAGGATCGCCGCGGCGACGAGGAGCGCCCAGGTGCGCGACACGCTGTGCGGCTTGCGCGAGTGCAGGGCTGTTCCGCAGCGCGGACAGTGGGGCTGCCCC
>JALORY010000095.1 GCA_025458675.1 Gammaproteobacteria bacterium | reverse complement strand
CGCGTCGCCAGCGCCTTCTTCGCGGGGTCGTTGCTGCTCGCCAGGCTCTCCAGCGCGCTGCGGATCGTCGTCCGCGGCACGATCGCGGCCTGCTGCAGGGAGTGCATCGCGGCGCCCAGCCCGATCTCCCGGATCGCCTCGCCACCGTGCGCGCTCAGCAGGTAGTGCAGATCGAGCGCCAGGGGTGCGTTGCTGCGGCGCCGCCCGTTCGCATCGCGGTAGGGGGCCTCGTGGTTTCGCAACGCCGGGTTGGGGGTGACGCCGTGGAGGAACAGGTTCACCACCGAGGGCTCGCTGCCATTTGTCTCTGGCTTCGGCGGCGCGCCGCTGCGCACCCCCGGCGCCGCGAAGCCGTGTACCGCCGCCGCCTTGGTCAGCGCCGATTCGACGAGGTAGTGCAGCACCTCGGTCGTGGCGGCGATGGCGAGGGCGGCCGTCATGCCCTAGCGCCCCTGTCGGCCACGAAGATACTCGTCCAGCGAGGGGGCGTCCGACGCCCGGTACTCGCCCGCCTCCCGCCGGTGGGCGGTCGTTCCGCGGGGCAGCGGCGACACCCTTTCGAGCCGCACGTCGAGGCGTCCGATCACGACGGTCACGTCGGGCAGCGGGTCGGCGACATCGAGGGGCACGGCAATCGTCGCCTCGCGGGCGCCCGTTGGCGCGAAGACGCGTCGCGCAGACCGTGAAGCCGGCTCGGCAGGCGGGCGCGCCGAAGCGACGGCGACGGGCGCCGCTCCGAGCGAAGGCCGTTGCGTATCGGGGCCGAGGGGCGGAAGGGTCTCGCGCCGCGGCGGCGGAGCTTCCGGGCGCACAGGCTGCACCACAGAGGCGTCCGGTTGATCGGGCGACACCTGCCGCTCCGGCGCGAGCACCTGGTCCATCGTCTGCGAGGCGCGCGCGGGCGCGCGCGAGGCTGCCGACTCGGCCGCGTCGATCACCGCAGTCGCAGGGGCCGGATTGCCAGGAGGCGACGCCGGCGCAGCGGCGGCCGGTAGATCCGGTGCCCCCCCTCCGTCGCTCTCGCCGCCCGTCTCGACGCCAGGCAACACCGAGGGCGGGACATCACGCCGCCGGATGGTCGCCGCTCGCGGCTCGCCGGGCGGCGCACTCGCCGCCGGAACGTACGCCGCGTCGACGCAGTCCGGGGCCCCGGCCAGCTCGAAGCGCGCCCGCGGCCGCGGGCGCACCTGCGCCGGTGCCCCGCGCAGCTGCCCCAGGAGGATCGCGAGATAGCCCGTCATGCGCCGATCCGCGCGAGGTAGGCCCGTCGCCGCGACGCCGGCAGCGCGAGGATCTCGCGCTCGCTCCAGCCGTAGGCACGCGCAAGGGCGTCGACTTCTGCGACGAGCCCCGCCGCGTAGCCGTCCAGCTCGTCCGCCCACAGCGACGCAAGGTCGACGACCGGCGCGGCGTCGGCGCCGCATGCCGGACACCGCAGCTCGAGCGCGATGACGCCCAGCGGGTCCGCGGCCTCGAACGCGACCTCGACGGCCTCCCGCAGCGACAGCGGGATCGGCGCCGCAATCTCCCCCTCGAGGAGGCAGGCCGCGATCAGCTCATCCACTGCGTCATCGATCCCGACGGCGGTGCGCGCCCCGGCGAGCAGCTCACCCCAGGACGGCACCCGCAGGGTCAGCGTCTCGCCACCCCACGCCACCGCCACCTGCCGCTCCATGCCGGCCCCGCCGGCCGCGAGGACCTCGGCGACGTCGAGCTCGACGTCGAGCAGCGCGGCGCAGGCCGGGCAGTTCGTGACGCATGGCCAGCGCGAGCCGGCGAGCTCGCGACGCAGCTCGAGCACCCGCCGATGGCGCAGGCCCGCCGTGTCGCCGGCGAGCTCGCCCGCCGACCAGGCGAGGCCCAGGACGCGATCGACCCGGCTCGCGGCCGTCTCGCGCGGCCGGCGCTCGCAGGCGTCCAGCAGGTCGATGGTGGAGATCTGCGCCGGCATCGCGTCAACCGGCGTTGAGCGTGGGCTCGTCCGGGACCGCCAAGTCCGGGTCGCGCTCCCAGCCCTCGTTCTCGAGCTTGAGCTTCATGATGGCGACCGCGTTGGCGTTCGCGTCGAGGTCGGGCAGCGGCTGGTACTCGGATACCCAGCAGCGATAGACGTTGTAGCGGATGACCGTCTGGCCGGCCTCGTTGAGCAGGTCGATCTGCAGGTCCTTGCGGAAGTCGGCCAGCGACACCTCCGCGCCACGACCGGCGTTGAGGTCCCAGACCTTCGACGCCCAGCGCTCGAACGCCTCGTCGTGGGTGACGCCGCGCTCGAGCGTGATCGCGTCGTACTCGGTCCGGCCGGGCGACTTGCGGCTGGTCGACGGGTCGCCGCCGTCGCGGTGCTTCACCACCTCCGTCGTGCGCTTGAGCATGGACACCTTGGACACCCCGGCCACCGGCTGGCCGTCCCAGCGCACGATGAACTTGAAGTTCTTGTAGGGGTCGAAACGCGAGGGGTTCCCCTTGATCAGCGGCATGAGCGTCTCCCGAGCCTGAGGCTACTTGCGATTCCTGCGGCGAGCGACGGGCGGCCTAAGTGGTCTGGCCCGCGAGCTGGCGCAGCGTGACGAACACGAACTCGGCCGGCTTCAGCGGCGCGAAGCCCACCACCACGTTGACGATCCCCTGGTTGATGTCCGCCTGCGTGGTGATTTCCGCGTCGCACTTGACGAGATACGCCTCGCGCGGCGTGCGCCCCTGGAAGGCGCCCTGGCGGAACAGGCCCTGCATGAAGGCCGTGACGTTCATGCGGATCTGGCCCCACAGCGGCTCGTCGTTCGGCTCGAATGTGACCCACTGCAGGCCGCGCTGCAGGCTGAGCAGGATGTACGAGGCGGTCCGGCGCACGGCGACGTACTTCCACTCGCTGGCCTCGGCGTCTGATCCGACCAGCGTGCGCGCCCCGAATGACACCGTGCCGTAGATCGGAAACTTGCGCAGGCAGTTCACGCCCATCGGGTTGAGAATCCCATGCTCCGAGTCCGACAGGACCACCTGCGGCGCGTACACGCCATTGACCGTGGCATCGATCCCCGCGGGGCTCTTCCACACGCCGCGGTTGGCGTCGGTCCGCGCCATGAGGCCGGCGATGAGACCGGAAGGGGGGAAGGGCCGCACCAGACCCGCGCTCAGCGGGTCGGTCATCTTCACGCGGGGGAAGTAGGTCGCGCCGTGGCTGGTGCGGACCGTCAGCTCGTTCTTCTTCCAGCCCTCCGCCCGCTGCACGTCCGTGACGTTCGGCGGGGGATCGAGCAGGAGGAACGCCTTGCGGGACTCGCAGACGTTCTTGGCGGCCTCGTAGATGTCTAGGTAGTTTGAGTAGTAGGGCGCGTTCGGGTCGCTTGTCTGCGGGCGCACCGCGTCGGGCATGCACAGCAGGTTGAACGTCGCCTTGTCGAGCGCGGACAGCGCCCCTGTCATGTCGGCCGCCGTCGGGATGCCCACGTTACCGTCGCTGCCGGCACGGCGGCTCGCGACCTTCACGCGGTTGTCCGCCTGGTAGTCCGCACCGAGGCGGATTCGCGAAGCGTTGACCTGGCCGGCAGTCAGTCCGAAGAACGCCAGGAACGGCGGCGGGGGATTCTGGCCCTGCTGTGACGGCTGGTCGCCATTCTTGATCTCGATGACGGCGTCGGGCAGCGGCGCGTCTTTCAAGTCGGCCGCTTTCACCCGAAAGCGCAGCTGGGTGGTGGTCGCGTTCTGCGCATTGCGGTAGTCGAGAACGGTCGCCTCGATGCGGATCTTGGGCTTCGGCGCCGCGACGCCCGCGAGCTTGGCGTTGATGGCATCCTCGATTGCCTGCGCGAGGCCGGACGCGGACGCGGGAAGCCGTGCGGCCGCCGCGAACAGCGGGATCTCGGTCTCGGCCAGGTGCTCGACCGGAGCGCCACCGGCGATGTGCTTGACCGAGGCCTTGATCGAGTAGGCGACGTTGTTGGGCAGCTGTGTGCCGTAGACGTTGTTGACCGGGGTGGCCGTGAAGGTCGTGCCGGTCGGCACGGGCACGACCGGCGCATTCGCCAGCACGTCGACCGATACGAGGCGGGACCCGAGGTCCGCGTCGTTCACGATCGTCTTCGCGTACCGCATCGCGGCCGTGTCCGTCGACAGGCCGCTCCAGAGCTCCCTCGCGCCCGTTGCCGCGTCGGTGACGCTCAGCGAGAACGTCTTCTCCGCGGGGAGCGCCTCGATCTCGAGGAACAGGTTGTTGGCGGCCTCGCCGGAGCCGAGCGCGGTGACGGTCAGGGCCGCCGCCGGCGTCGCGTTGTTGAGGGCGGTCTGCGCGGTCGCTGCGCCTTCGTTCGGCACCCGCACGACGACCGCCTCGCCGCCGCCGTTCTGGAAGAAGTGCATCACGCCGTACGACAGATAGCTGCCGGCCGACAGGCCGCCGAAGGCCCGCTCGAAGTCGCCGAAGCTCGCGACGCGCGTCGCGCGCCGGTCGGCCCCGAGACGCGTCGGCCCGACGAACGCCGCGACCGCGGTCGGCGCGCCGACGATCGTGCGGACGCCGCTCGGTGCCTCGAACAGGTAGACGCCCGGATAAGTGCCACTCAGCATGCTCGTGTCCCTCGTTTCGTGCGTAGACCAGCGTGGACGGCTCGCCCGGCGAGCCGCGCCGACGACGCGGCCCGAGCCGCTCGCCTCATGACTTCGAATACACCGTGTTGCCCGAAAACGACCTCTGCGCCTTTACCAGCCCCTGGCTGGCGAGCGCCGACAGCACGGACACCACGCGGTCCGGCGGAGCGTCCAGGCCCATCGCCGGCAGCCAGACCGTCGCCACGCCCACTGCGTCGTCGGCGGCCGAAGGATGGCGATCGAGGTACGCCAGCACGACGCGAGCGATGTCCTCCGCCACTACCGTCACTGTCCGTGCCCAACCAGCCGCTTCGGGACCTGGTAGGCAGACCGAGCACGGTTCGTGCCGGCCATGGACATCGCGCAAGCAATTGATTCCTTTCGGCCGGTCGCGCCCGCGGAACCCGACCGGGTCGATTGGGACCCGCCCCGGCGGACCCGGTGGGTTGTTTGCGACCCTGTGTGGCAACGGCGGCGGCGTC
>JALORY010000094.1 GCA_025458675.1 Gammaproteobacteria bacterium | reverse complement strand
CGCCTGCGAGCGCACCTGGGACGGGGCCGGAGGTCCAGGCGTCACCCCCTGCGTGCACGCCCTCGGCCTGCGCGACCTGGCGCGCCTCGCGGCGGCCGGCTGCGGGACCCTGGTCGTGGCGACCGGGGACTGCGAACGCTGCCCGCGCGGCGTGGCGGTGCGGCTCGGGACGCGGCTCGCCGACCTCGCGCGGCTGCTCGACTCGCGCGGGCTGCCGGTCCTGCGGCTCGAGCGTCTGCCGGGCGATCGTTGGCAGCGTGCCCGCGCCGCCGCTGCGCCGGACCCCGGCCCGGCGATGGGGCGACGGTCTTTCCTGCGTCGCGGGGTGGGTCTCGCCATCGAGCAGGCACGCACGGCCTTCGGCCTCGCGGCCGCCGAGCGCGCGCGCGTCGAGACGGCCGCCGGCCTGCTGCCGCCGACCGCCGCCCCGCGGGCGGTCGTCCCGGTGGCGCCCCGGATCGACCCCGCGGCCTGCACGGGCTGCGACGCCTGCGCCCGGCTCTGCCCGGGGGGCGCGATCCGCCTCGACGTGGGCGAGGGGGGCGTCGCCTACGGCGTGCTGCCCGACCGGTGCACGGGGTGCGGGATCTGCGTCGACGTCTGCGCCGATCGCGCGGTGCGGCTCGACGACTGGCTTCCGGCCGGGCCGACGTCGCTTCCGCTCGCCGAGGCCACCTGCGCGCGCTGCCGCGCGCCCTTCCACCGTCCCGTCATCGACAGCGCCGGCGGCAGGCCGCGTTGCCCGATCTGCGAGCGCAAGGGCGAGGCGGGCAGGCTGTTTCGCGTGCAGGAGTAGCCGCGCCCGAACGACACGAGGTGGGGGCCTTGAGCCGATGCCCGCTCGCCGCAACCGCTGCGCTGCATGCCGTCGGGTGCGCATGACCGGCGCGGACACGCCGTGAGCCCAGCCATGGGGGCTTGAGCGCGGCGTCCCTGCCGCGCACCGTGTCCCCGAATCAGGCGCCTTCCGGTTTGTCCTCCGTCTTCGCCGGCGCCGCGCCTTGGGCCTGCCCGGCCACCGCGAGGTGGGCGAGCTGCTCGTACAGTTGGAAGCGGCTGCGGATGTCGCGCTGCGCCTGCTTCAGGAAGCGCTCCGCCGCGTCGGGGTGGGTGCGGAACAGCACGCTGAAGCGGGTCTCGCTCGAGGCGAAGTCGCGGTACGGGATGGACGGTTCCTTGGAGTCCATGTGCAGCGGGCTCTCGCCCGCCGCGGCGCGCCGCGGGTCGTAGCGGAAGAGCGGCCAGTGCCCGGAGCTCACCGCGAGGTCCTGCTGGCGCAGGTTGTTGGCGAGGTCCACGCCGTGCGCGATGCACGGCGAGTAGGCGATGATGAGCGACGGTCCGGGATACGACTCGGCCTCGAGGAAGGCGCGCAGGGTCTGCACGTCCTTGGCGCCGAAGGCGACCTGCGCCACGTAGACGTTGCCGTAGGCCATGGCCTGCATCGCGAGGTCCTTCTTGCCGACCGCCTTGCCACCGGCCGAGAACTTGGCCACCGCGCCGAGCGGCGTCGCCTTGGAGGTCTGGCCGCCGGTGTTGGAGTAGACCTCCGTGTCGAGAACGAGGACGTTCACGTCCCGGCCCGACGCGAGCACGTGGTCGAGCCCGCCGTAGCCGATGTCGTAGGCCCAGCCGTCGCCGCCCACCAGCCACACGCTCTTGCGGACGAGCAGGTCGGCGATCGCCTCGAGCCGTCGCGCGGTGTCGCCCTCGAGCGACGCGAGTCGCTGGCGGAGCAGGGCGACGCGCTCGCGCTGGTCGTGGATGCCGGCTTCGCCCGACTGATCGGCCCCGATCAGCGCGTCGGCCAGCTCGCCGCCGATCGCCTCGCGCAGCCGGCCGACGAGCTCGCGGGCGTGCGCCGCCTGCGCGTCGACGGCGATCCGCATGCCGAGCCCGAACTCCGCATTGTCCTCGAACAGCGAGTTGTTCCACGCGGGCCCGCGCCCGTCGGGGTTCGTCGTGTACGGCGTGGTCGGCAGGTTGCCGCCGTAGATCGACGAGCAGCCGGTCGCGTTGGCGATCAGCATGCGGTCGCCGAAGAGCTGCGTCGCGAGCTTGACGTAGGGCGTCTCGCCGCAGCCGACACAGGCGCCGGAGAACTCGAACAGCGGCTGCATGACCATCGCGCCCTTGAGCGTCGTCTCCTTGAGCGCGCGGCGGTCGTGCTCGGGCAGCCGCAGGAAGTAGTCCCAGTGCGCGCGCTCGGCGACGTGGTAGTCCGGGTCCTCGGTCATGTTGAGCGCCTTGCGCTCCGGGTTCTTCTTGTCCCGGATCGGGCAGATCTCGACGCACAGGCCGCAGCCGGTGCAGTCATCCGGCGCCACCTGGTAGGCGATGTGCAGCCCGGGCGGGAAGTCCTTGCCCTTGACCGGCACGTGCAGGAAGCCGGGGGGCGCGTCGGCGAGGCGCTCGACCGGGAACAGTTTCGAGCGGATCGCCGCGTGCGGGCAGGTGAGCGGGCACTTGCCGCAGTGCGTGCAGAGGTCCGGCTCCCAGCGCGGCAGGGCGAGCGCGATGTTGCGTTTCTCGTAGGCGGCGGTGCCGACCGGCCAGGTGCCGTCCACGGGCAGGAGGCTCACGGGCAGGCTGTCACCCAGCCCGGCGATCAGCGGTCCGGTGACGCGGCGCACGAACTCCGGCGCGCCCTTCGGCACCGGCGGCGGGCGCTCGGCGCTGCTCGTCAGCGTCGCGGGCACCGGCACGCGGTGCAGCGCGGCCCGGGCCGCGTCGATCGCCGCGTAGTTGCGCTCCAGCAGGCGCCGCCCCTTGCGGCCGTAGGTCTTCTCGACCGCGGCCTTGATCTTCCCGATCGCCTCGTCCGCATCGATGATCCGGGTGATCTCGAAGAAGCAGACCTGCATGATCGTGTTGATGCGTCGGTCCATGCCGGTCTCGCGCGCGATGCCGTAGGCGTCGATCGCGTAGACCGCGAGCCCCTTGTCGAGGATCTGCTGCTGCATGCGGCGGGGCAGCGTGTCCCACACGCGCTCCGGCGGCGTCGGGGTGTTGAGCAGGAACACGCCGCCCGGGGCCGACTTGTCCAGCATGTCGTAGCGCTCGAGGAACACCGGCTGGTGACAGGCGACGAAGCGCGCCTCGCCGTCGCCCACGAGGTAGGTGCTGCGGATCGGGCGCGGGCCGAAGCGCAGGTGCGAGATGGTCACCGCGCCGGCCTTCTTCGAGTCGTACTGGAAGTAGCCCTGGGCCCAGTTGTCCGTCTCCTCGCCGATGATCTTGATCGAGTTCTTGTTGGCCGACACCGTGCCGTCCGAGCCGAGGCCGTAGAAGACGCAGCAGGTGACGTCCGCCGCGCCGAGCAGCTCGAAGGACGGATCGACGTCGATGCTCGTGCGCGTGAGGTCGTCCACGATGCCGACCGTGAAGTGGTTCTTCGGCACGGGCTTGGCGAGCTCGGCGAAGACGCCGGCGACCATCGCGGGGGTGAACTCCTTCGAGCCGAGGCCGTAGCGTCCGCCGACGATGCGCGGCAGGGCGTCGCCCGGGTAGTCGCCGCGGGTCCAGGCGTCGGTCACCGCGCTCACCACGTCCTTGTAGAGGGGCTCGCCGTCCGCGCCGGGCTCCTTGGTGCGGTCCAGCACGGCGATGCGGGTCGCGGTCGGCGGGATCGCCTCGAGCAGCGCCGTGGCGTCGAACGGGCGGTACAGCCGCACCTTGACCATGCCCACCGGCTCGCCGCCGGCACAGAGCGTGTCGATCGCCTCCTCCGCGGCCCCGATGCCCGAGCCCATCATCACGATGACCCGCTGCGCCGTCGGCTCGCCGTAGTAGCAGAACAGCCGGTATTGGCGCCCGGTGAGCGCGGCGAAGCGGTCCATGTAGGAGCGCACCACGACCGGCAGCTTGCGGTAGTGGAGGTTCGACGCCTCCCGGCCCTGGAAGTAGACGTCCGGGTTCTGCGACGTGCCGCGGATCACCGGCCGGTCCGGCGAGAGCGCCCGCTCGCGGTGTGCGGCGACGAGGTCCTCGTCGATCATGCGCCGCACGGTCTCGCGGTCGACCGCTTCGATCTTGCTCACCTCGTGGGAGGTGCGGAAGCCGTCGAAGAAGTGCACGAAGGGGATCCGCCCCTCCAGGGTCGCGGCCTGCGCGATCAGCGCGAAGTCCATCGCCTCCTGAACGCTCGCCGAGCACAGCATCGCCCAGCCGGTCTGACGCACGGCCATGACGTCCGAGTGGTCGCCGAAGATCGACAGCGCGTGCACCGCGAGCGCGCGCGCCGAGACGTGCAGCACGCAGGGCGAGAGCTCGCCGGCGATCTTGTACATGTTGGGGATCATGAGGAGGAGGCCCTGCGACGCGGTGAAGCTGGTCGCGAGGGCGCCCGCCTGCAGGGCGCCGTGGACGGCGCCCGCCGCCCCCGCCTCGCTCTGCATCTCGATCACGTCCGGCACGCTGCCCCACAGGTTCTCGACAGCGAGCGCGCTCCACTCGTCCGCCCACTCGCCCATCGGCGAGGCGGGCGTGATGGGGTAGATGGCCACGACCTCGTTGGTGAGGTGCGCGATGGCGGCGGCGGCCTCGTTGCCGTCGATCGTGATGCGGGTGGCGTTGGTCATCGCGCTCTCCTGGGCCACCGGCGGCAGGTGGCGTCAGCGCAGGATGGGTGGGGCCAACGCGGGCCGCAAGGCGATTGCCGGACGGCCGTTGACGTGCGTCAACGGCAGTCGGCGGAGTCAGGCGCGCGGAACGGCGGGCATGACCGCGTCCAGCGGGTTGGCGCGGCCGATCGCGTAGCCCTGCGCGGCGTCGATGCCGAGCGCGCGCGCCACGCGCAGGTGCTCGCCCGTCTCGACGGACTCCGCGATGGTGCGCAGGCCGAGGAGGTGCGCGACGCGCTGGATGGACTCGACCATCGCGCGCTCGACCGGGTCGTTCAGCATCTCGCGCACCAGCCGGCCGTCGATGCGCAGGAAGTCGACCGGCAGGCGGCGGGCGAAGCCGAACGCCGACAGTCCGCTGCCGAAGTCGTCCAGCGCGAACCGGCAGCCGAGGGTCTTCAGGCGGTGCCCGAGCTCGATGGCGGCGGACAGGTTGAGCACTGCGGCCGTCTCGGAGACCTCGAAGCACAGGCGCTCGGGCGGCACGCCGGCGCGGGTGATCTCTTCCCGGATGAACTCGACCAGCGCCGGCTCCTGGAGCGAG
>JALORY010000041.1 GCA_025458675.1 Gammaproteobacteria bacterium | reverse complement strand
GCCCGGTCCGAGCGGTAGTTCATGTTGACGACGACGTCGCCGTCCTCGATGTGGACGGGCGCCTCGCCCGGGGCGCAGAGCCGGGTCGGCACGACGAACTCGTCGGTCTCGCCCCGGTCGTAGGCCATCTGCAGCGCCGTGAGCGCGTCGCCGGCCTCGTAGGGCGCGACGCCCTCCACCAGCAGGTCGTAGGCCTTCTCGACCCGCTCCCAGCGGTTGTCGCGATCCATCGCGTAGTAGCGCCCGCACAGGCTGGCGATGCGACCCCGGCCGAGGGATTCGAACACCGCATCCATCGCCTGCAGCGACGGCGCCGCGCTCTTGGGCGGCATGTCGCGGCCGTCGAGAAAGGCGTGCACGTAGATCCGCGGGGCGCCGCGGTCGGCGGCCAGCCGGGCCATCGCGTGGATGTGCTCTTCGTGGCTGTGGACGCCGCCCGGGGACAACAGGCCGATGATGTGCACCGCCTTGTTGCAGCCGACCGCCCTGTCCACGGCGTCGATGAGCGTCAGGTTGGAGAAGAACGAGCCGGTGCGGATCGAGCGGCTGACCCGCGTGAACTCCTGATAGATCACCCGGCCCGCACCCAGGTTGAGGTGGCCGACCTCCGAGTTCCCCATCTGGCCGGAAGGCAGACCCACCGAGGAGCCGGAGGTGCGGATGGCCGTGTGCGGGCGCTCGCGCCACAGGCGATCCCAGACCGGCTTGCGGGCGCCGGCGATGGCGTTGTGCTCGGTCGCGTGCCGCAAACCCCAGCCGTCCAGGACGATCAGGACGACCGGCTTGGGCCTCGGGCTCGCGGAGTAGGGGGAGGTCGCCTTGGGGGACACGACGCGGCGGGCGATGCGGGGGCCGTTGCGGAAGCGGCCGCAATTGAACCACGTCCCGGCGTGAGGCGCCAGGAAGGGGCTGGCCTCGGGAGTTGAATAATGTAGTATTTCAGAATCTACGGGATTGTTTCCCGGGGACGGAGCGAGGCGTGAGCCCCCAGAAGAGCACGACGCTTGAAGACGAGTGCGAGGAGTGCGGCCGTGACTACGAGCTGCTCACCGGCGACGACGACATCGACCGGGCCTCGCGCTCGCTCAAGGCCATGTCCCACCCCCTGCGGCTGAAGATCCTGTGCACCCTCGGCGACAGCGAGGTGAGCGTGCAGGACATCGTCGACCAGGTCGGGACCTCGCAGAGCAACATCTCGCAGCACCTTGCGATCCTGCGCGACAAAGGTATTCTCACGGCGCGCAAGGACGCCAACCGCGTCTACTACAAGGTCGGCGATCAGCGCACCCTGCAGCTCATCGGCATGATGCGCCAGGTGTTCTGCAGCCGCCACTAGGCCTCATCAACGGCGCGCCGCGCTCGTGCGCGCCCGGTCCGCGGGCGCGGTCCGGGGTGGGCGCGCCTCTTTCGGATCGCTCGCATGAACCAGGTCCTCGAGTTCGCGGCCAACCACATCGGCCTCGTCATCGCCCTCGTGGTGGTCCTCACCCTGCTGATCCAGAACCTGGTCTCCGGGGGCGGGGGCAAGGACGCGGTCGACCCGGTGCGCGCCACCGAGCTCATCAACCACGAGAACGCGCTGCCCGTCGACGTGCGGCCGATGGCCGACTTCGCCAACGGCCACATCGTCGGCGCACTCAACATCCCGATGAACGGCTTCGAGAACCAGCTCAAGCCCCTCGAGAAGCACAAGTCCCGGCCGATCGTCGTCGCCTGCCGCTCGGGCGCGCAGTCGGCCACCGCGTGCCGCATCCTGCGCAAGCACGGGTTCGAGAAGGTGCACAACCTGCGCGGCGGCATCCTCGCCTGGCAGAGCGCGAACCTGCCGCTCACCCGCAAGTAACCACTCCCGGCCTGGAGGGCCACCGATCATGACCGAGACCACCCCTGGCCAGGGAACCCAGCCTGGCGCCGGCGCCCCCGAGTTCGGCCTGCAGCGGATCTACGTCAAGGACCTCTCCTTCGAGTCCCCGCACACGCCGCAGGTGTTCACCGAGGCCTGGCAGCCGCAGGTCAGCGTCAACCTCAACAGCCAGGTCACCCCGCTCGGCAACGACCACTTCGAGGTGGTGCTCGTGGTCGCGGTCACGGCGAAGAGCGGCGAGAAGACCGCCTATCTCGCCGAGGTGCAGCAGGCCGGGGTGTTCCTCGCACGCAACGTCCCCGAGCAGGACAGGGGGCCGCTGTTCGGCATCGTGTGCCCGAACATCCTCTTCCCGTACGCCCGCGAGACGGTCTCCGACCTGGTGAACCGCGGCAGCTTCCCGCAGTTCCTGCTGGCCCCGGTCAACTTCGAGGCCATCTACCTGCAGCGCCTCCAGCAGCAGCGGCCGCAGCCCGCTGGCGAGGCGGCAGAGGCGCCGCCCCAGATCCAGCACTGAGCCCGGGCGGCCGTGCCGACCATCGCCGTCCTCGGCGCCGGCTCCTGGGGAACCGCCCTAGCGGTGCTCCTCGCCCGCAACGGCGCCGACGTACGCCTGTGGGGACACCTCGCCGAGGACGTGGAACGCCTGCAGGCGGACCGCGAGAACCGGCAGTTCCTTCCCGGGGTGCCGCTGCCGCCCCGTGTGCGGCCCGAGGCGGACCTCGAGCTGGCCCTCGCGGGCGTCGCCGACGTGCTGGTCGTCGTTCCCAGCCACGCCTTCCGCAGCGTCCTCGAGGCCGTCGCCCCGCGGCTCGCCCGCGGCGTGCCGGTCGCGTGGGCGACCAAGGGCTTCGAGCCGCAGACCGGCCGGCTGCTGCACGAGGTCGCCGCGACGGTGCTGCCGGGGCGGAACCTCGCCGTGCTGTCGGGGCCCAGCTTCGCCGGCGAGGTCGCGCACGGCCTGCCGACCGCGATCACCATCGCCGCCACGCAGCCCGCGTACGGCGAGCGCCTCGCCGCCTACCTGCACGGCGAGGCCTTCCGCGCCTACACCAGCACCGACCTCGTCGGGGTCCAGGTCGGGGGTGCCGCGAAAAACGTGATGGCGATCGCCGCCGGCATCGCGGACGGGCTCGGGTTCGGGGCCAACTCGCGCGCCGCCCTCATCACCCGCGGGCTGGCCGAGATCACCCGCCTCGGCCTCGCGTTGGGCGGCAGGCCGGAGACCTTCATGGGCCTCGCCGGACTCGGCGATCTCGCCCTGACCTGCACCGACGACCAATCCCGCAACCGGCGCATGGGGCTCGCCCTGGCGCGCGGCCTCTCCATCGACGCGGCGCGGGCCGAGATCGGTCAGGAGGTGGAGGGCGTCGCGACCGCGCGGGAGGTCTGGCACAAGTCGCGCGCGCTCGGGGTCGAGATGCCGATCACCGAGCAGACCTACAAGGTGCTCTACGAGGGTCTCGCCCCGCTCGCCGCCGTGCAGGCCCTGCTCGGCCGGCGCCAGCGCGCCGAGCTCGACTGAGCCCTCAGGCGCCGCCGGCGAAGCCCGCCTGCCGCCAGGCCTCGAACACCACGACGGCCACCGCGTTCGACAGATTCAGACTGCGCTGGCCGGGGCGCATCGGCAGGCGCAGCCGCCGATCCGTCGACAGGGTGTCGAGCACCGCGTCCGGCAGGCCGCGCGTCTCCGGGCCGAACAGGAAGGCGTCGCCGGCGCGGTAGGCCACCTTGTCGAAGCGGCGGCTGCCGCGGGTGGAGACCGCGTAGAGCCGGTCCGGCGCGAGCGCGTCGAGACAGGCCGCGAGGTCGTCGTGCACGGCGACCTCCGCCCACTCGTGGTAGTCGAGCCCGGCCCGGCGCAGCCGCGCGTCGTCCAGCGTGAAGCCGAGCGGCGCGACGAGGTGCAGCCGGCTGCCCGTGTTGGCGCACAGTCGTATGATGTTGCCGGTGTTGGGCGGGATCTCCGGCTGGTAGAGGATGACGTGGAACATGAGGAGGCGTGCCGCGCTCCGGCCGCATCGAGGCGATGACTGATCCGACGTCCCCGGCCGCCGACCCCCGGCTCGCGCTCGAGTTCTGCGGCCTGCGGTTTGCGACGCCGCTCGTCCTGCTGTCCGGCTGCGTCGGCTTCGGCGAAGAGTACACACGCGTGCACGGCTTCTCCAACCGCGACGCGGGCGCCGTTTGCCTCAAGGGCACGACGGGGACGCCGCGGCTCGGCAACTGGCCGCACCGCGTGTACGAGACCCCCGACGGCATGCTGAACGCCATCGGCCTGCAGAACCCAGGCGTCGACACCGTCGTCCGCGAGATCCTGCCGACGCTCGACTTCGCCGAGACGCGCTTCATCGCCAACGTGTCGGGCTCGACGGTCGAGGAGTACCACGAGGTCACGCGGCGCTTCGACGACTCGCCGATCGACGCCATCGAGATCAACATCTCCTGCCCGAACGTCAAGGAAGGCGGCGTGGCCTTCGGCAACGACCCGGACATGTCGGCCCGCGTGGTCGAGACCTGCCGGAAGGCGACCCGCAAGCCGCTCATCACCAAGCTGTCGCCGAACCAGACCGACATCGCGCTGTCCGCGCGGCGCTGCATCGAGGCCGGCACGGACGGCTTGTCGGTCATCAACACCCTGATGGGCATGGCGATCGACATCGAGTCGCGCACGCCGGTCATCGGCAACAACCAGGGCGGCCTGTCCGGCCCGGCCATCAAGCCGATCGCGCTGCTCAAGGTCCACCAGGTGCACCAGGTCGCCCGGCAACACGGGGTGCCGATCATCGGCCAGGGCGGGATCACGACCGCCGAGGACGCCATCGAGTTCCTCATCGCCGGCGCGGCCGCGGTCGGCATCGGCACCGCGCTGTTCTACGACCCCCTGGTCTGCAGGAAGATCAACGCCGGCATCCTGGCCTACCTGGATCGGCACGGCCTGGAGTCGGTCGGCGAGCTGACCGGCACGCTGCAGCTCCACCAGCCGCCGCCCGCGCACTGCCGCTGCTGAGCCCGCCTATCCCCAACGGGAGGGGTGGCCAAGGCTGGAAGCCCGCAGCCGCGCGGTGGTAAATTAGTGGGCCCTAATTGAGCGCCAAGCTCCTTATTCACTGCGTCAGCCGGAGACCCACATGAGCGACACCGCAGCCCTGATGAAAGAGAAGAACGAGCTCATCCACAAGATGCTGGAGATGCAGCACCAGTTCGTCGATTTCGAGCACAAGAACGGCATCTCCGGCAAGGACTACTACTACTCGCAGGACGGCCTGCTGAAGGACTATCGGGACGACTACCGCAACATGGCGATGCGCGTCGTCGAGCTGGCGCACCAGATCGTCGGCTCGACCCGCTGAGCCCCGACCTCCATCGCCGCCGCAGGCCCGCCACGCGCGGGCCTTGCTGTCTGCGGCGCCGCTAAAGTCTAGCGACCGCACGACGTTAAGGGGCGGGAGGACTGAGACTCCCGTGGCGGCCTCCCCCATGCAGTACCCCCCCCAGGATTTCTCCGCCGCGGAGCTGCGGCGCCTGCGGCCGTTCCAGCACGCGCCGGAGGCCCTCCTCAAGGCGCTCGCCGAACAGGTCGCGCCGCAGTGGGCGGCGCGCGGGACGCGGATCGTCGCGCGCGGCAGCGACGAGGACGTCACCTACTTCCTGCTCGACGGCACCGTGCGTCTCGTGGCCGTCGACGGCACGCAATCGCTGGTCACCGCCGGGCAGGAGGCCGCCTCCCGCCCGCTCTCGCACCTGCGCCCGCGACGCCACGACGTGATCAGCGAGACGACGGTGCGCTATCTGCGGGTCGAAAACCCGCTGCTCGCGACCCTCGCGGCGTCCTTCGCGGACCCCCTGACGCAGGCGATCACCGCTGACGGCAGCGGGGCGGTTTCCCTCGCTGCGCTCCAGGCGGAGCTCGCGAAGGACCTGCAGCTCGCCCTGGACCGCGACCAGTTGACGCTGCCGAGCCTGCCCGACATCGCGGTGCGGGTCGGACGCGCCGTGCTGGACGAGAAGAGCAACTCGAAGCGCATCGCCGCGCTGGTGCAGACCGACCCCGTGATCTCGGCGAAGCTGGTGCGCGCCGCGAACAGCGCCTTCTTCGGCGGCCACCGGCGGGTCGACTCGCTGACCGGCGCCATCACCCAGCTCGGTTTCGAGCTGACGCACAAGCTGGTGCTCTCGTTCGCGCTGCGCGAGATTTTCAACGCCTCCTCCCGTGCCGCGCGCGAGCGCATGCGCGAGCTGTGGCGCCACAGCACCCAGGTCGGCGCGCTGTGCCAGACCCTCGCCACCAACGACCGCCGCTTCGACCCGCAGCAGGCGCTGCTCGCGGGGCTGGTGCACGACATCGGATCGGTCGCGGTCGTGAGCCACCTCGCGCAGCGCGCCCCGCAGCTCGAGGGCGAGACACTCGACGGCATCGTCGCCCATCTGCGCGGCCCCGTGGGCGGCGCCATCCTGCGCAAGTGGCGGTTCCCCGAGGAGCTGGTCGCCTGCGCCGTGGAAGGGGAGCAGTGGGAGCGCGATCCGGCGCCCGAGCCCGACTACTGCGACGTGGTCGTCGTCGCGCAGCTCCTCGCCTTCCTGGGATCGAGCACCCAGCTCGACGGCCTCCCCCCGCTCAGCGCGGTGCCGGCGTTCGGCAAGCTGCGGCTCTCGGGTGCCGACCCGGAGTCCACGGACGGCTTCCTCGACCGCGCCCGCGAACAGGTGGCCCACACCCAGGCGCTGCTCACCAGCTGACCGCGTTGCCCGGGGGACAGCGCCCCGACGCAGGCCCGGCCGCTCGCCTACTCTGGTGCCGTATGCAGCCCCCCTTCACGCACCGCTGGGACGTCACCCCCGCGCAGGCACGGCTGATCCAGGAGGCGGGGCGAGCCCTGGTGGTCGCCGAGGACCGCCTCGACCCGATCGGGCGCGTCGCCGGCGTCGACGTCGGTTTCGAGCAGGGGGGCGCCGTGGCGCGCGCCGCCGTGGCGGTGCTGGAGTTCCCGTCGCTCGCGCCGGTCGCGTCGGCCGTCGCCCGACGCCCCGCGGCCTTTCCCTACGTCCCCGGCCTGCTCTCCTTCCGCGAGATCCCGGCCATCCTGGACGCACTGGAGCGGCTGGACGCGCCGCCCGACCTGCTCGTCTGCGACGGCCAGGGGCTCGCGCACCCGCGGCGCTTCGGGCTCGCCTGTCACCTCGGCGTGCTCACCGGGCTGCCGAGCCTCGGCGCGGCCAAGAGCCGCCTGCTCGGCGAGCACGGGCCACTCCCGCCGGAGCGCGGCGCCTGGGCGCCGCTCGTCGACCGCGGCGAGACCGTCGGCGCGGTGCTGCGCACCCGCGCAGGCGTCGCGCCGCTCTACGTGTCGATCGGCCACCGGGTATCGCTCGCGAGGGCGGTCGGCCTCGTGCTCGCCCTCGCCCCGCGCTACCGCCTGCCGGAGACCACGCGGCGCGCGCACCGCCTCGCCTCGGGGCCGGCCGACGCGACGGCGCGCTGAACGGCGGGCGCGGGCCGCCGCCTTTCCCGGATAATGCCGGTCGCCACGACCAGGACGGCGCACCCCGGGGAACCGCGCATGAGCCTCGACACCGACTCCGCCGTGCAGAGCTACGGCATCGCGCGCTGGGGCGCCGGCTACTTCGCCATCGGCGACGGCGGCCGGCTGGTGGCGCACCCGAAGCCGGGCGCGGACGGCACGGTCGACCTGTACCGGCTCGCCCACGATGTGCGCGCCGCGGGCCTGTCCTGGCCAGTCCTGGTGCGTTTCACGGACATCCTGCGCGACCGCGTCGCGGGGCTGCGCGGCGCGTTCGCGCGTGCGTTCGCAGAGCTGGACTTCCAGGGCCGGTACACCGCGGTCTACCCGATCAAGGTCAATCAGCAGCGCAGCGTGGTCGAGCAGATCCTCGCGGGCGGCGACGGCGGCGTCGGCCTCGAGGCCGGCAGCAAGCCGGAGCTGATGGCCGTGCTCGCACTTTCGCCGCCCGGCGGCGTCGTGGTCTGCAACGGCTACAAGGACCGCGAGTACCTGCGCCTCGCGCTCATCGGGCGTGCGCTCGGGCACCGCGTCTACGTCGTGGTCGAGAAGCCGTCGGAGCTCGAGCTGGCGCTCGCCGAGGCGGCGACGCTCGGCGTCGAACCGCTGTTCGGCGTGCGCGTCCGGCTCGCGTCTTCCGCCGCCGGCAAGTGGCAGAATTCGGGGGGCGAGAAGGCGAAGTTCGGGCTCTCCGCCGCCCAGGTGCTCGCGCTGGTCGAGCGCCTGCGCGCCGCCGGCCGGCTCGACTGCCTGCGGCTGCTCCACTCGCACATCGGCTCGCAGATTCCGAACCTGCGCGACATCCGCCGCGGCGTCGGCGAGGTCGCACGCTTCTTCCAGGAGCTGCGCCGGCTCGGCGCGCCGGTCGACGTCGTCGACGTAGGCGGGGGGCTCGGCATCGACTACGAAGGCACGGGCTCGCGCCACTACTGCTCGATCAACTACAGCCTCGACGGCTACGCACGCGAGGTCGTCAAGGCGCTCGGCCGCGTCTGCGCCGAGCACGGGCTGCCCCACCCCGACGTGTTCACCGAGTCGGGCCGCGCGCTCACCGCACACCACGCGGTGCTGATCACCAACGTGATCGACCGGGAGCCCGCGCCCGCCGGCGTCGAGGCCCCCGCCCTCACGGCCGACGCCCCGGAGGTGCTCCACACCCTGGCCGCCCTGACGCGCGCGGCCGCGCACGCGTCCCCGCTCGAGACCTATCAGGAGGCCCGCCACGCGATCGACGAGGCGCGCGACCTGTTCGAACGCGGCGAGCTGCGGCTCGAGGACCGGGCGCTGGCGGAGCAGATGTACTACGCCGTCTGCCACCGCCTGCGGCCGCGCCTGCTCAGCAGCTCGCGGCGCCAACGAGAGCTGCTGGACGAGCTGCACGAGCAGCTGGCCGAGCGCGTTTTCTGCAACTTCTCGCTGTTCCAGTCGATGCCCGACGTCTGGGCGATCGACCAGGTGTTTCCGGTGGTGCCGCTGCACCGCCTCGACGAGCCGACCACCAGCGCCGCGGTGCTGCACGACCTCACCTGCGACTCGGACGGATGCATCGACCAGTACGTCGACCAGGACGGCGTGGAGGCCACGCTGCCGCTGCACGCGCCGCGCCCCGGCGAGGACTACCTGATCGGCATCTTCCTGGTGGGCGCGTACCAGGAGATCCTCGGGGACATGCACAACCTGTTCGGCGACACCGACGCGGTGAACGTCGAGCTCGACGCGGCGGGCGGCTACCGCCTGACGCAGCCCGAGCGCGGCGACTCGGTCGACGAGCTGCTGCGCTACGTCCACTTCGACCCCGAGCAGATGCTTCGGGCCTACCGCGAGAAGCTGCGCGCCGCGCCGATCGCGGCCCGCACCGCCGACCAGTTCTACGACGAGCTCAAGGCCGGCCTGTACGGCTACACGTACCTCGAGGACTGACGCCGCCGCGACGGCGCCGGGTCGAGGCCCGGCCCGCGGTCGTCGCCACCCAGGCCGGCACGCAGCAGCGGGGCGATGAGCTCCGCTGGGCGCGGCGCGCTGAAGAAGTAGCCCTGCGCCTCGTGGCACTGGTGCTGGCGCAGAAAGGCGAGCTGCTCCGCCGTCTCCACCCCCTCGGCCGTCACGCGCAGCTTGAGATGGTGCGCCATCGAGATGATGGTCGCGGCGATGGCCGCGTCGTTCGGGTCGTCGTGCACGTGGGCGACGAAGGACTGGTCCACCTTCAGGCGGTGGATGGGCAGGCGCCGCAGGTTGCTGAGCGACGAATAGCCGGTGCCGAAGTCGTCGATCGCGATCCGGCAGCCGAGCTGGTGCAGCTGCAGCAGAATCCCGACCAGCGACTCGCCCCGGTCGAGGAAAGCGCTCTCCTTGATCTCGAGCTCGAGCTCGTTGAGCGGCAGCCCCGTCTCCGCGTAGACCGCGGCGATGAGCTCGACGAGGCCGGGCTGGCGCAGCTGGACCGCCGAGACGTTGAACGCGAGCCGCAGCCACGGGGCGCCCTGCTCGCGCCACGCCTGCACCTGTCGCGCGGCCGCCCGCAGCACCTGCGCGCCGAGCTCGCCGATCACGCCGACGTGCTCGGCGACCGGCACGAAGACGTCGGGCGGCACCGCGCCGAGGCGCGGGTGTTGCCAGCGCGCCAGCGCCTCGACGCCGGCGATCCGGCCGCTGCCGATGGTGACGAGCGGCTGATAGGCCACCGTGAGCTCGCCCCGCTCGAGCGCCCGGCGCAGCTCGGTGTCCAGCTCCCACTGGCGCCGCACCGATTCGGTCATCACCCGCGAGTAGACCTCGTAGCGGTTGCGGCCGTTCTCCTTGGCGCGGTACATCGCCGTGTCCGCGTGCTTGAGGAGCTCCTCGGGGCTCTGCCCGTGGTCCGGGAACAGCGCGATCCCGATGCTGGTCGAGAGGTAGAGCTCGTGGCCGTCCACCAGGTGCGGGCTCGCGATCTGGCGGACGATCTTCTCCGCGACCTGAACCGCGTCCGCGGCACGGGCGACCTTGGGCAGGATGACGGTGAACTCGTCACCGCCCAGGCGCGAGAAGGTGTCGCTGTCGCGCAGGCAGCGTGTCACCCGGGCGGCGATCGAGCGCAGGATCCCGTCCCCGACGTCGTGCCCGAGCGAGTCGTTGATCTCCTTGAAGCGGTCGAGGTCGAGGAACAGCAGGGCGAGCGGGCGCTCCTCGCGTTGGGCGAGCGCCACCGCCTGCCGCAGCCGGTCGGTGAAGAGCTGGCGGTTCGGCAGGCCGGTGAGCGCGTCGTAGTAGGCGAGGTGGTGGAGCCGCTCGCGCATGCCGTCCTTCTGGCCGACGCTCGAGTACACGGCGACGTGGCACACGCCGCCCCGCGCGCAGACGACGCGGCTGATGTCGAGCCACTCCGGGTAGATGTCGCCCGACTTGCGCCGGTTCCAGATCTCGCCCGCCCAGCGGCCCGTCTGGTCGAGCGACTGCCACATCGCCTCGTAGAACTCCGGCGGGTGGTGCCCGGACCGCAGGAGGCTGGGCTTGCGCCCCGTCGCCTCGGCAGCGTCGTAGCCCGTCACGCGGGTGAAGGCGGCGTTGACGCCGAGTATCGCGCCCGTGGGCCCCGTGACCATGACCCCCTCGGGCACGTGCTCCAGCACCTGCAGCACCAGGCGGGCGCACTCGTCGGCGACGATGGGGGCGGTCGGCGTGCCGGCGCGCGGCACCGGGGACGTGGCGCCCCGGGCACAGCCGAGCAGACCGGCAAGCGTGCCGCCGAGCCTGCGCCACTGGCTGGTCCCCGTGGGGTCTTGGCTTCCCGGTGACTGCATGGGGCCTCCGTGCAGCGTCCTGCACAGGGTCGGGGGGCATCACGCATAGCGGCCGCCGGCGCGCGGCCTTTAGCGTCGCCCCGCGCGGGGCCCCGGGCCCCGCCACGGCAGCCGCGCCCGGGGTTCCGCACACCGTCGGTGGCTACGCAGTCGCTGGGAATCGTTCGCCCATCGAGTGTAAAAAGAATCGGACGGTGCGGCAGGCCCCCCTGGCGCGGCAGAGGCGAGGCGACGATGGCTGAGACAAGACCCCTGGTGCTGGTGGACGGCTCGTCGTATCTCTTCCGCGCCTACCACGCGTTGCCGCCCCTCACCAACAGCCGGGGCGAGCCGACGGGCGCGATCGTCGGTGTCGTCAACATGCTGCGCACGCTGATCGACACCTACCGTCCCGAGCTGATGGGGGTGGTGTTCGACGCGCCGGGGAAGACCTTCCGCGACGACCTCTACCCCGACTACAAGGCGCACCGGCCGCCGATGCCGGAGGACCTGCGGGCGCAGATCGAGCCGCTGCACGCGATCGTGCGCGCGATGGGGCTGCCGCTGTTGGTGGTGCCGGGCGTCGAGGCCGACGACGTGATCGGCACGCTCGCCACGGAGGCGGCCGCGCAGGGCCTAGACACCCTGATCTCGACGGGCGACAAGGACCTGGCCCAGCTGGTCGGGCCGCACGTCACGCTGGTCAACACGATGACCGACCAGGTGCTCGACCGGGCCGGCGTGATCGAGAAGCTCGGGGTCGCGCCGGAGCAGGTGATCGACTACCTGACCCTGGTCGGCGACAGCGTCGACAACGTCCCCGGCGTGCCCCAGTGCGGCCCCAAGACCGCGGCGAAGTGGCTCGCGGAGCACGGCAGCCTCGACGCGCTCCTTGCAAAGGCGGACGAGATCACGGGCCGCGCCGGCGAGAACCTGCGCGCCAGCCGCGACCGGCTGCCGGTCTCGCGCGACCTGGTGACGATCCGAACCGCGCTGCCGCTCGACCTCGGCCCCACGGACCTGCGCCCCGCCCCGCCGGACGTCGCGACGCTCCGCGAGTGGTACCAGCGGCTCGAGGCGAAGCGGCTGCTCGCCACGCTCGACGTGACACCGCCGGCGCAGGGGCCCGGCCTCGCGACTGCGCCGGCGGCGAACCGCCGCTACGACACCGTGCTCGATGCGGCGCAGCTGAGCGACTGGATCGCGCGCCTGGCGCAGGCGCCGCTGCTCGCCTTCGACACCGAGACGACGAGCCTCGACTACATGGAGGCGGAGCTGGTCGGCGTGTCCTTCGCGATCGAGCCCGGCGAGGCGGCCTACGTCCCGGTCGGCCACCGCTACCCCGGCGCACCCGACCAGCTCGACCGCGACGCCGTGCTCGCGGCGCTCAAGCCTCTGCTCGAGGACCCTGCCCGGCCCAAGGTGGGCCAGAACCTCAAGTACGACATGAGCGTGCTCGCCCGGCACGGCGTCGCGCTCGCCGGCATCGCCTTCGACACGATGCTCGAGTCCTACGTCCTGGACGCGACCGCGACGCGCCACGACATGGACTCGCTCGCCGAGAAGTACCTCGGCGAGAAGACCATCCACTACGAGGACGTGGCCGGCAAGGGCGCGAAGCAGATCGGCTTCGACCAGGTGCCTATCGAGAGCGCGGCCGAGTACGCGGCCGAGGACGCCGACGTCACGCTGCGGCTGCATCGGGCGCTCTGGCCGCAGCTCGAGGCGGTGCCGCCGCTGGCCACGCTGCTGCGCGATCTCGAGATGCCCCTGGTGCCGGTGCTCTCGCGCATGGAGCGGCGAGGGGTGCGCGTCGACACCGCGATGCTGGCCGCGCAGAGCCGCGAGCTCGCGGCGCGCATGCACGCGCTCGAGCAGCACGCGTACCAGGTCGCCGGCAGCCCCTTCAACCTCGGGTCGCCCAAGCAGATCGGCGAGATCCTCTACGAGCGCCTGGGCGCGCCCGTGCTCGCCAAGACGCCGACCGGCGCGCCCTCGACGGCCGAGTCGGTGCTGCAGGAACTGGCCGACAAGGGCATCGCGCTGCCGGCGGTCATCCTCGAGCACCGCGGCCTGTCGAAGCTCAAGTCGACCTACACCGACAAGCTGCCCCAGATGGTCAACGCGCGGACGGGGCGCGTGCACACCTCCTACCACCAGGCGGTCGCGGCGACGGGCCGGCTTTCGTCCTCCGATCCCAACCTGCAGAACATCCCGGTGCGCACCGACGACGGCCGGCGCATCCGGCGGGCCTTCGTCCCGGCGGAGGGCTGCCGCATGCTCGCGGCGGACTACTCGCAGATCGAGCTGCGGATCATGGCGCACCTGTCGGGCGACGACGGGCTGCGTCGCGCCTTCGCCGAAGGCCGCGACGTCCATCGCGCGACCGCGGCGGAGGTGTTCGGCGTCGCCCCGGACGACGTGACCCCCGACCAGCGGCGCAGCGCCAAGGCGATCAACTTCGGCCTCATCTACGGCATGTCGGCCTTCGGCCTCGCGAAGCAGCTCGGCATCGAGCGGGAGTTCGCCCAGGCCTACGTGAACCGCTACTTCGAGCGCTACCCGGGCGTGCGCGCCTTCATGGACCGCACCCGGGAGCAGGCACGCGAGCAGGGCTACGTCGAGACCGTGCTCGGGCGCCGCCTCTACCTGCCGGACATCAAGGCCCGCAACCCGCCGATCCGCGCGGCCGCGGAGCGCACCGCCATCAATGCCCCGATGCAGGGCACGGCCTCCGACATCATCAAGCGGGCGATGATCGCGGTCGACGCCTGGCTGGAGCGGGACGGGGCGCCCGCCCGCATGCTGATGCAGGTGCACGACGAGCTGGTGTTCGAAGTGGCGTCCGAGACCGTGGACGAGGTGGCGGCGCGCATCCGGGCCCTGATGCAGGACGCCGCCGACCTCACGGTGCCGCTCGTCGTGGACGTCGGCGTCGGCGACAACTGGGACGAGGCGCACTGAGCGGCGCGGGCTTGGCGACCCGCGGCGTTTTGCCCTATGGTGCCGGTCGTCGATCGGGTCACTGCGGCCCCTGACGGGGTGGGGCTGCTCGGACACGCCGTGAGTACATCCTTGTAGGCTCGACAGCGGCATCCCTGCCGCTGACGGTCCTCACAGCCCCACCCCGTCAGGAACCGATCTGGCTTGCGAACATCGACCATGAAGTGCCCACCACGCCCCCCGCCGACCGACACCGGCACACGATGGCGCCGCTGACCCTCGCCGGTCAGCCGTCGTCCCCCGTCACTGCGTAGAGCACCCCATGAACGCCGAACAGTTCGCCGCCCTCGCGGCCAGAGGTCACAACCGCATCCCGGTCGCCTGCGAGGTCCTCGCCGACCTGGACACCCCGCTCAGCACCTACCTCAAGCTCGCCGCGGGCCCGTACTCCTACCTGCTCGAGTCCGTGCAGGGCGGCGAGAAGTGGGGCCGCTACTCGATCATCGGCCTGCCCTGCCGCACCGTGCTACGCGTCGCCGGCCACCGCGTTACCGTGCAGACCGACGGGCACGTGGTGGAGGAGCACGAGACCGCCGACCCGCTCGCGCTCATCGAAGCCTTCGCGAGGCGCTACGACGTCGCGCCAGTCGAGGGTCTGCCGCGCTTCACCGGCGGGCTGGTCGGCTACTTCGGCTACGACACGGTGCGCTACGTCGAGCCCAAGCTCGCGCGCTGTCCCAACCCGGATCCCCTCGCCACGCCCGACATCCTGCTGATGGTTTCCGAGGAAGTGGTCGTCTTCGACAACCTGCGCGGCCGGATGTATGTCGTCGTGCACGTCGATCCGACCTCCGGCGGCACGATCGCGCAGGCGCAGGAGCGCATCACCGGCCTCATCTGCGCGATGCAGCGCGGCGCGCCGCGCGAGAAGTGCACCCTGCCCCGCCAGGTGGACGAGACCGACTTCGTCTCCGGATTCACGGAGGACGGCTTCAAGCGCGCCGTCGAGCGCATCAAGGAGTACATCCTCGACGGCGACTGCATGCAGGTCGTGCTCTCGCAGCGGCTCACCATCCCCTACCAGGCGGCGCCGCTCGACCTCTACCGCGCACTGCGCGGCCTGAACCCGTCGCCCTACATGTACTTCCTCGACCTCGGCGACTTCCACATCGTCGGCTCCTCGCCCGAGATCCTCACGCGCCTCGAGGACGGCGTCGTGACGGTGCGGCCGATCGCCGGCACGCGCCGGCGCGGCGCGACCGACGACGAGGACGCGGCGCTCGAGGCCGAGCTGCTGGCCGACCCGAAGGAGATCGCCGAGCACCTCATGCTCATCGACCTCGGCCGCAACGACGTCGGCCGGGTCGCGAAGGTCGGCAGCGTGCGCGTCACCGACCGCATGATCGTCGAGCGCTACTCGCACGTGATGCACATCGTCTCGAACGTGACCGGTGAGCTCTCGGACGGCATGACCGCCATCGACGTGCTGCGCGCCACCTTCCCCGCCGGCACCGTCTCCGGCGCGCCGAAGATCCGCGCGATGGAGATCATCGACGAGCTCGAGCCGGTGAAGCGCGGCGTCTACTCCGGCGCGGTGGGCTAAAGGACGGCCACCTCAGCATCCAGGCCGGCGCCGGCGTGGTCGCCGACTCGCAGCCACAGCTCGAGTGGGAAGAGACCATGAACAAGGGCCGCGCCGTGTTCCGCGCAGTGGCGATGGCCGAGGCCGGCATCGACCGGCATGGGTGCGAGTGAGGCCTGTGGCCGCGCGCGAGAATCCGCCTGTCGCTTGGAAATTGCACGCCTATAACAAGGAGCTGATGATGCTCAAAGAACCGCTCGTTAGCCGTAGGCGTCGCAACCTCATGCAATCGTTGCTGATCGCTGCGTTTGCACTGACCGGTGTCGGCATGGCGCAAGCCGAGGTCAGCGCCCCCGCAACGCCGGCCAAGATCAGCACGCTCTACACGGGGGATGTGATCAGCGGGAAGAAGGTGATCAGTTCACTGAACACCGATGACCTGGAGCCGGGCAAGAAACACCTGCTGTACTTCCAGGGTGTGCAAATGTCCACGGGACAGTACTGGTACGTGTCGGTGATCGTGGCGAAGGGAGCCAAACCCGGCAAGCGCATCACCCTGACGAGCGGTGTGCACGGTGACGAGATGAGTACGGTGCACACCGTACAGACTGTCATGGGCCAGTTGAACCCGGCGGAAATGTCGGGGACCGTCATGGCGG
>JALORY010000093.1 GCA_025458675.1 Gammaproteobacteria bacterium | reverse complement strand
CGCCCCGCCGACCGACGCAGAGCTTCGATCGATCGCCACCTGGCTGGCGCAACAAGGCCCGTGACGGCCGCCCGTGACGCTATGCCTGCCGAGAGTGCACGGCGGGTGCCCTTCCCCCGGGCGTGGCACGCGTTGCTCGGCGCCGTCATCGTCGCGACACCCGTAGCGGCGGATACCGAAGCGGACACGCTGCTGGGCAGCGGCTGCACGGGCTGTCACGGCTCCGGCGGCGTGACCGCGGGGGAGGGGATCCCGAGCATTGCGGGCCTGGACAAGGTTTATTTCGCCCGCGTGATGGTGCAGTTCAAGAACCACGAGAGGCCGTCGACGATCATGGGTCGCCTTGCCAAGGGTTACACCGACTCCGAGTTGCGGACCTTGGCGAAGCAGTTCGGCAGCCGGCCTTGGACCGCGTGGCGCGGTGTCGCGGCGCAGGCGGAGGTCGAGGCGGGCCGGGAACTCCACGACCGGCTGTGCGCGGAGTGCCACGAGCAGGAGGGACGTCACCAGGATCGGGACACGCCGCGGATCGCAGGCCAGGCGCCCCAGTACCTGCTGCTGTCGATGCAGCAGTACCGCGACGGCCAGGACGCGCAGAGGCTGCCGCAGCCGGACAAGATGCTCAAGGCGCTTCGTCCGCTCATGGACGATCAGCTGCTCTCCCTGAGCCGCTACTACGCGAGCCGTCGCTGACGCGGCCCGGGGTGGCGCGGAGCGGCGCCCAGAGCCAGCCCACTCACCGGCCACCGGCAGAGAGGTGTCGAAAATGGCCACATCGCGAGGTCGTCCAGGGCACGGGGGCTGGCCAAAGTTGGCGGCGCTCGTCGCGCTGCTCACCGGCGGCGTCGCCGGCGCGGACGATCCGACAACGTCCCCCGCGCCATCGGCGGCAGACGAGGCGAGAGAAACCGACGTCCTGCGTTCCGTCGCCAGACAGACGCGATCGCCGGTGAAGGCCGAAGACCTCGTCCTCAGTGTCGAGGGGCACCCGGCCCTCGGCAGGCCTGAAGCGGCCCTGACGCTCATCGAGTTCAGCGACCTGCAGTGCGGCTTCTGCCGCCGTCACGCCAATTCGATCCTGCCCGTCCTCGTCGAGCGCTACGTCGACACCGGTCGCGTGCGGTACGTCTTCTTCGACTTCCCGATCGAGACCAGGCACCCGGCGGCGTACGGAGCCGCGATCGCGGCTCGCTGTGCCGCCGACCAGAGCCTCTTCCAGCCCATGCGCCAACGCCTGCTCTCCAGTCCCGGGCACCTGCAACCCGAACTGCTCGAGTCGCACGCGGCAGCGCTCGGTGCGGACGCGGCGGAGTTCTCGCGCTGCCTGGGCGACTCCGCGACGGCCGAAGCCGTGCAGCAAGACCTCGCGCTGGGGCAACAGCTCTTCGTTCGAGGGACACCGACTTTTTTTGTCGGCCTGAGCCGAAGCCGCGGCGCCGAGGTGCACCTGCGGCGCCGCCTGGTCGGGGCGCAAACGCTCGACGTCTTCGAAGCCGCCCTCGACAGTGTGCTGACCGAGGTGACGGGGTCGATTGCACCCCACCAGCCTCCTGTCGGACACGACTAGCGTGCCGCGCAGGACGGTGCCGCACGCGTCGATCGGCACCGCCTCGAGACCCGGGGCTGCGCTCCCGTCAGGCGCGTGTCGTGGTCAGCTGTGCGTGCCCGAGTAGTTGCGGTAGAGGGCGTCGAGCAGCGGGAGCGCCGCCGCCAGCAGGGCGTCGTCGTCGGGCAGGCCGGCCCGCAGGCCGGCGAGCACGGCCTCGAAGCCGGGGGCCTCGGCCACCGGCGTGCCGCCGTTTTCCAGGTGGCGGACGAGGCTCCCGACGCGGCCCAGCGCGGGGTTGCCGTCGAGCCCGAACGTGACGAGCAGCACCTCGAACGTCACGCGTTTGCCGACGTGGCTGAAGGCGGCGCCGTCGAAGTCGAACCCCACCGCGTCGGCGGGGCAGTCGGCCGGATCCGCGAGCCAGAGGAAGCGGGCCTGCGGGTCGACGAAGCGACGGATCAGCCAGGCACTCGCCAGCCGATCGACCCACGGCCGGCGGCGGGTCGCCCAGGTGCGTCCCTGGTAGGCCGCGACGTCGAGCCGCGGGATGAGGCGGGACTCCGCCATCGGGCCGCCCGGGGAGAAACGGGCGTCGGTCGTGATGGCCAGCGCGGCGACCGCGCCCCGGGCCTCCTCCCGCGCCTCGCCGGGGAAGAAGTCGATCGACTCGACCGCGGCGAGCTCCCGGTGCAGCGACCGCAGTGCCCGCCGGGCCGCGGATTCCGTCTCGCGCGGCAGCCGTTCGCGCACGGCCGCGGCGGTGGTCAGCACTTCCGCGTAGTGCTCGCCCCGGTCGAAGCGGGCGACGAGGTCGCGCTGCGCGTCGAGCGGCTGGGGCGCGAGCTCGAGGATCAGGGCCTCGCCGTGCGCCTCCCCGACCTCGGTGGCGAGTCGCCGGAACCCCTCCCGCGCCGAGGGCGTGTCCGGCAGCAGGTACACGCCATCACGCAGGGCCACCGCGCCGAGATCCCGCACGCCGCGCCAGAGGCGGACGCGGGGGGTGCCCGAGCGGCCGGGCAGCGAGGCGGTCAGCATCAACCACGCGCAACGGGGCGACTTGAGCAGCGTCATGCCGTTCTCATCAGTCATTTCCTACTGACTTGGTAGCCTACCTCCCGCCAATTATGGCCTCGTCCATGACATTTGGACACGGGTTGTGCAGCCGCTTTGGCAGTCAGCCGCCGAGCTCGATCTCCTCGATCACCGGCTTCGCGCCCTGCACCGCGCACTCCTCGTCGACCGCCCCGTCCGGCGCGCCGCTCACGCCGATCGCGCCGAGCACCGCCCCTGCCACCGACACGGGCACGCCGCCGGCCGACATGACCAGCCCGGGCACGCGGCCGATCGGAGTGTCTGCGCGCCGTGCGAGCGCAGACGTCGGCGCGGTGAAGTTGATCGCCGTGACGGCCTTCATCCGGCTGATCGTCTCCGTGACGGGCGGGGCGAGGCTGTCGCGCAGCATCACCTGCGGGGTCCCGGACCGGTCGACCACGGTCACGCCCACCTGGATGCCCTTCGCGCGACAGGCCAGCACGGTGCCCTGCGCCATCTTCAGCGCGGCGTCCAGCGAGAGCTGCTTCGTCGCCACGGTCGTCGGCTCGGCGGCCGCCGTTCCGGTGGCGAGCAGCCCCGCCACGGCAAGGGGAATCACGTTGCGAATGGTCATTGCGCCTCCTTGGGGGTTTTGTTGATCGTTACGCTCGGATTTAAATGCCGGCGCCAACTCCGGCACTATCCGTGGGCCGCCGGCGGTCCCGCCCGGCGCCTTCACCCCGCTACATGGGAGCCGCCGTGAGTTTCTCCAACAACCGCCTCGAATTCTGTCCGATCTCGCTGTTCGCGATGGTGATGGGGCTCGCCGGCCTCACGCTCGCCTGGCTGCTCGGCGGTCGCCTCGGCTTCTTCCCGGGCGTCGTCGGGCCGATCCTGGCCGCCGTGACGCTCGCGGTCATGGGCGGCGTGCTGGGGCTCTACGCGACCAAGCTGTTGCGCCACCCGGCGCGCGTCCGGGAGGAGCTGCACCACCCGATCCGCATGAGCTTCTTCCCCACCGTGTCCATCAGCTTCGTGCTCGCCGGCACCGTGCTGCTGCCGCTGGCCCCGACCCCCTCGCTCGGGCTCTGGGCGATCGGCGCGGCGGGGCAGCTGGCCTTCGTGCTGGTCATCCTGTCGTTCTGGATCCACCACCAGACCTTCGAGATCCAGCACTTCAACCCGGCCTGGTTCATTCCCGTCGTCGGCAACGTCCTGATCCCGGTCGCGGGCGTGGCGCACGCGCCGGCCGAGCTCAACTGGTTCTTCTTCAGCGTGGGCGTGCTGTTCTGGCTGGTGCTGCTCGCGATCCTCTTCTACCGGGTCTTCTTCCACCCGCCGCTGCCGGAGCGGCTGATGCCCACCCTGTTCATCCTGATCGCGCCGCCGGCGGTGTCCTTCCTCGCCTACGTCAAGCTGACCGGCGGCCTCGACCCCTTCGCGCGCTTCGCCTACTACAGCGGGCTGTTCCTCACGCTGCTGCTGTTCACGCAGGTGCGGCGCTTCGCGCGCCTGCCCTTCGCGCTGTCGTGGTGGGCCTATTCCTTTCCGCTGGCCGCGATCACCGTCGCGACGCTCACGATGCACGAGCTGTCCGGGCTCGCTTTCTTCGCGTACCTCGGGATCGCCCTGCACGTGGTGCTGAACGCGGTCATCGTGCTGCTGGTCGTCAAGACGGTCGCCGCCGCGCTGGCGGGCAAGGTCTGCGCGCCGGAGGGGTGATCGACACCGCCTTTCGGTTGCGGTGCGGCTCTCCGGAGGACCGGCACCGGGTCACTGCGACCCGTATCGCGTCCGCACGTACTCGTCGACGATCTGCTTGAACGCGTCGGCGATGCCCTCGCCCTTGAGCGTCGTGAACTTCTCGCCGTCGACGAACACCGGCGCGGCGGGGCGCTCGCCGGTGCCCGGCAGGCTGATGCCGATGTTGGCGTGGCGGCTCTCGCCGGGGCCGTTCACCACGCAGCCCATCACCGCGACCTGCATGGCCTCGACGCCGGGATAGCGCTCGCGCCACTCGGGCATGCGCTCGCGCAGGTAGCTCTGGATGTCCTGCGCGAGCGACTGGAAGACCGTGCTCGTGGTGCGGCCGCAGCCGGGGCAGGCGATCACCAGCGGCGAGAACGCGCGCAGCCCCATGGTCTGCAGGATCTCCTGCGCGACCCGCACCTCCTGCGCGCGGTCGCCGCCGGGCTCGGGCGTGAGCGAGATGCGGATGGTGTCGCCAATGCCTTCCTGCAGCAGTACCGCGAGCGCCGCCGTGGAGGCGACGATGCCCTTCGAGCCGATGCCCGCCTCGGTCAGGCCGAGGTGCAGCGCGTGGTCGCTGCGCGCGGCGAGCAGCCGGTAGACGCCGATCAGGTCCTGCACGCCGCTCATCTTGCACGACAGCACGATGCGCGAGCGGGGCAGGCCGAGCGCCTCGGCGCGCGCCGCGCTGTCGAGCGCGGACGCGACCATGATCTCGCGGGTCATTTCGTCCGCGTCCTTGGGCTCGGCGGCGCGCGCGTTCTCGTCCATCATGCGGGCGACGAGGCCCTTGTCGAGGCTGCCCCAGTTGACGCCGATGCGCACCGCCTTGTCGTCCAGTTGACGCCGATGCGCACCGCCTTGTCGTGGCGCAGCGCGGTCTCGATCATCGCGGCGAACTGCGCGTCCTTCTTCTCGCCGCTGCCGACGTTGCCGGGGTTGATGCGGTACTTGGCGAGCGCCACCGCGCAGGCGGGGTGGTCCGCGAGCAGGCGGTGGCCGTTGAAGTGGAAGTCGCCGACGAGCGGGACGTCGAGGCCCCACGCGTCGAGGCGCTCGCGGATGCGGGGCACCGCGCGGGCGGCGTCGTCGTCGTTCACGGTGATCCGCACGAGCTCCGAGCCCGCGCGCGCGAGCTCGGCCACCTGGCGCGCAGTCGCGTCGACGTCGGCCGTCTCCGTGTTCGTCATCGACTGCACGACGACGGGGGCGCCGCCGCCGACGGTGACCCGGCCGATGGTCACCGGCACCGTGCGGCGGCGGGCGATGAGGGGAGGGGACATCGTGCGGTCTCGCGGACGTGGGGGGCACAGGATAGCCGAAGCGGGCGAGCGCCCGCCCGCAGGGGGACCGCGCCGGCGCCACGGTCGAGAGGCGCGTCAGCCCGCCGGCGGCGCCACGTAGGCGAAGCGCACGTTCCCCACCGCGATGACGTCCCCGTCGCGCAGCCGACGGGCGCGGCTGCCCAACAGGATGCCGTTCACGGTGATGCGCTCGCAGCGGTCCCAGCCGCCGAGGCGCATCAGGAAGCAGCGCCGCTCGCCGCAGGCGATCGCCAGGATCGGCTCGGACGCCCGGCCGATGGCGTTGACGCGCTTGCCGAGCGCGAGCATCCGGCCCTGCAGGGGGCCGGTCAGGACCCGCAGGTGGCCTGCGCCCTCGGGGGGCGCTGCCGCGTCGTCGGCGTTCGGGGCGAGCACGGTCGGCCGGCCTCCCGGGGCGAGGCGGCGCCGTCAGGCCCGGCGGGCGTCGAAGCGCCGCAGGCGGAGGCTGTTGGTCACCACGAACACGCTCGACAGGCTCATGGCCGCGGCGGCGAGCATCGGGTTCAGCAGCACGCCGGTCCAGGGGAAGAAGGCGCCCGCCGCGAGCGGGATCAGCGCGACGTTGTACGCGTAGGCCCAGAAGAAGTTGCCCCGGATCGTCCCGAGGGTGCGGCGCGCGAGGCGCACGGCGGTCGCGACGCCGCGCAGGTCGCCGGACATGAGCACCAGGTCGCCGGCCTCGACCGCGATGTCCGTGCCCGTGCCCAGCGCGACGCCGACGTCGGCGCGGGCCAGCGCAGGCGCGTCGTTGATGCCGTCGCCGACGAACACCACGCGCCGGCCCGCGGCCTGCAGCTGCGCGACCTCCGCGGCCTTGTCGGCGGGCAGCACCTCGGCGCGCAGGCTCGCGATCCCGGCGGCCCGCGCGACCGCCTCGGCCGGCCCGCGCCGGTCGCCGGTCAGCATCACCACCTCGAGCCCGAGCGAGCGCAGCTGCGCGACCGCGTCGGCACTGCCGTCCTTCAGCGGGTCCGCGACCGCCAGCACCGCGACGAGCCGGCCGTCCACGGCGAGGTGCACCACGGTGGCGCCGGCGCCCTCGAGCGCGACGGCCTCGGCGGCGCCCGGTCCGGCGTCGATCCCGAGCGAGGCGAGGTGACGCGCGGTGCCGACGGCGAGCTCGCGCCCCTCGGCGCGCGCCCGCACGCCGCGCCCGGGCTCGGCGACGAAGGTCTCCGGGGCCGGGACCGCGAGCCCGCGCTCGCGGGCCGCGGCGGTGATCGCGCGGGCGATCGGGTGCTCGCTCGCCGACTCCGCCGCCGCCGCGAGACGCAGCGCCT
>JALORY010000040.1 GCA_025458675.1 Gammaproteobacteria bacterium | reverse complement strand
TCGGGGCGCATGCCGCCCAGCGCGTAGACCGGGATCTGCGCGGCGTCGGTCCAGGCCGCGAAGCGGTCCCAGCCGATGCCGGAGGCCCCGGGGTGCGAGCGGGTCGGCAGCACGGGGCCGAGCACGGCGAAATCGGCGCCGACCGCCTCGGCGCGCGCGAGCTCTTCCGGGTCGTGGCAGGAGGCCCCGACGAGCATGCCCTCCGGTAGCGGACGGGGCGCCCCGCCCGCGAGCTGCGACGCGGTGAGGTGCACACCGTCGGCACCGATCGCCGTGGCGAGATCGCCGTCGCGGTGGATCAGCAGCCGCGCCGCGCGGGCGCGGCAGCGCGCGAGCGCGGCGACCGCGTAGGGCTGGACCGCCGAGCGCGCCCACCCCGGTGCCCGCAGCTGGACGAGGCGGACGCCGCGGCGCAGCGCGCCGTCGAGCCGGTGCGCGAAGGCCTCGGGCGCGCCCTCGGGCACGGGCGTGATCAGGTAGGTGTCGGGCAGTTGCACCGCCGCGACGATCGGCCGGTCCGCCGCCGGCATGGGCCAGCGCGCCAGTTCCTGCGGCGGGACCCAGGCGAGCGGCTGGCCTTCGAGGCCCGCGGGCTCGCCCCGCCAGTCGGTCACGCGGTGGACGTCCAGGACCACCTCGCGGTCGGCGTAGGCGTGGCGTACCCGGATCAGCGGGCGGTGGGCACGCACCTCGATGCCGAGCTCCTCCGCCAGCTCGCGGCGCAAGGCCTCGCTGATGCCCTCGCCGCGCTCCGCCTTGCCGCCGGGGAACTCCCATAGCCCGCCCTGGTGGGCGTCCTCCGCCCGGCGCGCGAGCAGGACGCGACCATCCGGGTCCGCGATCACACCCGCCGCGACGTGCAGGGAGGGGCGCACCATGAGCGCGGGACGACCCCGCCGGTCAGGTCCGGTACTCGGCGTTGATCTTCACGTAGTCGACCGACAGGTCGCAGGTGAGCAGGCGCTCGCGCGCCTGCCCGCGGCCCAGGGCGACGCGGATCGTGAGCTCCGCCTTCGCCAGCGCGGCGCGGCCGGCGGCCTCGGTGTAGTCGGGGTCGCGGCCGCCGTCGCGCACGATGCGCACGTCGTCGAGCCAGATGCGCACGCCCCGGATGCCGAGGTCGGCGACGCCCGCGCGACCCACTGCGGCCAGGATGCGGCCCCAGTTCGGGTCCGACGCGTAGAGGGCGGTCTTCACGAGCGGCGAGTGCGCGATCGTGTAGGCCACCCGGCGGGCCTCCTCCCCGTCGCGCGCCTCCTCGACCACGATCTCGACGAGCTTCGTCGCCCCTTCGCCGTCCTGCACGATGGCGCGCGCCAACGCGATGCACACGTCGCGCACCGCCTCGAACAGGGCGCGCCCCGCCGGCGAGTCGGCGGCGTCGACCACCACGCCCGAGCCGCCGGTCGCCACGAGCACGCAGGCGTCGTTCGTCGACGTGTCGCCGTCCACCGTGATCGCGTTGAACGACGGGGCGACCGCCTGCGCGAGGCAGCGCTCGAGCAGCGCCCCGGGCACGGTCGCGTCGGTCGCGACGAAGGCCAGCATGGTTGCCATGTCGGGGCAGATCATGCCGGCGCCCTTGGCCATCCCGGTGACGCGGATCGCGGCGCCGCCGACGATCGCCTCGCGCGAGACGAGCTTGCGCACCGTGTCGGTCGTCATGATCGCGTCCGCCGCGCGCGGCCAGCCGTCCTCGGCGAGGTCGTCGAGCAGCGCGGGCAGCGCCGCGCCGATCCGCTCGACCGGCAGCGGCTCGCCGATCACCCCCGTCGAGAAGGGCAGGACCTCCTCGCGCCGGCAGCCGGCGGCGGCGGCGAGCAGCCGGCAGGATTCGTGCGCCGCCGCGAGGCCGGGCTCGCCCGTGCCAGCGTTCGCGTTGCCGGAGTTGACGAGCAGGTAGCGCGGCATCGCGTCACCGAGGTTCTCGCGCGCGACCACGACCGGCGCGGCGCAGAAGGCGTTGCGGGTGAACACGGCGGCGCAGGTCGCCCCCGGCGCCAGCTCGATGGCGACGAGGTCGTTGCGGTTCCGGTAGCGGATCCCGGCCGCCGCGCAGCCGAGCCGCAGACCGGAAATCGGCAGGAAGGCCGGCGTCATCGCGGGTCGCCCCCGGTCAGTCCAGCCGGCCGTGGCAGTGCTTGTACTTCTTGCCCGAGCCGCACGGGCACGGCTCGTTGCGGCCGACCTTGCGCTCGCCGCGCACGAAGGTCTGCGGCCGCTCGGCGGGCTCGGCGTCGCCCGGCGCCGCCGCCTCCTCGGCGTCGAAGCCCGTGAACTCCTCGTGCTTGAACTGGAATCCCTCGGTGCTCGGCTCGGGCAGCTCCGTCGGCAGGGACTGCGTGCGCACCTGCACCTTCGAGATCTGGCCGACGACGTCCTGTTTGATGGTGTCGAGCATGCGCGAGAACATCTCGAAGGCCTCGCGCTTGTACTCCTGCTTCGGGTTCTTCTGGGCGTAGCCGCGCAGGTGGATGCCCTGACGCAGGTAGTCCATCGCCGCGAGGTGCTCCTTCCAGTGGTGGTCGAGGCTCTGCAGCATCACGCCCTTCTCGTACTGGCGCATGACCTCGGGCCCGACCAGTTCCTGCTTCTGCGCGTGCGATTCCTCGAGCGCGCCGAGGATGCGGCCGCGCAGCGTCTCCTCGTGCAGGCTCGAGTCCGCGTCGAGCCACTCCTGCACCGGCAGGTCGAGGTCGAAGGACTCGCGCAGCGCCGCCTCGAGGCCCGGGATGTTCCACTGGTCCTCGATGCTCTCGGGCGGCACGAAGGTGTCGATGACGCCGTTGACCACGTCGCGGCGGATGGCCCCGACGGCCTCCGAGACGTCGTCGGTGTTCATCAGCTCGTCGCGCTGCTGGTAGATCACCTTGCGTTGGTCGTTGGCGACGTCGTCGTACTCGAGCAGCTGCTTGCGAATGTCGAAGTTGCGGCCCTCGACCTTGCGCTGCGCGTTCTCGATCGCCTTGTTGACCCAGGGGTGCTCGATGGCCTCGCCCTCCTTCATGCCGAGCTTCTGCATGAGGGCGCCGACGCGCTCCGAGGCGAAGATGCGCATCAGGTTGTCTTCGAGCGACAGGTAGAAGCGGCTCGAGCCCGGATCGCCCTGGCGGCCCGAGCGGCCGCGCAGCTGATTGTCGATGCGCCGCGACTCGTGGCGCTCGGTGCCGACCACGCGCAGCCCGCCCGCCGCGATGACCTGGGCGTGACGCTCCTGCCAGGCCGCCCTGGCGGCCGCCACCGCGGCCGGGTCGGGCGCGTCGCCGAGCGCCAGCAGCTCGGGCTCGAGGCTGCCGCCGAGCACGATGTCCGTGCCGCGGCCCGCCATGTTCGTGGCGATCGTGACGGTGCCGGGACGGCCCGCCTGCGCGACGATGCCGGCCTCCTGCTCGTGGTGCTTGGCGTTCAGCACCTGGTGCGGAATGCCGGCGTCCCCGAGCAGCTTCGAGACGTGCTCCGACACCTCGATCGACGCCGTGCCGACCAGCGCCGGCTGGCCGCGGGCGATGCAGTCCTTGATGTCGGCGAGGATCGCGTCGAACTTCTCGCCCTGCGTGAGGTAGACGAGGTCCGACTGATCGTCGCGGATCATCGGCTGGTTGGTCGGGACGACGACGACCTCGAGACCGTAGATCTGCTGGAACTCGTAGGCCTCGGTGTCCGCGGTGCCGGTCATGCCGGCGAGCTTGGCGTACAGGCGGAAGTAGTTCTGGAAGGTGATCGAGGCCAGCGTCTGGTTCTCGGCCTGGATCGGCACGCCTTCCTTCGCCTCCACCGCCTGGTGCAGGCCGTCGGACCAGCGGCGGCCCGGCATGGTGCGGCCGGTGAACTCGTCGACGATGACGATCTGTCCGCCACGCACGATGTAGTCGACGTCACGCTTGAACAGCACGTGCGCGCGCAGGGCGGCGTTGACGTGGTGCATCAGGATGATGTTCGAGGCGTCGTAGAGACTCGAGCCCGCATCCAGCAGGCCGCGCTCCAGCAGGGCCTCCTCGACGTGCTCGTGGCCCTCGTCGCTCAGGAAGGCCTGGCGCGCCTTCTCGTCCACCGAGTAGTCGCCCGGCCCGAAGTCCGGCTTCCCCTCCTCGTTGGTGATCGGCGGCTGGCGCTTGAGGCCCGGGATGATGTCGTTGACCTCCCCGTAGAGCTGCGAGCTCTCGTCGGACGGGCCCGAGATGATGAGCGGCGTGCGCGCCTCGTCGATGAGGATCGAGTCCACCTCGTCCACGATCGCGTAGTTGCGCCGCTGCACCCGCTGGTCGGCGGCGAAGGCCATGTTGTCACGCAGGTAGTCGAAGCCGAACTCGTTGTTCGTGCCGTAGGTGACGTCGCAGTGGTAGGCCTCCCGACGGCTCACGGGGCGCAGGTGGCGGTGTCCCGCCGGGTCGTTGTAGGTCGGGTCGAACTGGAAGGACGACGTGTCCGGCCCCATCCCGCCCGACGAGTTGATGACGCCGACGGTGAGCCCGAGCGCGTGGTAGATGCGCCCCATCCACGCCGCGTCGCGTCGCGCCAGGTAGTCGTTCACGGTCACCACGTGCACGCCCTTGCCGGGCAGCGCGTTGAGATAGACCGGCAGCGTCGCGACCAGCGTCTTGCCTTCGCCGGTGCGCATCTCTGCGATCTTCCCACGGTGCAGGACCATGCCGCCGATCAGCTGGACGTCGAAGTGGCGCATGTCGAGGACGCGGCGCGACACCTCGCGCACCGCGGCGAAGGCCTCGGGCAGCAGGGCATCGAGCGCCTCCCCCTTCGCGAGCCGCTCGCGGAAGACGTCGGTCCTTGCCCGCAGCGCCGCGTCGTCGAGCGCCCGGAGCTCCGGCTCCAGGGCGTTGATCTCGGCCACCGACTTCGACATGCGCCGCACGAGGCGCTCGTTTCGGCTGCCGAAGATCTTGCTGAACAGGCGGTTGAACATGGCGCAGACCAGAGGGACCCAGACAAGGCGCGAAATGATACCCCAAAGGCGCCGCCGCTTGCGGGCGCCCCGGGTCCTGGACGATCCTCGCGCCGTGCAACGCATCGACGACCTGTTCGGCCGCTCCGACGCGCTGCGGCGGCTCGCGGCGGCCGTCGCGCGGCAGCGCGCGCTGCTTGCCGCGGTGACCGACGCCGTCCCGCGCGATCTCGCGGCTCACTGCATCGCCGCCACGCTCGAGGGCACGGAGCTCACGCTCCTCGCGGACTCGCCCCCGTGGGCGACGCGGCTGCGCTACCTCGGTGGCGACCTGCGCCGGCGCCTGCGCGGTCGCTGGCGCGTGGAGACGGTCACCGTCCAGGTCGCGCCGCCCCGCCAGCCCCCGCCCGCGGGCGGGCGGCGGCCCGTCCTGTCGGCAGCGGCGGCGGACGCGATCGCCAAGGCAGCCACCGGCATCGAGGACCCCGCGTTGCGGCAGGCCCTGCTGCGGCTCAGTCGACACGGACGTCGTTGAACGCCGCCAAAACGCGAGGCCGCCCTCGGGGGCGGCCTGCGTCGCGTCAGCGGGGCGTGTGCGCCGACCTCAGGTCGCGTGCAGCGGCTTCATGTACGAGATGGGGAACTCCGACGCGTCGTCGAAGGTCACCTCTTCCCACGCGTCGGGCTGCGCCATCAGCGCCTTGAGCAGCCGGTTGTTGAGCGCGTGGCCGGACTTGAACCCGCTGAAGGCGCCGATCAGGCTGTGGCCGAGCAGATACAGGTCGCCGATCGCGTCCAGGATCTTGTGCTTGACGAACTCGTCCTCGTAGCGCAGCCCGTCCTCGTTCAGCACGCGGTAGTCGTCGACGACGATCGCGTTGTCCATGCTGCCGCCGAGCGCGAGCTGGCGACTGCGCAGCATCTCGATGTCGCGCAGGAAGCCGAAGGTGCGCGCGCGACTGACCTCCTTGACGAACGAGGTCGAGGAGAAATCGACGGTCGCCTGTTGCGTCTTGTCCTTGAACGCCGGGTGGTCGAACTCGATGGCGAAGCTCACCTTGAAGCCGTCGAAGGGCTCGAACATCGCCCGCTTCTCGCCGTCCTCGACCACGATCGGCTTCTTGATCCGGATGAAGCGCTTCGGCGCGTTCTGCTCCTCGACGCCCGCCGACTGGATCAGGAACACGAACGGGCCCGCGCTGCCGTCCATGATGGGCACCTCGGCGGCGCTGACGTCCACGTAGGCGTTGTCGATGCCGAGGCCCGCGAAGGCCGAGAGCAGGTGCTCGACCGTCGAGATCCGCACCTTGCCGTTGACCAACGTCGTCGACAGGCGCGTGTCGCCGACGTTCTCGGCGCAGGCGCGAATGTCCACGGGGTCTTTGAGGTCGACGCGCCGGAACACGATGCCGGTGTCGGGGGCCGCGGGCCGCAGGGTGAGGAGCACCTTTTCGCCCGTGTGCAGACCCACGCCGGTCGCCCGGATGACGTTCTTGAGCGTGCGCTGCCTGATCATCTGCCGCCCTTCCTCCCGTAAGGCCATGAAATTCATGCCTTTCCTTTTTCCGCGGTCCGGCCGGGGGACCCCATGGGTCCAGCACCCGACCGCCGCTGCTCTACCGCTTCCACCCCCTCACGCCGGTGTGGCCCCGGATTGAGCTTAGGGTTTTCCCTAATAGTTCACCAACTTTTTCCGAATGTTGCAAGCGCAAATAATCGATCAGTCCGCCTGTCGGCGTAGGAAAGCCGGAATGTCCAGGTAGTCGATCTCCTCCCGCCGCGCCGACTCCACGTACTGCTTCGCACGGTCCCCACGCGCGAAGCCCCCGCCCTCGACCTCCCGCCGCTCGGGCTGCGGTCGGGCGGTCGGCGCCTCGTGGAGCGGGCGGACGATGGACACGATGTCGATGGGCTGCTCCGGCTTCCCCTGGAACGCCTTCTTCTCGGCGAGGCCCGTGGCGACGACCGTCACGCGCAGCTCGTCTTCCAGCAGCGGGTCGATGACCGTCCCCACCACCACCGTCGCGTCCTCGCGGGCGACGTCCTTGATGGTCATGCCGACTTCCTCGAACTCGCCGATCGTGAGGTTCATGCCGGCGGTGATGTTCACCAGGATGCCCTCGGCGCCCGTGAGCGAGATGTCCTCGAGCAGCGGGCTCTGGATCGCGGCCTCGGCGGCGTCGCGTGCGCGGTTCTCGCCGGTGCCCGAGCCCATGCCCATCATCGCGATGCCCTTGCGCATCATGACCGTCCGCACGTCGGCAAAGTCGACGTTGATGAGGCCGGGCCGCGTGATCAGCTCGGCGATGCCGGCGACCGCGTTGAGCAGCACGTCGTTCGCCGCCGAGAAGGCGTTGAGCAGCGACATGTTCTTGCCCAGCACCGCGAGCAGCTTCTCGTTGGGAATCGTGATCAGCGAGTCGACGTGCTTGCCGAGCTCCGCGATGCCGTGCTCCGCGACCTGGAAGCGCTTGCGCCCCTCGAAAGGAAACGGCTTGGTCACGACCGCGACCGTGAGGATGCCGAGCTCCTTGGCGATCTCCGCGACGACCGGCGCGGCTCCCGTGCCGGTACCGCCGCCCATGCCGGCGGTGATGAACACCATGTCGGACCCGGCGAGCAGCTCCTGGATGCGCTCGCGGTCCTCGACCGCCGCCTGGTAGCCGACCCCGGGGTCCGCTCCGGCGCCCAGCCCCTTGGTGATGTTCGCGCCGATCTGCAGCACGGTGCGCACTTCGGTGTTCTTGAGCGCCTGCGCATCGGTGTTGGCGCAGATGAAGTCCACGCCCTCGATGCTCGACTTGACCATGTGGCTGACGGCGTTGCCGCCGCCGCCACCCACGCCGACGACCTTGATGACCGCGTTCTGGCTGTACGCATCCATCAATTCGAACATTTCCTAGCCTCCCGACCCTCGACCCGTCAGTTGTCCGATGAACCGGCCGCGCGGCGCGCGCCCGATCAGAAATTGCCCTGGAACCAGCTGCGCATGCGGCTCCAGACGCCCTTGAATCCCGCGCTCCCGGGCGCGTCGCGCAGCCGCGCCGCCCGGTTCCTGTGGCCGAAGAGCAGCAGCCCGACCCCGGTGGAATGGATCGGGTTGCGCACCACGTCGACCAGCCCGCTGACGTACTGGGGCATCCCCAGCCGCACCGGCATGTGAAAAATTTCCTCCGCGAGCTCGATCAGCCCTTCCATCTTCGCGCTGCCGCCCGTCAGCACGACGCCGCCCGCGACGAGGTCCTCGAACCCGCTGCGGCGCAGCTCGAGCTGCACGAGGCTGAGCAGTTCCTCGTAGCGCGGCTCCACGACCTCGGCGAGCGTCTGGCGGCTGAGGCGTCGTGCCGGCCGGTCGCCGATGCTCGGCACCTCGATCGTCTCGTCGGGACTCGCGAGCTGCGTCAGGGCGCAGGCGTAGCGGAGCTTGATGTCCTCCGCGTACTGCGTCGGCGTGCGCAGCGCGACGGCGATGTCGTTGGTGACCTGATCGCCGGCGATCGGGATCACGGCGGTGTGCCGGATCGACCCCTCGGTGAACACGGCGATGTCCGTGGTGCCCCCGCCCATGTCGACCAGGCACACGCCGAGGTCCTTCTCGTCCTCGCCGAGGACGGAGTAGCTCGAGGCGAGCTGCTCGAGCACCAGGTCCTCGACCTCGAGGCCGCAACGCCGCACGCACTTGACGACGCCTCGAGCCGCACGCCGGACATGCCGACGGGCTCCTTGATGCCGTCCTGGTCGTCGATGATGAATTCCTGCGGAAGGATGTGCAGGATCTTCTGGTCGGCCGGAATCGCCACCGCCCGCGCCGCGTCGATCACCCGGTCCACGTCGTTGGCGGTGACCTCGCGGTCCTTGATCGCGACGATGCCGTGCGAGTTGAGCCCGCGGATGTGGCTGCCGGCGATGCCGGCGTGCACGGACTCGATCTGCACGTCCGCCATCAGCTCGGCTTCCTCGATCGCACGCTGGATCGACTGGACCGTCGACTCGATGTTGACGACCACGCCCTTCTTGAGCCCGCGCGACGGGTGCGTGCCCAGGCCGATGATCTCGATCTCGTCCTCGTTCTTCACCTGGCCGACGATCGCGACGACCTTCGAGGTCCCGATGTCGAGCCCGACGATGATGCTCTTGTCGCCCTTGCGCGCCATCTACACCCGCCCCTTGGTCGCCGTCTTCGGCTTCGCCGGCCGCGGCAGCGACTCCGGCACGGTGTCCGCGGCCGGGGCCGGGGCCGCCCGGCGCACCGCGAGCCCGTGCGGATAGCGCAGGTCCACCTCGACGAGCCGGCCGTCGCCCCGCGCAGCGAGCTGCGGGTAGAGCCGGACGAACCGGTCGACGCGCGCCTCCACGTCCTCCGCGCCGACCGCCACGGTGAGGCCGTCGGTGAAGGTCAGCCACCAGGCACCGCGCGCGTCCGCGCGCAGCTGCGACAGCGAGAGGCCCAAGGGAGCGAGGCGTTGCGTCAGACGGCCGTGGGCCTCGAGCACCTCGGGTGCCCGCGAGTCGACCCCCGCGAGTTGCGGCAGGTCCTTCGGCAGAGTCGACGTTCCCGGCCGGAACACCTCGCCGCGCGCGGTCAGCAGCCCGTCCGTTCCCCAGCGCGCCACCGCCACCCGCTCCTTGACCTGGATGCGCAGCTCGGATGGCCAGACGCGCCGCACGCTGACCTCCTCCACCCACGGAAGCTGCCGCGCCGCGCGCCACACCTGCTGCACGTCGACGGTGAAGAACCCGCCGCGTGCCACGTCGGCCACCGCGCGTTCGAGATCGGCGCGGTCGAGGTGGGTGCGCTCGCCCGCGATGCGCACCCGCTTGATGGGCAGCACCTCGGGGTCGGTGAGCGCGTCGGAGACGCGGTGCGTCGCGACCGCGAGGCCCGCGAGCAGGGCGACACCGAGCCCCCACCGGAACGCGGTGCGCCATCCGCCGGGCGCTCGCGCGGGCTCGTTGCGCTCTTTCTCGTGCGGCGTGTCGGTCATTGCCGGCTCAACGCAGTCTCGAGGATCCGAAAGACCAGCTCGTCGAAATCAATGCCGCACGCCCGCGCCGCCATCGGCACGAGACTGTGGTCGGTCATTCCAGGAACGGTGTTGACCTCGATCAGCCATGGCTGCTCCGCCTCGTCCAGCATCAGATCCACCCGTCCCCAGCCGGACGTCCCGGCGGCCTCGAAGGCCGCCAGTGCCAGCTCCTGCAGCTCCCGCTCCTTCGCAGGCGCGAGTCCGCACGGGCACAGGTACCGCGTGGTGTCGGCGTGATATTTGGCGTCGAAGTCGTAAAAGGCGTGGGGCGTTTCTAGTTTGATGAGCGGCAAGACCTGCCCGGTTAGCACCGCAGCGGTGTACTCGCCACCCCGCACCCATCGCTCAGCGACGACAAGGCTATCGTATCCGCGCGCCTTTGCCCACGCCTCTGCGAGGTGAATTTCGTCCTCCACCCGGCTGATGCCGATGCTCGAGCCTTCGTGAGCGGGCTTCACCATGAGCGGAAAACCCAATGCGGACGCGGCCTTGAGGTCCTCGGGGCGACGCAGGACGACGAACGGCGGGGTCGGCAGCCCCGCCCCCTGCCAGACCAGCTTGCAGCGGTACTTGTCCATGCCGATCGCCGAGCCGAGGACGCCGCTGCCCGTGTACGGCAGGCCGATCGCCTCGAGGGCCCCCTGGATCACGCCGTCCTCGCCGCCGCGGCCGTGCAGGACGACGAAGGCGCGGTCGAACTCGCCGCTCGCGAGCCGCGCCAGGGCGCCCGGCGCCGCGGTGTCGACCGGGTGGGCGTCGACCCCGCGACGGCGCAGGCCCGCGAGCACCGCCTGGCCACTGATGAGCGATATCTCGCGCTCGGCGGCCCGCCCGCCGAGCAGGACGGCGACCTTGCCGAACTCCGCCGCGCTCGTCATGCCGACTCCCCCACCACGTGGACCTCGGCGCGCAGGGCGACCCCGTGCACCGCCAGCACCCGCTCACGCACGGCCGCGATCAGGGCCTCGATGTCCGCCGCCGTCGCGTCGCCGACGTTGACGATGAAATTGGCGTGCTTCTCCGACACCTGCGCGCCACCGATCGTCAGCCCCTTCAACCCCGCCGCCTCGATCAGCCGCGCCGCGAAATCGCCCGGCGGGTTGCGGAAGGTGGATCCGCCGCTGGGCTGACTCGTCGGCTGGGTCGCCGCGCGCCGGTCGAGCAGCTGACGGATCTGCAGCTGCGCGGCCGTGGCGTCGCCGGGCTCGAGGCGCAGCGTGCCGCTCAGGAACCACTCGCCCGCGGGGCCGCGCACCTCGCGGTAGCCCACCGCGTAGTCGCCGGGCCCCCGCTCGCGCACGACGCCGTGCCGGTCGACGGTCTCCACGGCGATCACGCGCTGCCAGGTCTCGCCGCCGAACGCGCCGGCGTTCATCGCGAGTGCCCCGCCCATGGTCCCGGGAATGCCGGCCAGGAACTCGAGCCCGACGAAGCCGCGGCGGGCGGCGAAGCGCGCGACGTGGGCGCACGCCACCCCCGCCTCGGCGCGCAGCCGGTCGGCCCCGGCCATGCCGAGGGCGGTGAGCCGGCCGCTCGCGGCCAGCACGGTGCCGGCAAAACCGCCGTCCCGAACGAGCAGGTTGCTGCCGAGACCCAGCCAGAGCAGCGGCTCGTCGGCGGGCAGGGCCCGGAGGAAGGCGATCAGGTCGTCGCGGTCGGCCGGTCGATAGAAGGTGCGCGCCGGGCCGCCCACCCGCCAGCTGGTATGGCGCGCAAGCGGCTCCCCGCGACGCAGTTCGCCGCGCAGGCCGGGCGCTTCGATCGCGGCTGCCGCCATCACGGCGCGGCTCCCGGGAGGTCGAGCGGAGGCTGCGCGCCGCCGCAGAGCCGGTCGTGCAGGCGCGCCGCCATGCCACCGATGTCCCCGGCCCCCATGGTCACGACGATGTCCCCTCCCCGCACGACGTGGTCCGCGACCTCGGCCATCTCGTCGAGCGACGAGGCGAAGATCGGGTCGACCGCCCCCCTGGCCCTCACCGCCCGGCTGAGCGCCCGGCCGTCCGCGCCGGCGATCGGCGCCTCGCCCGCGGCGTAGACCTCCGCGAGCAACAGCACGTCGGCCCGCGAGAGGACCTGCGCGAAGTCGTCGAGCAGGTCGCGGGTCCGGGTGTAGCGGTGGGGCTGGAAGGCGAGCACCAGGCGTCGGCCCGGCCAACCGTCCCGCACCGCGTCGATGATCGCCGCGATTTCGCGCGGATGGTGGCCGTAGTCGTCCACCAGAAGTATCTCCCCATCGGGGCGTTGACAGCGGCCGGCGACCTGGAAGCGCCGCCCGATCCCCTGGAACCCCCGCAGGGCACGCTGGACGGCCTCGACGCCGACCCCGAGCTCGAGCGCGACCGCGATCGCCGCGAGGGCGTTCAGCACGTTGTGGCGCCCCGGCAGGCTCAGGGTCACGGGGAAGTGCAGGCCGTCCGGCCCGGCCACCTCGAAGTGCGTCTCGAGGCCGTCCCGCCGGATCGCTCGGGCGCGCAGGTCGGCGTCGGGCGCGGTGCCGTAGGTCAGCACCGGCCGGGTGACCTGCGGCAGGAGGCCCCGCACCTCCGGGTCGTCGACGCAGAGGATCGCGAGGCCGTAGAACGGCAGATGGTGCAGGAACTCGACGAAGGTCTGACGCAACCGGTCGAAGCTGCCGCCATAGGTCGCCATGTGGTCGGCGTCGACGTTCGTGACGATCGCCATCATCGGCTGCAGATAGAGGAACGAGGCGTCGCTCTCGTCCGCCTCGGCAACGAGGTAGTCGCCCCGGCCGAGCCCGGCCGAGCTCCCCGCCGAGTTGAGCCGGCCGCCGATCACGAAGGTCGGGTCGAGCCCCGCCTCGGTCAGCAGGCTGGTCACCAGGCTGGTCGTCGTGGTCTTGCCGTGGGTGCCCGCGACCGCGATGCCGAATCGGAACCGCATCAGCTCCGCGAGCATCTCGGCCCGCGGCACCACGGGGATGCGGGCGGCGCGCGCGGCGACGACCTCGGGGTTGTCCGGCTTCACCGCGCTCGAGACGACGACCGCGTCGGCGCCCGCGACGTGGCTGGCGGCGTGGCCGATCCGGACCGCGACCCCGTGCGCGGAGAGGCGCCGCGTGACCGCGCTCTCCTTCAGGTCCGAGCCCGACACCTCGTAGCCCAGGTTGGCGAGCACCTCGGCGATGCCGTTCATGCCCGAGCCGCCCACGCCGACGAAGTGCACGCGGCGGATCCGCCCCATCGCGGCGTTCTGCCGGAACTGCCCGGTCGCTGGTCCGTTCATGCGCGCAATACCTCCTCGCAGCAGTCGGCCACCCGCGCCGTCGCGTCGGGTCGCGCCAGCCCGCGGGCTGCCCGCGCCATCGCGAGGAGTCCCGGGCGGTCAGACATCAGGGCGTCGAGCAGCCCGCCCAGCCGCTCGACCGAGAGCTCGGACTGGGGCAGGAGCCGCGCCGCGCCCGCGTCGGCGAGGAAGGCCGCGTTCCGCGTCTGGTGGTCGTCGACCGCGTGCGGGTAAGGAACGAGGACCGACCCCACGCCGGCCGCGGCCAGTTCGGAGACGGTCAACGCCCCGGCCCGGCAGACGACTAAATCGGCCCAGGCGTAGGCGCCGGCCATGTCGTCGAGGAACTCGCTCACCTCGGCGTCCACCCCCGCGTCCCGGTAGGCCGCCCGGGCACTCTCGGCCTTGCCGCGCCCGGCCTGGTGGCGGACCCGTGGCCGCACCCCGGCAGGCAGGCGCGCGAGCGCCGCAGGCAGGACCTCGTTGAGGACCTGGGCGCCGAGCGAACCACCGACGACGAGCAGCCGGACCGGCGCCCCGCGACCGGCGAGCCGCACCTCCGGCGCCGGCAGGGAGGAGATCTCGGCGCGCACCGGGTTGCCGACCGCGACCGCGCCCGTCGCGTCGGGGAAGCTGCCCGGGAAGGCCTCGAGCACGCGGGTCGCGATGCGGGCGAGCCAGCGATTGGTCAGCCCCGGCACGGCGTTCTGCTCGTGGATCACCAGCGGGAGGCCGAGCAGCCGCGACACCACCCCGCCCGGCCCCGAGACGAACCCCCCCATGCCGAGCACCAGGCCGGGGCGCCTGCGCCGCAGCACCTGCGCCGCGTGGAGGGTCGCCCGGACGAGGTGCACCGGGGCGAGCAGCTTCGCCGCGACGCCCTGGCCCCGCAGCTTGCGTACCGGCACGAGCTCGAGCTCGAACCCGTGCTGCGGCACCAGCCGGGCCTCGAAGCCGCCCGGCGCGCCCAGCCAGCAGATCTCCACGCCGCGCCGGGCGAGCTCATGCGCCGTCGCGAGCGCCGGGAACACGTGCCCGCCCGTGCCGCCGGCCATGACCATCACGCGCCGGGCCACCGCCGCCCCTCCCGCCGCACGGGCGCCGCGTCCCTGATCTCGTGATGCACGCGCAGCAGCAGGGCGATCGCCATGCAGGTGACGATCACGCTGTTGCTGCCGTAGCTGACGAGCGGCAGCGTCAGTCCCTTGGTCGGCAGCCGGCCCACGTTCACGCCGACGTTGATGCACGCCTGCAGCCCGATCCACAGCCCGCAGCCGTAGGACAGGAAGGCCGCAAAGCGATTGCCCGCGCGCTCGGCCAGGGCGCCGTTGGCGAACGCACGCCAGAAGATCACCGCGAAGAGGCCGAGCACGGCGAGCGTGCCCAGCAGCCCGAACTCCTCCCCGACGACGGCCATGATGAAGTCGGTGTGGGCCTCCGGCAGGTAGAACTGCTTCTGTATGCCGTTGCCGAGGCCGACGCCGGTCCACTCGCCGCGGCCGAAGGCGATGAGGGCCTGCGAGAGCTGATAGCCCGTGCCCTGCGCGTCTTCCCACGGGTTGACGAAGGCGGTGACGCGCGCGAGGCGGTACGGCGAGACGACGACCAAGCCGACGAGGGCCGCGCCGGCCAGGCCGATCAGGGTGCCGAACTGCCACAGCGGCGCGCCGCCGAGGAACATCAGCCCGAGGGCGGTGCTGAGCAGCACGAAGGTGGTGCCGAAGTCGGGCTGCAGCATGATCAGGGCGCAGGCGATGACCAGCAGGATCATGGGTCGTACGAAGGCCCAGAAGTGGCGACGCACCTCGTGCTCGCGCCGCTCGAGGTAGCTCGCCAGGTACACGACCATGAAGAGCTTCATGAACTCGGAGGTCTGCACCGTCAGCGGACCGACGCGGATCCAGCGCACCGCGCCGTTCGCTTCGTGGCCGACGCCCGGAACGAGCACCACGGCGAGCAGCGCGAGCCCGAGGAAGTAGAGCCGCGTGCTGCCCTCCTGCCAGTCCTTGAGCGGCACCTGCGACACGAGGAGCGCGGCGATCGCGCCGATGCCCAGGGCCACCACGTGGCGGATCACGAAGTGGAACGGGCTGCCCCAGCGGTCGCCGAGGTGCAGGGAGGCCGAGGCGACCATGACGAGCCCGATCACCGCGAGCGCGAGCGCGGCGGCGAGGAGTGGCCAGTCGAGCGCCGGGAGACGTTCCTTGCGGCGGGGGGCGGCACGCGCGACGGTCCCGGCGGTCATTCGGGCAGCCTCCGCACGGCGTCGGCGAAGACGTCGCCCCGGTGCTCGTAGTTGCGGAACATGTCGAAGCTCGCGCAGGCCGGCGACAACAGCACCCGGTCACCGGGCCGGGCCGCCTCGAGCGCGAGGCGCACCGCGTCGGCCATGTCGCGGGCGTGGACGCGCACGGTCGCCGGGTCGAGGACGGACTCGATGAGGGGCGCGTCGCGGCCGATCAGTACGACGCAGCGCGCCCGGCGGGCGATCACGGCCCCGAGCGGGGCGAAGTCCTGGCCCTTGCCGTCGCCGCCCGCGATCAACACGGTCCGCCCGTCCCCGCCGTCGTCGAAGCCTTCCAGCGCCGCCACCGTCGAGCCGACGTTGGTGCCCTTCGAGTCGTCGTAGAACCGGACGCCGCGCACCTCGCCGACCAGCGCCGTGCGGTGGGCGAGCCCGCGGAAGCATCGCAGGGCCTCGCGCATCGCCGGGAAGGGCAACCCCAGCGCGTCGCCCATCGCCAGCGCGGCGAGCGCGTTCGCGAGGTTGTGTCGACCGGGGATCACGATCTCCCGGACGGGCATGAGCGCCTCCGTCCCCCGACAGATCCACGGCGCGCCGTCGCGCGCCGCGATGCCGAAGTCGCCCGGCTGCGGCTCGCCGAGCGTGAAGCCCCGCCGCCAGCGCCCGCCGGGCATGGCGGTGACGCGCGGGTCGTCGCGGTTGACCACGGCGACCCCGGCGTGCGCGAAGATCCGCGCCTTTGCGGCGGCGTAGGCGTCGAGGTCCGGGTACCGGTCCATGTGGTCGGCCGAGATGTTGAGCACCGTTGCCACCGCCGGCGCCAGGGACTCGACCGTCTCGAGCTGGAAGCTCGAGAGCTCGAGCACGTAGAGCTCGACCGCGGCGTCCAGCAGGTCGAGCGCCGGCTCGCCGAGGTTGCCGCCGACGGCGACGCGCCGGCCCGCGATGCGCGCCATCTCGCCGAGCAGCGTCGTGGTCGTGCTCTTGCCGTTCGAGCCGGTGATCGCGGCGACCGGTGCCGCCGCCTCCTGCGCGAAGAGCTCGATGTCGCCCACGACCGGGACACCGCGGGCCCGCGCCTCGCGGATCAGCGGTTCCTGCACCGACACGCCCGGGCTCACCACGACGAGCTCCGCCGCGGCGAAGGCCGTGCGATCGAAGCCACCGAGGAACAGCGCCACGTCCGGCAGGTCGCGGCGCAGGGCGTCGAGGCCCGGGGGCGCGAGGCGGGTGTCCGTCACGGCGACCGCGACGCCCCGCCCGACGAGAAAACGCGCGACCGAGGTGCCGGTCTTGCCCAGCCCCACGACCAGCACCCGCGCGGCAGCGGGGCGAGGCGATCGCTGTTGGGCGTGGCGGTGCGTCATGTCAGCGGATCTTGAGGCTCGCGAGACCGACGAGGACCAGGATCACGGTGACGATCCAGAAGCGGACGATCACGCGCGGCTCCGGCCATCCCTTGAGCTCGAAGTGGTGGTGCAGCGGGGCCATGCGGAAGATCCGCCGGCCGGTCAGCTTGAAGGACGCCACCTGCAGCATCACCGACACGGTCTCCATCACGAACACGCCGCCCATGACGAACAGCACCAGTTCCTGGCGCACGGCCACCGCGACCAGACCGAGCGCCGCGCCGATCGCCAGCGCACCGACGTCGCCCATGAACACCTGCGCCGGGTAGGTGTTGAACCACAGGAAACCGAGCCCGGCGCCGACGAGCGCCCCGCAGAACACCGTGAGCTCGCCCACGCCGGTGAGGTGAGGCAGGAGCAGGTAGCTCGAGATCTGCGCGTGGCCCGCGACGTAGGTGAAGACCGCCAGCGCGCCGGCGACGAGCACCGTCGGCATGATCGCCAGGCCGTCGAGCCCGTCGGTGAGGTTGACCGCGTTCGACGAGCCGACGATGACGAAGTACGCGAGGGGCACGAACCAGACACCGAGGTTCACCACCGCGTCCTTGAGGAAGGGCAGCATCAGCTGCGTCTCGGCGGGGTGCACCGCGGTGTGGTAGAGGAAGTACGCGGCGGCACCGCCGGCGACGGACTGCCAGAAGTACTTCCAGCGTGCGGGCAGCCCTTTGGAGTTCTTGAGCACCAGCTTGCGGTAGTCGTCCGCCCAACCGATCGCGCCGAACGCCAGCGTGGTCAGCAGCACCACCCAGACGTAGCGGTTGCCGAGGTCCGCCCAGAGCAGGGTGCTGACGGTGACCGCGACGAGGATCAGCGCGCCGCCCATGGTCGGCGTGCCCGCCTTCGTGAGGTGCGTCTGCGGGCCGTCGTCGCGGACCGTCTGGCCGATCTTGTAGAAGGTCAGCCGCCGGATCATCGCCGGGCCGACGACGAACGAGATCAGCAGCGCGGTCAGCACGCTGAGGATCGTGCGCAGGGTGATGTAGCGGAAGACGTTGAAGCCGCTGTCGAAGCGCGTCAGGTGCTCGGCCAGCCACATCAGCATGACGCGCGTTCCTCCCCGGCAAGCGCTTCCACGATCCGCTCCATCCGCGCGCTCCGCGAGCCCTTGACCAGCACGGCGTCCTCGGGCCGCAGCGCGCGACGCAGCGCGCCGACGAGGGCCCCCTGCGACGCGTGGTGCTGCGCCCCGGCGCCGAAGGCGCTGCTCGCCGCCGCGCTGAGCGTCCCGACCGTGTGCAGCGCGCCGATGCCCGCCACCCGCGCCTGCTCGCCCAGGCTGGCGTGCAGCGCCGGGGCGTCGGCGCCGAGCTCGGCGAGATCGCCCAGGACGAGCACCCCGCTCCCGGGGGCGGCGGCGAGGACGGCGATGGCCGCCGCCACGGACTCCGGATTGGCATTGTACGAGTCGTCGATCAGCCAGCCGCCATCGGCGCGGCGGCGGGCCGCGAGACGGCCCGCCACCGGCCGGATCGCGGCGAGTCCGGCGCAGCAGTCCTCGAGCGTCGCGCCGACCGCGAGGGCGGCCGCCGTGGCGGCAAGGGCGTTGAGCCGATTGTGCCCGCCGGCGAGCGCCAGCTCGACCTCGGCGGCAGTGCCGGCCGCCCGGACGGTGAAATGCTGGTGGAAGCCGGCGTCGTCCCAGCGGAGCGCCGACCCGCCGGGGCTGGTCACGTCCGCGTCGGCGCGAAGACCGAAGCTGAGGCAGCGCCGTCCCGCGGCGAGCTCGCGCCAGAGCGGCACCCAGGAAGAGTCCGCGTGGTACACGAAGACCCCGTCGTCGGCGAGGCCGGTCACGATCTCGGCCTTCCCGCGCGCGATGTTCTCGAGGCTGCCGAAGCCCTCGAGGTGCGCGCGGCCGGCGTTGTTCAGCACCGCGACGTCGGGGCGCGCCAGGCCGCTCAGGTAGCGGATCTCGCCGACGTGGTTGGCGCCCATCTCGACGACCGCGTAGTCCTCCTCCTGCAGGCGGGCCAGGGTCAGCGGAACTCCGATGTCGTTGTTGAGGTTGCCCGCCGTGGCGAGCACGCGGCCGCGCCGGCGCAGGATCGCCGCGATCATCTCCTTGAGCGTCGTCTTGCCATTGCTGCCCGTCACCGCGACGACGCGGGCGCGCGAGGCCCCGCGCCAGCGCGCGCCGAGTGCGCCGAGCGCGAGCCGGGTGTCCGGCACGACCAGGCGCGGCATCGCGACGTCGACCTCGCGGCTCACCAGCGCGGCCACGGCGCCGTGCACGACGGCCTGCCCCACGAAGTCGTGGCCGTCGAAGCTCGGGCCCACGAGCGCCACGAACAGCTCGCCGGGCGCGAGCCGGCGCGTATCGGTCGAGATGGCGCCGAAGGTCGCGTCCCCGCCGGCCAGGTGGCCGCCGAGGGGCGCGGCGAGCTCGCTCAGCGTCATCCGGATCACGCCGCGCTCTCCCCGAGCGCCCGCAACACGGCGCCGCGGTCGCTGAACGGCAGGCGGCGGTCGCCGATCTGCTGCGTGTCCTCGTGTCCCTTGCCGGCGATGAGAATCACGTCGCCCGGTGCCGCGCCCGACACGGCCAGGGCGATGGCGCGCGCGCGGTCGCGCTCGACCAGCACCCGCGCCGGCGCGCCGATGCCGGCGAGGATGTCGGCGACGATCGTTGCCCCGTCCTCGCCGCGCGGGTTGTCGTCCGTCACGACGACCCGGTCGGCGAGCGTCTCCGCGACCTCGCCCATCAACGGGCGCTTGCCGCGGTCGCGCTCGCCACCGCAACCGAAGACGCACCAGAGGGTGCCCGCACAGTGCTCGCGCACGGCGCCGAGCGCCTGCGCGAGGGCGTCGGGCGTGTGCGCGTAGTCCACGACCGCGAGCGGCCGGGCGCCGCCGCCGAGGCGCTCCATGCGGCCCGGCACGGTCGACAGCGCGGCGAGGCGCCCGAGCGCATCGTCGAACGCGACGCCGCCGGCGAGCAGGACACCGAGCACCGCCAGCAGGTTCGCGGCGTTGAAACGACCGAGCAGCGGCGAGGCGATCTCGCCCTCTCCCCAGCTGCTGCGGACGTGCAGGCGCAAGCCGGCGACGTCCGCGACGACGCGTTCGGCGACCACGTGGCGCGCGGCGTGCGCGGGCGCACCGCCGAGGCCGTAGGCGACGACCGGGACGCGCTCCCGCGTCTCGCCGTACAGCGCGAGCCCCACGGGGTCGTCGGTGTTGATCACGGCGTGGCGCAGCCCGCTGCCGCGGAAGAGCCGTGCCTTGGCGTCGGCGTAGGCCTCCATCGTGCCGTGGTAATCGAGGTGGTCTCGCGTCAGGTTGGTGAACACCGCCGTGTCGAACCGGACCGCGGCGACGCGGTGCTGGTGCAGCGCGTGCGACGACACCTCCATCGCCACGGCGCGCGCGCCGGCCGCGGCGAGCTCCGCGAGCGCGGCCTGCGCCGACACCGCGTCCGGCGTGGTGTGCGTGGCGGGCTGCAGCGCGTCGGCGAAGCCGATGCCCAGCGTCCCGACGACCGCGCACGGGCCTTCGGGGGCGAGCGCCCGGGCCAGGAACTGGGTGACGCTCGTCTTGCCGTTGGTTCCGGTGACGCCGACGACGCGCAGGCGGGCGCTCGGCTCGCCGTGGAAGCGCCCCGCGATCGCGCTGGCCTGCGCCGAGAGGTCCGCCACGGGAACCACGGGCACGCCGAGCCGGGAGGCCATCGCGGCGAGGCGTTCCGTCGGCCACTCGGCGTCGGGCTCGGCGGCGATCGCCGCCGCGCCCGCGCGCGCCGCGGCATCGGCGAAGCTCATGCCGTGCCGCCGCGTGCCGCGGCAGGCGAGAAAGAGGCTGCCCGGCGCGACGCCGCGGCTGTCCATCGCGAGCCCCGTCACGCGGAGCGGCGGCGCACCGGCCGCCGCGCCGCCGAGCAGGCCGCCGAGCGTCACGCCCTCGTCCCGGAGGGCGGCCGCGGTCACCGCCCGCCCCCGACGTGCGCGAGACGGATGTCCGTGGCCGGGTCTGCGTCCGGCGGCACGTTGTACAGCCGCAGGGCTCCCTCCATCACGGCGGAAAAGACGGGCGCGGCAACTTCGCCGCCGTAGTACTTGCCGGCGCTGGGCTCGCTGATCACGACCACCAGCACGAAGCGCGGGTTCTTGGCCGGCGCCATGCCGGCGAAGAGCGCGAGGTATTCGTCCGTCTCGTAGCCGTGGCGACCGAGCTTGCGCACGGTGCCCGTCTTGCCCGCGACGCGATAGCGGGGCACCGCGGCGAGCGGCGCGGTCCCTTCCTTGGTCGCCACCGACTCCAGCATCGCGCGCACGGCCCGCGCGGTTTCCGCCCGGATCACGCGCTGGGCCGCCGGCGGCTCGTCGACCTTGAGCAGCGACAGCGGCCGGCGCAGCCCGTCGGCCGCGAGCACCGAGTAGGCGCGCGCGAGCTGCAAGGGCGTGGTCGACAGGCCGTAGCCGAACGAGATCGTCGCCTGCTCGATGCGGGCCCACTCCTTCGGCGGCGCGAGGACACCCCCCACCTCGCCGACGAAGCCCACGCCGGTCGACTGGCCGAAGCCGAGGTTGTGCAGGCCGCGCCAGAACATCTCCGCGGAGAGGTCGAGGGCGATCTTCGCGGACCCGACGTTGCTCGACTTGCGCAGCAGCGTGGCGATGTCGATGAGTCCGAGGTTGTGGTGGTCCTTGACCTTGTGCTGGCCGACCGCGAAGTAGCCCGGCGAGGTGTCGACCCGGGAGTCGGCGCGGATGCGCCCCGCGTCCATCGCGATCGCGACCGTGAAGGGCTTCATCGTGGAGCCCGGCTCGAACAGGTCGGTGACGGCCCGGTTGCGCAACCGCCCGCCTGTGCCGCCGCGGTCGCCGTTCGGGTTGTACGAGGGCTGGTTGACCATCGCCAGCACCTCGCCGGTCTGCACGTCGAGCAGGACCAGGCTCGCCGACTTCGCCTTGTGCTTCTGCACGGCGGCCTTCAGCTCGCGGTAGGCGAGGTACTGCAGGCGGCGGTCGAAGCTCAGCGTGAGGTCGGCGCCGGGCTTGGGGGCGCGCACGCTCTCGACGTCCTTCACCACCCAGCGCCGGCCATCGCGGATCACGCGCCGCTGGCCCGGCACGCCCTTCAACGTCTCGTTGTAGGCCAGCTCGAGACCCTCCTGGCCGTTGTCCTCGATGTCGGTGAAGCCGACGACGTGCGCGAAGACCTCGCCGTCCGGGTAATAGCGGCGGTACTCGCGCTCCAGGTCGATGCCGGGGATGTCGTGCTGGTCGACGACCGCCATCACGCGCTCGACGTCCTCGGGCAGGGCGCGACGCCGCAGATAGATGAAGCCGCGCTTGCCCAGCTTCTCGAACCGCGCGCGCAGCTCCTTCGCGTCCGTGTCCAGCGCCTTGGCGAGGAGACGCAGCGTCGCCTCGTCGGTGCGCAGCTGCCGCGGGTTGGCCCATATCGAGTCGACCGGCGCGCTGGCAGCGAGGATGCTGCCCGTGCGGTCGGTGACGAGTCCCCGGTGCACCGGGATGTCGACGCGCGTGAGGTAACGCCGCTCACCCTCCTTCTGCAGGAAGTCGACGTCCAGGATCTGGCGCTCGACCGCGCCCGACACCATGACGACTGCGACGGCCGCGAACAGGAACAGGACGAAGCGGCGGCGGCCGTCGCCCGGCGGCGAGGCGACCCGCTCCTCGCGGCGCGCGCGCTCCGCCCGGCGACTGCGGCGTTGGCTACGGAGCCAGCGGAGCCTCATGGCCGCACCACCACGATCTCGTCGGCCCGGGGCATCCGCATGCCCAACCGCTCCCGCGCCACCTGCTCGATGCGCACGTGGCTCGCCCAGGCGCCGAGCTCGAGCTGCAGCCGGCTCCACTCGGTGTCGATCACGTCGTGCTCGGCGCGCAGCCCCTGCAGCTCGACGAACAGCTTGCGGGAGACGTACTTGGAGTAGACGACGGCGATGCCCGACGCCGCGACCGCGAGCACCAGGACCGCCACGGTGCCGACGCTCGCGCGGCTCACGCGGCGCGCTCCGCGATGCGCAGGACGGCGCTGCGGGCGCGCGGGTTGCGCGCGGCCTCGACCGCGTCGGCCCGCACCGGTCGGCCGACGATCCGCAGGTCGCCCGCCGGCGGGCCGCCCGTCACGGGCAGCCCCCGCGGCAGCACGGGCCCGTGCGCGCGGTCGCGGAAGAAGCGCTTGACGATCCGGTCCTCGAGCGAGTGGAAGCTGATCACGACGAGCCGCGCACCGACCGCCAGCACCCGCACCGCCTGCTCCAGGCAGCGGGCGAGCGCCTCGAGCTCGCGGTTCAGATGGATGCGGATCGCCTGGAAGGTCCGCGTCGCGGGGTGCTTGTGCGGGTCGCGGCCTGGGCTGGCGCGAGCGACGAGCGCGGCGAGCTCGGAGGTCGTGCGGAGGGGGGCACTCGCCCGAGCCTGCACGATCGCGCGCGCGATGCGCGCCGCATGGCGTTCCTCGCCGAAATCGCGGAGGACCGCAGCGATCTCGCGCTCCGGCGCCCGCGCCAGCCATTCCGCGGCACTCTCGCCGCTCCCGCGGTCCATCCGCATGTCGAGCGGGCCGTCGGCCTGGAAACTGAAGCCGCGCCCCGGGTCGTCGAGCTGCGGGGACGACACGCCGAGGTCGAGGAGCAGCCCGTCGACGCGACCGGCGATCCCGTGGCGGGCCGCAAACGCCTCCAGCCCCTCGAAGGATCCCTGCTCGACGGTGAAGCGTCGGTCCGCGCCGAAGCGCGCCTGCGCCGCGGCGACCGCCTCCGGGTCGCGGTCGAGGGCGTAGAGCCGCCCTGCCGCGCCGAGGCGCTCGAGGATCGCCGCGGCGTGGCCGCCCCGGCCGTAGGTCCCGTCCACGTAGCACCCGTCGGGCATCAGTCGCAGGCCGTCCAGGGCGGCGTCGAGCAGGACCGGAACGTGCGCAAGCGGCTCGCCCATCCCCGTCAGAGCGCGAGGCCTTCGAGCTCGGCGGACAGCTCCGGGCCCGGCTCGCCGGCGGCCGCCAGCCACGCCAGGCGCTGGCCCGCCCAGCGGTCCTCGTCCCAGATCTCGAACTTGTGCCCCTGCCCCACGACCGCGGCCTTGCTGACGAGCCCGGCGTAGTCGCGCAGCTGGGCACCGAGCAGGATCCGGCCCTGGCTGTCCATCTCGACCTCCTGGGCGTGGCCCAGGATGAGGCGCTGCATCAGCTGGTTCTGCGGGTTCAGGGTCGGCAGCCGGGACAGCTTGCGGGCGATCTCCTCCCACTCCGGGAGGGGGTACATCCACAGGCAGGGCTCGCGGGGATTGATGGTCACGACCAGCTGGGAACCGCAGGAGGATTCGAGGCGCGCGCGGTAGCGCGCGGGGACCGCCAGGCGACCCTTCGCATCCAGACTGAGTGTGCTGACCCCGAGGAACACGATGCCGTCTGCAGGGCTTAGCCCCCGCCACTCCCCACAATCCCCCACCGACACTCCACATCTTAGGAGTCGCCGCAAAGGGCTGTCAAGGCAAGGGGCGACAAAAAAATGTCGGCTGCACAGGGACTTAGCCGGCACGGCGGAACCGTGGGCCACGGAGGGAAATGGGGGTTCAAAACAGATGAATGCGCCCGCAACTTAAAGAAGATTCTTAAGTTTGCCGGCATGGCCGGGCGCGGCGGATCGCGGGGCGGGAGGGGGGAGCCGGCCTGTAAGCCGGGTTCTGTCGTGGATGGCCATTCATCTGGGACGCACGTCGCCGCGCGCCTCGAGCGACCTACCCGGGGGCCCTGCGGAC
>JALORY010000039.1 GCA_025458675.1 Gammaproteobacteria bacterium | reverse complement strand
CCCTCACCCGCCGCGCAGCCACGCGAGCCAGGCGTCGCGCAGGGGGCGGGTCGCGGCCGCCACGGCCGTCCGGGGCGCGAGCGTCAGCTCCTGCACGCACTCGCCGTCGAGCGACTCGAGCAGGCAGGGCGCGCCCCCCGCCTCCGCGTAGACCAGGCGGCCCGCCGCGTAGTCCCACAGGCGCTGGGCCCCGTGCAGGTACAGGTCGAAGCGGCCGGCGGCGAGCCAGCACCAGTCGAGCGCCACGGCGCCGAGGTTGCGCTGCGAGCGGAACGGCGCGCGGGTCGCGAGTCGGGTCGCGACGTCGGTCGGCAGGCGTTTGAAGTCGACCACGGCGACGGCCTCGGCCAGGCCGTCGCCCCGTTCCGGCAACCGCAGGGGCACGCCGTTCAGGCGGGCGCCGCCCCCCTGCTCGGCGGCATAGAGCTCGCGGCGCACCGGATCGTAGACGATGCCGAGCCGCACCTGCCCGCCGCAGATCCAGGCCAGCGAGACCCCGAAGTAAGGGAATCCCGCGGCATAGTTGGTGGTCCCGTCGAGCGGATCGAGGCACCAGACGCCGCCCGCGCCGCCCGCCAGTGCTGCCTGCTGCGCGGCCGCGGGCATCTCCTCGGCGAGGAAGGCGGCCTGCGGCCAGCGCGCGGCCAGGGTGCCCCGCAGCCGCTCCTGCATGGCCAGGTCGGCCTCGGTGACGAGGCTGCCGTCCGCCTTGCCACGGGCGATCACGTGACCGAAGCGCGGCAGGACCTCGGCGTCGGCGGCCGCGACGACCAGCGCAGCAAGCGTGTCGATGTCCGGTGTCACGGTCATGGTTGCGCGTCCCCGTTCCCCTGCTTAAGGTTGCGCGATGAACCTTACCAAGCTCTCACGATCTGGGCGTCACGGCGTCGCGGCGGTGCTGCTCGCCGTGCCGATGGCATTCTCCACCCCGGCGGCCGCCCAGGGCGATAGCGCCCGGGCCGATTTCGTCGCTGCCGAGAAGGCGCTGGCCCGGGGCGACAGCGCGACCTACATCCCCCTCAAGCAACGGCTGCGCGACTACCCGCTCTACCCCTACCTCGAGTTCGGCGAGCTGCGCGACCCGTCCGCCAACCCCTCCTCCGCACGCGTGCTCGCGTTCCTGCGCGACTACGCGGACTCGCCCCTGTCCGGCAACCTCCGGCGCGTCTGGATGGACAGTCTGGCCCGCCAGGGACGCTGGACCGAGATCATCGACGCCTACGCCGACGACGACTCGACGGCGGTGCGCTGCCACTACGCCAACGCCCTGATGCAGACCGGGCGCCGGGACGAAGGCTTCCGGCGCATGCAGTCGGTCTGGCTCAGCGGAGAGACCCTGCCCGACGCCTGCGACGCCGCGGCGCAGGCCTGGTACGCCGCCGGCGGGCTCACGGCGGACCTCGCCTGGCAACGCATCGTGCTGGTGCTCGAGAAGGGCAACGAGAACGAGGCGCGGGACGTCGGCAGCGTGCTCCCCGCGGGCGATGCCGTCTGGCTCGACCGCTGGATGCGGCTGCGGAAGAACCCGCCGCTCGCGCTCGACGCCAGCGAGTTCGGCGCGAGTCACCTGGCGCGCGACGACATGCTCGCCGACGCCGTGCGCCGCATGGCCCGCACGGACCCGATGCAGGCGCTCGACGCGTGGGAGACGCTGCGGGCGCGCTACCCCTTCTCGCCCGAGGCGACGCGCCGCGCCGAGCTCTACCTCGCCATCGCGCTGGCGCGCGAGGACTCGCCGCGCGCCTTCGCGTTCATCCGGAACCTGAAGCCCGCTGCCGACGACGTCGCGCTGCAGGAGGCGCGCGTCCGCGCAGCGCTCCTGCACTACCGGTGGCCGCTGGCCGCCCGCTGGATCGACGAGCTGCCCGCCGCGGAGCGCAACGGCGAGCGCTGGACCTACTGGCGCGCCCGAGCCCACGAGGCCCTCGGCGAGCGCAGCGAGGCGGAGGCGCTCTACGGGCGGGTCGCGCGGGAGAGCTCGTACTACGGCTTCCTCGCCGCGGACCGCGCCGGCCTGCCCTATGCGCTCGCGAACCGGCCGGCATCGGCGAGCTCGGTCGCGCGGCTGCGGTCGCAGCCGTTCGTGCAGCGCGCCGCCGAACTGCGCGCCCTCGGCCGGGACGAGGACGCCAAGCGCGAGTGGCGCTGGCAATACGCCCGGCTCGACAAGCAGGACCTGCAGGGCATGGCGCGCATCGCGAAGGATTGGGGGTGGCACGACCAGGCGGCCTACACACTGGCGCGCGCCGGCTACTGGGACGACTACGAGATCCGCTTCCCGCTGCTCTACCGCGACGCGATCGGCAGCAACGCGGCGAGCCAGGCGCTCGACCCGGCCTGGGTGTACGCGGTGGTCCGCCAGGAGAGCACCTTCGTGCCCGACGCGCGCTCGAGCGCCGGCGCGGTCGGCCTCATGCAGCTGATGCCCGGCACCGCGGCCCAGGTGGCGCGCAAGAACTTCGGCGAAGGCGCACCTCGCCAGGAACAGCTCACGCAGCCCGACCGCAACGTCAGGCTCGGCGCGGCCTACCTGCGGGGCATGTTCGACAGCCTGCGCAGCAACGCGGTGCTCGCCACCGCCGCCTACAACGCCGGCCCCGGCCGCGTGCGCCAGTGGCTGCCGCTGCGCGAGGTCGACGCCGACGTCTGGGTGGAGCACATTCCCTTCAAGGAGACGCAGGACTACGTGCGGCGCGTGCTCGCCTACGCCGTGTTCTACGAGTATCGCCTCGGCAACCGCACGACGCGCATCAGCGAGCGGATGCCGCTCGTCGCGCCGACCACCAGCGTCGCGCGCCGTCAGGCGGCCGAGGAGGAGGCCGGACCGGGCTGAGCGCCCGGACTCAGGCCGCCTCGCGCGCCAGCAGGGCGCCGATCAACCGGTCTTCGAGCTCGATCCGCGCGGCGAGCAGCTCGCCGAGCGCCGACAGGTCCTTCGAGAGGTGCTCGATCGACAGCGGGTGGTCGGACGGGTCGTAGCGGTCGTTGAACGCCACTGCCGCGCTCGTGGTCTCGACGATGCGCGGATAGACCTCCTCGGCGACCCCGATCACCTGGACGCGGCGCTCCTCGCCCTTGGCGATGCGGTCGTAGATCTCGAAGTGACCGAACGCCGAGTAGTCGACCAGCAGCTGACAGAACTCCTGCAGCCGAGCGAGCACCGGCTTGTGCTTGTCGGGCGTGTACGGTTCGAGGCCGGCGACCTGGCAGAACTTCACCAGCACCTGCGTCCGCTCCGCGAGGAGCTTGTCGATCATCTCGCGAGTGCGCTCGCGTCGCTCGACGGGCGCTTTCGCTGCACTTGTCATCGCGGCCCTCTCCCCGGTGGCGTATGTTTGGTCGTGCGCGTGGCTGCGGATAGTCTATCCACGGCCCGTGATCGAGGGAAACGGCGCGCCGCGCGTCGTCACCCACATCCCAGCCGCCCGGAGAACCCGCCATGAACCGCCGCCTGCTCGCTCTGCTCCTCGCCGGCGCGCTTTCCCCCTGTGCAGCCGACACGGCGCAGCTCTCGAATCGCGGCGAAGCGATGGTCGACGCCATGATCGGCGCCATGGACGCGATGGGACTCGTCGAGAAGGGAAAGAAGTTCCGCGCGCCGCAGGACGGTGGAGGCTGGTCACCGGGCGCGCTCGCGGGAAACGGCTTCTCGATGCCGGGCAGCTCCTCCTTCGGCGGCTGGTCAAACCCGATGTCGCCGATGTCGCCGATGTCGCCGATGTCCCCCATGTCGCCGATGTCGCCCTGGTCCTCGACGCCTTGGAGCGGTGGCTCGATGCCCTGGAGCGGTGGCTCGATGCCCTGGGGCGGTGGCTCGATGCCCTGGGGCGGCAGCAACATGCCGTTCGGTGCCGGGATGCCGGGAACCGCCGGCTCGCCCTGGAGCGCGATGCAGTGGCCGGGCGGCATGCCGTCGATGCCGCAGGGGATGAAGATGCCGGGCTGGCCCGGAATGCCGGGTGAACAGGGTGCCGGCGGGGGACGCGAGAGCACCGACTTCCTGGATGGGCAGTGGGAAGGCCAGGACGGCGAGCTGCTCATCGTCCGGCGCGGCATGTTCCGGCTCTACGCGGACGCCGAGACCTGGCGCGACGGCTACCTGAACCTGCGGGGCGAGCGGCTCACGCTGCGCGACGCGGAATCGGGCGCGAGCCGCGAGTACGAATGGCGCCAGCAGGACGACCTCCTCGCCCTGCGCAGCCCGGACGGCCAGGTGATCGGCTTCCGCCGCCTGTCGGACGACGCTGGCCGTTGACGGCCGGGGTCAGGCGGCGAGCATCGCGGCGAGGGCCGCGCCGAACGCGTCCACCTGCCGCGGCCGCCGCAGCCGCTCCGCGGCGACGATCGCCCGCAGGTCCTCGAGGGCGCGTTCGAACTGGTCGTTGACGACGAGGTAGTCGTACTCGCCGTAGTGCGACAGCTCGCTGCGCGCGTCGCGCATCCGGCGCTCGATGATCTCGGCGCTGTCCTGCCCGCGCCCGCCGAGCCGTTCCCGCAACGCGGCGACGCTGGGCGGCACGATGAACAGGCCGATGGCGTCGGGGAACCGGGCGCGGACCTGGCGGGCGCCCTGCCAATCGATCTCCAGCACCACGTCGTGGCCGGCGTCGCGCAGCTGACGGACCGTCGACTCGGCCGTTCCGTACAGGTTGTCGAAGACCTGCGCGTGCTCGAGGAACGCCCCCTCGGCCACCATGCGCTCGAACCGTTCCCGGTCGACGAAGTGGTAGTGCACGCCGTCGTGCTCCCCCGGGCGCGGCGGGCGGGTCGTATGCGAAACCGACAGACGCAGGCGCGGGTCGGGGGGAATCAGCGCTCTGAGCAGGCTCGTCTTGCCCGCCCCCGACGGGGCCGAAACGATGAACACTGCGCCTTGGGACATGCCGCGTCTCCAGTGGGTCCGCCAAGCTGCCGGCACTCGGGGCCACGTGCGCTCCCCAGACGAGGCGGCCGGCTGCCGTCGCGATGCTGAGGCCGATTCTATCCGCCTCGTGCATTAGCCATACATTTCAAAATTTTATCGCGCACTCCTCAGCGGCAAGACAGCTCGCCGAAAGGGCTTCGCCGTTCCTGGGGATTCGGCGGCATGACACGGGACCGCGCCCTCTTCAGGGTCGGGAGCTGACCCACAGCACCGCCGGCGGCAGGTTCGTGCCGTCCACCGTGAAGAGGCCGGGCGACTGGAAGCGGTAGTAGGACCCGACGAAGAACGGCTCGCTGTCGTCGCCGGTTCCCGCCACCAGGTTGTTTACCCGGACGGTCCGCGTCCCGCTGCCCGGGGGCAGCTGGTAGTAGGCAGCGCACGGGTCCATGGCGCACATCGCGGTCCGGCCGGGCGCCAGGAGCGCGCGATCGAAATTGCCGGGATAGCCGGCGAGCGGCCCCGTGGCAGGGGTGGGCGGAACCAGCGCGCAGGCGCCGAGGATCAGCGTGGCGCCACCGAGCGCCATCAGGCGGGAAACCCGGGCGACCTTGCTTGGCTCGTTGCGCACGCCGTTCCTCCTCGACAGGGGTCGAATGCCGCAAGCGTAGCGCCTTCCTCCGCCCGTCGCTGCCCCGCGACGCGTCGGTTTCGAGCCGGCGCAAAGGCGCGGATAATCGATCGAGGTCAGCCACCGGGCCGCGCGCCGCCGCCCGTCCAGGAGAGCACACATGGAGAAAGTCCTCATCCCCGTCGACGGATCGGAGCCCGCCCTGCGCGCCGTGCGCTACGCAGCGCAACTCTGCAAGCGGACCTGCCCGCTGGAGATTCACCTGCTCAGCGTCGAGCCCGCGCCGCAGGACTGGCAGACCCGCGGCATCGGGACGAAGGCCATCGAGGAGCACCTGCGTCTGCTGGCACACGAAGCCGCCGCCTCGGCCCGCGAGATCCTCGACGCCGAGGGCGTCGGCCACACCAGCCACGTGCGCCTCGGCGACCCGGCCGACACGATTGCGCGCACCACCGAGGAGCTCGGCTGCAGCCACATCATCATGGGCACGCGTGGCCTGGGAAAAGTGGCCGGTCTCGCCCTCGGGTCGGTGGCGACCGCCGTCCTGCACCTGGCGACAGTTCCCGTGACTTTTGTGAAATGACCTTATCATCCGGAGCTGGCATCCTTTCCCGCCCGACCCCTCGGAGGTAGCTGTAAATGACGATTCACCCGACCAAGCTCGCCTGCGCAATCGGCCTCGGCGCCGCGATCGGGCTGTCGCCCCTGACGGCGGCAGCCCAGGGTACGCAGCCGAACGACCCCCTCACCCAGCCCGGCTTCATCAAGGGCTCGATGGTCGCGCAGTTCAAGACGCAGCGACCGGAGAACCGCGACGGCGACTACCCGGCGAAGGGCATCGCCGACACCTTCCAGATCGACCTCGCGGTCGGCTTCACCAAGTACCAGGGTACGATCAGCTGCCTGCCGTACGTGTTCTCGAAGCACATCGGCCGCGTCCTGCAGGAAGGATCGTGCACGTACGACGTCAACCTCTCCGTGATCAACCCGCAGAACACATCCCAGGTGCGGTCGGTGGGCAAACTCGCCGGGGCCTACGCCATCGACGAGAAGGGCGTGGTCAACCTCAACGCCGGCAGCCTGCGCATGGAGGTGCAGACGATCGGCAAGGCGCAGGGGTTCAGCTCGCCGTTCACGGGCGTCTTCGCCGGCCGCCCGCCCGCCAAGGTGACGACCATCAGCAAGGCGCTCGACCAGGCGGCGAAGGAAGTGCGCACGATCGAGAAGATGGTCGGCCAGCAGAAGGTCAGCATCGCGCTCGGCAACGTCGACCCGGTCCGGTTCCAGGGCACGCAGCTCGCCATGGGTCCGGTCAGCACCTATCCGCAGGCCACGGTGGACGGCGAGTTCCTCTACTCGTACGAGACCGACAACTGGTTTCCGCAGCTCACCATCCGCGCCGGCACGGGAAAGCCCGACAAGGTCTCGGGCGGAATGAAGTGGGTCGAATCTTCGCCCACGGAGGGGCACTACGAGCTCAACGTGATCCTGAACGAACAGCCTGCCGGCAAGGGCGAGGCGGCGGCGTTCGAGAGCGCGCAGGGCGAGGACGCGTTCTTCCAGAGCGACGCGTCGCAGTCGGTGATCAACGGCCGCATCGGCTTCAAGGACCAGAAGATCGGCGACGCCGTGGTGAAGTCCGACATCGCCTTCGACGTCGGCCTGCAGAACGTCTCCGCGGTGCAGGCGCAGAACTTCGCCAAGTTGCTGCTGCTCATCCCGATGCAGATGTGGGGCGAGTAACGCCGCCCGCGGGCCGGGCGCGGGCCGCAGGGCCCGCGCCCGATCCCTATTCGACGTTCTGTATCTGCTCGCGCATCTGCTCGATCAGCACCTTCATCTCGACGCCGATCGACGTCAGCTCCGCATCGGCCGACTTCGACGACAGCGTGTTCGCCTCGCGGTTCAGCTCCTGCATCAGAAAGTCGAGGCGCCGGCCGGCCGGCTCGGGCCGCCGCAGCACCCGTTCGACTTCGCCGAGGTGCATCGTGAGGCGATCCATCTCTTCGTCCACGTCGAGGCGCTGCGCGAGCAGCGCCATCTCCTGCTCGATGCGCACGGGATCGAGCTGATCGGCCACCTCGGCGAGGCGTGCGCGCAGCCGCGCACGCACCCCCTCCAGCACGACCGGCATGCGCTCCCGCGCCCGTTCCACGAGCGCACGCAGCGCGACGCAGCGCTGGGCGACGAGCTCTCCCATGCGCCGTCCCTCGCGCCCGCGCGACTCGCCCAGCGACTCCAGCGTCCGTTCGAGTAGCTCCGTCGCGGCTGCCTGCGCGGGACTGAGATCCACCGCCTCGGTCTCCAGCACGCCCGGCCAACGCAGAACGTCGAAGGCGGACGGATCGCGCGAGTCGGGCAGCAGATCGGCCAGGCTGCGGGCAGCGGCGACGACGCGCTCCGCGAGCACGCGATTGACCTGCACCGCAGCGAGCGCGGCGGGGGCCGGCCGGTAGCGCAGCATGCACTCGACCTTGCCCCGGCCGAGCCGGGCCGCGACGCGCTCGCGCACGACGGACTCGAGCACGCGGAAGTCGTCCGGCAGGCGGACGAAGACCTCGAGGTAGCGGTGATTCACCGAGCGGATCTCCCACACGAGCTCGCCGTGCTCGTCGCGGCGCTCCTCCCGGGCAAAGGCGGTCATGCTGCGGATCACGGGGACACTCCTCGAGGCCAGATTCAGGGAAAGGACTCCCGCTATGATAGGCGCCCATCCCGCGCTTCCACACCCGGCAGACTCCTTGACCAGCTCCCGCCCCCCGCTGCCCAACGACGAGGTGCTGAACGGCTACCGCGTCCTGCGCCAGATCGGCAGCGGCGGCTTCAGCCTCATCTATCTCGCCGAGGACCAGGAGACCTTCGATCAGGTGGCGCTCAAGGAGTACTTCCCGAAGCGCTTCGCGGCGCGCCAGGGGGCCCGCTGGATACAGGCCGCGGGCGCCGAGCACCACGCCAGCTTCGATCGCGGGCGCCGCCTCTTCTTCCAGGAGGTGAAGACGCTCGCCACCCTGCGCCACCCGAGCATCGTCGGCGTGAGCCACTGCTTCGTCGCCAACGGCACGGCCTACTCGGTGCTGAGCTACGAGCCGGGCACCAGCCTCGCCCGCTTCATCCAGAACCGCGGCGGCGGGCTCAGCGTGCGGTTCATGCTCACCGTCTTCCCGGCGCTGCTCGACGCGCTCGAGCTGATCCACCGCCACCGACACCTGCACCTCGACATCAAGCCGAGCAACCTGCGCCTGCGCCCGGGTGGCCGGCCGCTGCTGCTCGACTTCGGGTCGGCGTACAAGCTCCACTACGGCGAGGGGAGCGAGAAGGCGAAGCTCGTCACCGCCGGCTACTCGCCGCCCGAGCAGTACCAGTCCGGCGACGACATCGGCCCCTGGACCGACGTGCACGCGGTCGGCGCGACGATGCGCACCTGCCTCGACGGCAAGGCGCCGCCGCCGGCCTCCGAGCGGCTCGCCGGCCCCGCGCTCGCACCCGCCGTGCAGGCCCATGAGGGCCGCTACCCGCGCTGGCTGCTCGAGGGCATCGACTGGGCCATGCGGCTGCGGCCCATCGACCGGCCACAGAGCGCGAGCGAGCTGCGCGACTACCTGCTCGCACACGCGCCCGGCGAGCTGCCGGCCTGGGGAGAAGGCGAAGCCCGCAGCTTCGCGCCGGAACAGGAACGCGCCGACTACACCGAAGGCGACCAATCACGAGGAACGACCGATGCGCCCCAGTGGCCGACGACCCGATGAGCTGCGCACCCTGCGCTTCACCCGCCGTTACACCCGCCACGCGGAGGGCTCGGTGCTCGCCGAGTTCGGCGACACGCGCGTGCTGTGCACCGCGAGCGTCGCGAGCGGCGTGCCGCGGTTCCTGCTCGGACGCGGCCAGGGCTGGGTGACCGCCGAATACGGGATGCTGCCGCGCGCGACGACGGAGCGCACGGAGCGCGAGGCGGCGCGCGGCCGTCAGGGCGGGCGGACGCTCGAGATCCAGCGCCTGATCGGGCGCTCGCTGCGCGCCGTGGTCGACCTCGCCGCACTCGGCGAACGCACGATCACGCTCGACTGCGACGTCCTGCAGGCCGACGGCGGCACGCGCACGGCGGCCATCTCCGGCGCCTGGGTGGCGCTCGCCGACGCGACGAGCGGCCTCGTCGCCAGCGGGGCACTCGCCGCGAGCCCGCTGCGCGGCGCCGTCGCGGCGGTGTCCGTCGGCATCCACGCGGGCACGCCGGTGCTCGACCTCGACTATCCGGAAGACTCGAAGGCCGAGACCGACATGAACGTCGTCATGGACGACGCGGGCCGGTTCATCGAGCTTCAGGGCACGGCCGAGGGGCACCCCTTCACCCGTGCCGAGGCCGACACCCTGCTCGAGCTCGCCGCGTCCGGCATCCGCCAGATCCTGGCGGCCCAGCGTGCGGCGCTGGCCGCCTGAGGAGGGCGTCGAAGTGACCGCCAGCTACGCGCGTCCGAAGGTGGTCCTCGCCAGCGGCAACGCCGGCAAGGTCCGCGAGTTCAACCAGCTGCTGGGCAGCCAGCACATCGAGGTGGTGCCGCAGTCGCACTTCGGCGTCCCGGAGGCCGCCGAGACCGGCCTCACCTTCGTCGAGAACGCCATTCTCAAGGCGCGCAATGCGGCCCTGCACACGGGTCTGCCCGCCGTCGCCGACGACTCGGGCATCGAGGTCGATGCGCTCAACGGCGCGCCGGGTATCTACTCCGCGCGCTACGCGGGCGAAGGGGCGAGCGACGAAGCGAATCTGCGCAAGCTGCTCGTGGCGCTCGAAGGGGTGCCGGAGGCCCAGCGCACGGCGCGTTTCCAGTGCCTCATCGTGTACCTGCGCCACGCGGAAGACCCGACCCCGCTCGTCTGCCAGGGCACGTGGGAGGGCGCCATCCTCACGGCACCGCGCGGGGAGAACGGCTTCGGCTACGACCCGGTGTTCCTGGTGCCGGGGCGCGGGGTGAGCTCCGCGGAGCTGCCGCCCGACGAGAAGAATCGCCTGAGCCACCGGGGCCAGGCGCTGCGCAGTCTGCTCGAGGCGCTGAGGACAGGCTGAGCGGCTGCGCTACCAGCGCAGCAGCACCCACTGCGGCACCGAGATGAGGAGCGGGTCGTCGTAACGGCTCTCGAGGTAGCCGTCGCCGTCCTGGTCGAGGAAGTAGTACGCCGGGCCGACCTGCGGCACCACCTTGATCATGTAGACCGAGGGCCCGACGCGGTACTCGAACACCGTGCCGCGTTCGTCCTCGACGATGGTCACGTCGCCTTCGGTCGGGGTCGACGGCGTCGGATCGTCAGCGGCGCCCGACACCCCCGCGGGCCAGCGCGGCGGCTCGGGCACGGCCGCTGGCTGGTAGGCGACGGCCGCGGTCGAGAGGGCGAGCAGCAGAGCGGGAGGCAGACGGTTCATCGCGAAGACCCGGGGAGCGGGCAGGCCACGCGGCCTGCGCGCGGCATGCTATTACAGTTCCAGGAGGATTTCCTGCTCGGCCGCCGACGGCTCGAAGCCCCGCACCTCGTAGTGGGCGAAGATCGCGTCGACCACTTCCTGGGGGTCGTCGCAGACCCGCATCAGGTCGAGGTCCTGCGGATCCACCGTGCGCGCGACGACCATCTCCGCGCGCATCCACTCGAGCAGCCCGCACCAGAACCTCGACTCGACGAGGATGATCGGGATCTTGCGCGTCTTGCCCGTCTGCACGAGCGTGAGGATCTCGGCGAGCTCGTCGAGCGTGCCGAAGCCCCCGGGCAGGACCACGTAGGCCGCAGCGTACTTCACGAACATCACCTTGCGCGCGAAGAAGTGGCGGAAGTGCAGCGAGATGTCCTGGTACGCGTTGGCGCGCTGCTCGTGCGGCAGGCGGATGTTCAGTCCGACGCTCGGCGAGCGCCCCGCGTAGGCGCCGCGGTTGGCCGCCTCCATCACGCCGGGGCCGCCGCCGCTCACCACCGCGAAGCCGGCGTCGGAGAGCCGCTTGGCGATCTCCTCCGCCTTCCGGTACCAGGGGTGCCCCTCGGGGGTTCGCGAGGAGCCGAAGAAGCTCACCGACGGACGGATCTGCGCGAGCTGCTCGAAGCCCTCGACGAACTCGGCCATGATCTGGAAGATCCGCCACGCCTCGCGGGTGAGCTGGCCGTTGATCGGCGCCTTGCGGGCCTCGACGTTGTGGGTACGCTCTTCCATCGGGCAATCCCCCGGTGCCAGCCGTGCGGTGGGCTGGGACAATCCCCAGCGCCCGCCCTTATAGTGGGTCACGGCGCCCGCGCGCCATCGTTTTCGACTGCCACGGCCCCCTGCCCATGCCCAAGACCGCCGCCCCCCGGCCGCGCCGCCGCGCGTCCCGGCCCGATGGGCCCGCGCGCCGCAGCGCCCGTGGCCTGGACGACCTGAACCCGGCCCAGCGCGCCGCGGTCTGCCACCTCGACGGCCCACTGCTCGTGCTGGCCGGCGCGGGCTCGGGGAAGACGCGCGTCATCACGCGCAAGATCGCGTACCTGATCGACGTCGCCGGATTCGAGCCGCGGCACGTCGTCGCCGTCACTTTCACCAACAAGGCCGCGCGCGAGATGAAGGCGCGCGTCGCCGCGCTGCTCGCCGGGCGCGACACGACGGGCCTCACGGTCTGCACCTTCCACTCGCTCGGCCTCGACATCCTGCGCCGCGAGCGCGCGCTGGCCGGTCTCAAGGCCGGATTCAGCCTGCTGGACGAGCAGGACAGCGACGCGCTGCTGCGGGAGATCCTGCGCCACGCCGGCGACGACGCGGCGGCGGGCGACGCCCGCTGGGCCATCTCGCGCTGGAAGAACGACCTCGTGCCGCCGGGCGCCGCGCTCTCGGCCGCCGCCGACCCGGCCGAGGCGCGCCACGCCCGGCTGTACGCGGATTACGAACGCGCGCTGCGCGCCTACAACGCCGTCGATTTCGACGACCTGATCGTGCGTCCCGTCGCGCTGCTCCGGGATCACCCGGAGGCGCGCGAGCGTTGGCAGAACCGCACGCGCCACCTGCTCGTCGACGAGTGCCAGGACACGAACGGCGCCCAGTACGCGCTCGTGCGCCTGCTCGTGGGCGCGCGCGGCATGCTCACCGCCGTCGGCGACGACGACCAGTCGATCTACGCCTGGCGCGGCGCGCGACCCGAGAACCTCGCGCGGCTGCAGCAGGACCTGCCCGGCCTCGAGGTCGTCAAGCTCGAGCAGAACTACCGCTCGACGGGCCGCATCCTCGCGGCCGCCAACGCGCTGATCGCGAACAACGCGCACCTGTTCGAGAAGAGGTTGTGGAGCGACCTCGGCCCGGGCGAGCCGATCCGCGTCGTCGCCTGCCGCGACGAGGCGCACGAGGCCGCGCGCATCGCGGGCGAGATCCTGCAGCGCCGCCACGCGAAGGACGGGGCCTTCGGCGAGTGCGCGATCCTCTATCGCGGCAACCACCAGGCGCGCCCCTTCGAGCAGGCCCTGCGCGAGCTCAACGTGCCCTACTTCCTGAGCGGCGGCACGTCGTTCTTCAGCCGCGGCGAGGTGAAAGACGCGATGGCGTACCTGCGCCTGCTCGCCAACCCTGAGGACAACGCCGCCTTCCTGCGCATCGTGAACGTCCCGCGGCGCGAGATCGGCCCGACGACGCTCGAGAAGCTCGCCGCCTATGCGTCGTCGCGACACGTCGCGCTGCTGCCGGCCTGCGACGAGATCGGGCTGTCCCTCGCGGTGGAAGGGCGCGCGCTCGAGCGACTGCGCACCTTCGCCGGCTGGATTGCCCGGCACGCCCGCCTCGCCGACGCCGACGGTGCCGCGGCGGCGCTGCGCGCGCTGCTGCGCGAGGCCGACTACGAAGGCTGGCTGCGCGAGCAGGGGGCCGCGGCGAAGGCAGCCGAGCGGCGCTGGGAGAACGTGCAGGAGCTGCTGTCGTGGGTCGAGCGGATGCAGCGCGACGGCGACGGCGCCTCCCTCGCCGACGTGGTGGCGCGGCTCACCCTGCAGGACGTGCTCGAGCGCGACGACGAGGAGGCGGGCGGGGACCGCGTGCACCTCATGACCCTGCACAGCGCCAAGGGCCTCGAGTTCGCCAACGTCTGGCTCGCGGGGATGGAGGAAGAACTGCTGCCGCACCGCGCGAGCATCGAGGCGGACACGATCGAGGAAGAGCGGCGGCTCGCCTACGTCGGCGTCACGCGGGCGCGGCGCAATCTCGTGCTCACCTTCGCGGAGAAGCGCCGGCGCTTCGGCGAGCTCCTGAGCTGCGAGCCCAGCCGCTTCCTCCGGGAGCTACCGCAGGACACCCTGCGCTGGGAGGGCGGCGGGGCGGACACGAACCCGGAGACGCGGCTCGAGCGGGGCCGCGCCGGCCTGGCGACCCTGCGCTCCCTGCTGGGCGGCGACTGAGTTACCGGGCCTGCAGTCCGGACGCGTGCAGCATGAAGACGATCGCCGCGCGCAGATCGGCATCGCCAAGATCGTCGACGCCGCCCCGCGGCGGCATGGCGCCGAGGCCGTTGATCGCCTGGTCGAGGAGGTGATCCACCCCCTCGTGGAAGCGCGGCGTCCACGCCGCCGTGTCGCCGAGCTTCGGCGAGCCGTACTCGCCGGTCGCGTGGCAGCGGGCGCAGACCTTCTGGTAGACGCCCTCGCCGTCGGGGCCCTGGGCGGCGGCGAGTCCGGCGGCGCCGAGCAGGCAGGCGGCGAAGGCGATCGGAAATCTCATGGCGGACACCTCGTTGCTTTCCCCGTGCGACCGCCGACCGGCTGATGCCTCGGCGCTCGGGGCGATGTCGGGGCGGGAGTCGCCGAATCCTACCCCGTCGTCCGCCGCCGACGCCGCGTACCGCTGCGGTCGAGCCCCCCAAGCAACCGGCCACCTGACGCGGCGCAACGCGATTCCTTATCCTGCGTCGGTCAGCACCGGAGCCCCGTTCGGCGAATGACCGAGACCGCCCCCCCTGCCCCGCCCGCGCCGCCGTTGCCGAGCCCCGTCGTCGGCGTCGTGCTGGCGGGCGGCCGGGCACGGCGTCTCGGCGGAGTGGACAAGGGTCTGGTCGAGGTGGCCGGGCGCCCGCTGGTCGAGTGGGTCGTCGCCGCGCTGCGGCCCCAGGTCGACGCGCTCCTGATCAACGCGAACCGCAACCAGGACCGCTACCGCGGCACCGGCCTGCGGGTCGTCGGTGACGAGCTCCCGGACTACCAGGGCCCGCTCGCGGGCATGGCGGCCGCGCTCGAGCGTCTGCCCGCGGGCGGCGCGATCCTCACCGTGCCCTGCGACAGTCCGCTGCCACCGACAGACCTCGCGCGCCGGCTGCGCGATGCACTGGCCGGCAGCGGGGCCGACCTCGCGGTGGCCCACGACGGCGACCGGCTGCAGCTCGTCCACGCGCTGGTTCCCGCCGCGCTGCGCGACAGTCTCGCCGCCTTCCTGGCTGAGGGCGGCCGCAAGGTCGAGGCCTGGTATGCGCGGCACCGGGTCGCGGTGGCGGACTTCAGCGATTGCCGTAGGCACTTCCTCAACCTGAACCGCCTGGAGGACCTCACGGACGTCGAGGACCTGCTGCGGGACGAAGGGGCCGCCGCCCGTCCTGCCAGCGACGGGTAGCGGCGTGGCGGGTCGCGCGGCATGGACTCGGGCGCCCGCCCGACGCTATCCTTGCGCTCCCGCCACGGCGGGACCACGCGCCCGTAGCTCAGCTGGATAGAGCGCTGCCCTCCGGAGGCAGAGGTCAGGGGTTCGAATCCCTTCGGGCGCGCCAATTCGAATCAGCAGCGGGCACCCGACGGGTGCCCGTTTCGTTTCTGGCAGAGGCAACCCGCCGCGCCTCCCCTCGTCGTCGCCCCAGTGTGACCACCTCGGCCGGTGGCTTGGCGGAACCTCCGGGTTCGGCCATCAGAAGACATTCTCAAATGGAGTTGCCCCCAAATACCTCAGCGGTAGACTTCCCACCGACTCATCCAGACAGGCGGGCGATAAGGTGTTCTTCACTAAGTTCGGGTACGTAATTGCGATCATCGCGCTCATCTTTGGAGTACTCCAGATCGCGATGGGCATTCACGCGATAAACATGCCGGCACAGCTCAATGAGGCTGGGATACCGATGCTGGGTAACAAGACAAGTGGTCAGACGATTGATAGCGGCATCTACAAGATGCTGTTTGCGGTAGCCCTCGGGATCTTGGCGGAGATTAGCCGTTCAGTCCGTAAGAAGGACAAGGCAGAGGACTAGATTTGGGCTTTGATGAAAAGCCCGCTTTGGGTCGGTTTCGCGCCTTCGCCGGATGCGGCCGCAAGGGGCGGAGCGGCACCGGCAAGGAAAGGCCGATCTGGATTGGTCGACCCCTTCCCCCGAGCGACCAGACGAGAGTGCCCAGCCCCGAGGCCTGTTGCTACCCTACCTTGCGAACACGGCGAGACTTCGACAGGTGCCCGACGAGCGACTCTTCCCAGCCACCCTCATGCCGGACAGCGACTGGTGGCAGGCCCTATGGCCCAATCCG
>JALORY010000092.1 GCA_025458675.1 Gammaproteobacteria bacterium | reverse complement strand
TGCCCGGCTCCCCCGGCTCGGGCAAGAGCACGCTCTGCGCCGCGCTGGTGAGCCGCGGCTGGCGCCTCTTCTCCGACGAGATGGCGATCTTCGACCACGCCGGCGCCACCCTCGTGGCGATGCCGCGCCCCATCAGCCTCAAGAACCAGTCGATCGCCGTGATGCGGCGGTTCGCCCGCGACGCCTACTTCGGGCCCATCGCGCCGGACACGGCCAAGGGCGACGTCGGCCACATGCGCCCGCCCGCGGAGAGCACCCGCCTCGCGGCGGACGGGGCCCGCGCGGCCTGGATCGTGTTCCCGAAGTACGCGGCGGGCGAGCCGACCACCCTCGTGCCCGTCTCGAAGGGGCGCGCGTTCATGCGCCTCGCCGAGAACTCCTTCAACTACCACCTCCTCGGCCGTACCGGGTTCGACCTCTTCGCTGATGTAATCGACGCCGCGGACGCCTACGATCTGCGTTTCAGCGACCTCGAGGACGCGACCGCGCAGCTGGCGAAGCTCGCGGCCTGACCCGAAATGACCGACGCATCACCCCTCCCGCCGGCCGGCGGGCCCGTGCTGACGCGCATCCTGCGGGACGGCGCGGGCGCAGTGGCGCGGCTGGACCTGCGCGACTGGGATCTGCTGATCCGCCAGGCGCGGTTCGCGGGCCTCGAGCCGCGCCTGGAGGCAATGGTGCGCGACGCGGGCCTGCTCGACGCGGTGCCGCGGCGGCCCGCCGCCCACCTCGCTGCAGCGCGCATCTTCTCGGAGCGGCACAACGCCGCGGTGGCCTGGGAGATCGAGTGCATCGGCAAGGTCGCCGAGGAATACGCCATCCCCTTCGTGCTCCTCAAGGGCGCGGCCTACGTGGCCGCCGGGCTCCCGCCGGGGCGCAGCCGGCTGTTCACCGACATCGACCTCATGGTGCCGCAGGTGGCGCTGCGCCGCACGGAGGGCGCCCTCGCCTATCACGGCTGGTTCCCGACGCGGATGAGCGCCTACGACCAGCGCTACTACCGCGAGTGGATGCACGAGGTGCCGCCACTCAAGCACGCCCGGCGCCGCACCGTCGTCGACCTGCACCACACGATCCTGCCGCCCACGGCCCGCGCCAGGCCGGACGCGCGCCGACTGCTCGCGGACGCCGTTCCCGTGCCGGGCCAGGACGGCGTCTTCGTCCTCTCGCCGCCGGACATGGTGCTGCACTGCGCGACGCACCTCTTCTACGACGGCGAGTTCCACCACGGGCTGCGGGACCTCGTCGACCTCGACGATCTGGTCCGGCACTTCGCGACGCAGGACGCCGGCTTCTGGACGAGGCTCGTCGACCGCGCCTTCGAGATGGACCTCGCGCGCCCCCTGCACTACGGCCTGCGCTACGCCCGGCGGACGCTCGGCACGCCGGTGCCGCCGGAGACGACGCAGGCGCTCGCGCGCGCCGGCCCGAACGCGCTGATGCAGCCGGTGATGGACGCGCTGTTCGGGCGCGCGCTCCGGCCCCCGCACCCGAGCTGCGCGGACGCGCTGACGCCGACCGCGCGCTGGCTGCTCTACGTGCGGGGCCACTACCTGCGCATGCCGATGCGCCTGCTCGTGCCGCACCTCGCACGCAAGGCCGTCGCGCGGGCGCAGGGCGAGGACGCGGAGTAGGCCGGCCGCCAGCCGGCGCGCACGGCGGCAGCGAGGCCCCGCGTGCACTGGTTCCCCCTCACCCTGGCCTGCGCCTTCGCGCTCGCGTCCGCGGATGCGCTCACGAAGCACTCGCTCGGCCGACGCGACACGCGCGACCTCGCGCTCGTGCGCCTCGGCCTGCCCGGCGCGCTGCTGCTCCCCTGGCTCCTCGCCCACCCGCCGCCGCCCCTCCCCTCGGAGTTCTGGGCCTGGATCGCCGTCCTGCTCCCCGCCGAGGTCGTCGCGATGCTTCTCTACCAGCGGGCAATCCGCGATCACCCGCTCGCCCTCACGGTGCCCTACCTCGCCTTCACTCCCGTGCTGGTCGCCGCGACGGGGTGGGTGGTGCTCGGCGAGACCGTCAGCGCGCGGGGCCTCGCGGGCATCCTGCTGGTCACGGCGGGGGGCTGGCTGCTGAACGCGGGCGGACCCGGCGGCGGCAGCCCGTGGCGGCGGGCGGTGGCCCCACTGCGGGCCATCTGGGACAACCCCGGGTCGCGGCAGATGCTCGGCGTCGCGGCGATCTACGCGTTCACGTCGGTCGGCGGCAAGCGGGCCATGGCCTTCCTCGACCCGCCGCAGTTCGCCGCGCTCTACTTCGCGCTGCTCGGTCTGCTCACCTTCCTGCTCTTCGCGGCGACGCGGCCGGCGCGCCTGCGGGTCTTCGCCGAGCAGCCGGCGGCGTGCCTCGGCGTGGGCGTCCTCATGACCGTGATGGTCGTGACGCACTTTCTCGCGATCGCGACCGTCGAGGCGGCCTACATGATCGCGGTGAAGCGTTCGAGCCTGCTGTTCGGGATTCTCTACGGGGCGCTGCTGTTCGGCGAGCGGCACCTCGGCCGCCACCTCGCCGCGGGCGCACTGATGCTCGCGGGTGTGGCGCTGATCGCGCTGCCGTGAGGACCGGGCGGCGGGGCCGGGGCCCGGTCAGCGGATCAGCCGGCGGATCTGCTCCGGATCGACCGGCTCCCCCGTGCCGATCGCGACGGAGCGCTCGCGCTCGGCGTCGTCGAGGGGCTCGCGCCGCGCGAGCTGCGCCGCCAGCACCTCGAGTCCGGCCTCGGAGGCGTCAGTGCCCACCGCAGCGCGGCGCACGACGCGCTCGCGCAGCACGGGCTCGGGGACCGCGAAGTCGAGGATGAGGAAGGGCACGTCGTGCTCGCGCGCGAGCCCGGCGAACTCGCGCCGCCGGTCCCGGCGCAGGAAGGTCGCGTCGACGATGGCGACCCGGCCCGCGTCGAGCGCGGAACGCGCCGCCGCCGCCAGCCGCGCGTAGGTCGCGTCGGTCGCCTGCGCCGTGTAGATCCCGGCGTCCTGCGCAGAGCCGGTCTTCGCCCCGGCCGCCAGTCCGGCAAGGCGCTTGCGCTCCACGTCGGAACGCACGCGCACCGCGTGCAGCGCGCCCACCAGCTCGCCGGTGACGACGGTCTTGCCCGCACCGGACACGCCGTGCGTGACGAGCAGCGCGGCCCGGCCCGGCAGCGAGAGCCGCTCGGCCAACGCGAGGTAACCGAGGAACTCGTCGTGCAGCGGCTTGACCTGCTCCGGCGGCACCGAGGCCTGGTGCAGCCGCAGGGCGGCGACCTTCGCCCGCACCATGGCGCGGTAGACCATGTAGAAGCCGAGCAGCGGCAGGGCGGCGTAGTCCCCGCTCTCCTCGAGGTAGGCGTTGACGAACCACGCCGCGAGGTCGGGGCGAGCGCGGTGCTCGAGGTCCATGACCAGGAAGGCCACGTCGTTGACGACGTCGATGCAGCGCAGCGTGGAGCTGAACTCGATGGCGTCGAAGATGATCGGGTCGCCGCCGTCCATGGCGATGTTGCCGAGGTGCAGGTCGCCGTGGCCCTCGCGGACGAAGCCGCCGGCCTTGCGCGCAGCAAGTTGCGGAACGAGCGTCTCGAACTGCGCGTCGGTCCACTCCTCGAGCAGGGCGAGACGCGCGAGCGTCTCGTCGTCGTGCTCGAGCAGGCGGACCTGCTCGAAGTTCTGCCGCATGGGCGCCACCACCACGTCGGGCTGGCCGCAGACGTCGTCCGCCGGCGGCACGTCGACGACGGCGTGAAACCGCGCGACGTCGCGGCCGAGGCGCTCCACCAGCGCGCGCGTCCACAACTCCGGGTGGACGGACAGCAGCAGGCCCTCGTCGAAGCGCCGCATCTTCACCGCCCACTCGACGGGCTCGCCCACGCCACCCAGGCGCGGCGCGTCGAGCGTGCCCGTGATCGGCAGGGCTTCCAGGTAGAAATCGGGCGCGAGACGGCGGTTGAGGCGGATCTCGTCCTCGCACGAGGCGCGCCGCTTTGCGAGCGTCGAATGGTCCAGGAAGCCGAAGTCGACCGGCTTCTTGATCTTGTAGGCGTAGTCGCCGACCAGCAGGACGGAGGAGATGTGGGTCTCGATCCGGTGGACCCGCGTCGCGGGGTGCGGCCAGGCATCCGACGCGAGGAGCGACTCGACCAGCCTCTGGTGCTCGGCGACGTCCTTGACCATGGCGAAGGGAAACCCCGTTCCCCCTCCGGCGACCTGTCTTGACTCGATACTAGGGGCGCCTAATATGCCGGGCAACAGCCAATGGCGCCCCCGCAGGGGGCCTTCTGTTCTGGATCAACAACGGAGACCCCCATGAACGTCGATCGCATCGTCCTGGCCTTCGCCGGCACGTTCATCCTGGCGACCCTGGCGCTCGCGCACTATCACGACCCGAACTGGCTCTGGCTGACGGCCTTCGTCGGCGTCAACCTCCTGCAGTCCGCGTTCACGGGCTTCTGCCCGCTCGCGACCATCCTCAAGAAGATGGGCCGTCAGCCCGGCTCGGCGTTCTGAGCGGCGCCAACCGAACTACTCCACCGGCTCGGCCACGAGATCGTGCTCGTCCGAGCCGGTGACCCGCACCTCGATGAAGTCGCCGGGCGCGAGCTCCCACGCGCCCGGCACCAGCACGACCCCGTCGATCTCCGGCGCATCGCCCGGCCCGCGGGCGACGACCGCGTCGTCCCCGACCTCGTCGACCAGCACGGTCATCGTCGTGCCGACGCGTGACGCGAGCCGCGCCGCGCTGATGCGCGCCTGCAGCGCCATGAACCGTTCGCGGCGCTCCTCCTTCACGTCCTCCGGCACCGGATCCGGCAGGTCGTTCGCCGGGGCGCCGGCGACAGGCGAGTAGGCAAAGCAGCCGACGCGGTCGAGCTGCGCCGCCTCGACGAACTCGAGCAGGCGCGCGAACTCCTCCTCCGTCTCGCCCGGGAACCCGACGATGAAGGTCGAGCGCAGCACGAGCGCGGGACAGTCCGCACGCCAGCGCGCGAGACGGTCGAGCACCTTCTCCGCCGCGGCCGGCCGCTTCATCAGCGCGAGGATGCGCGGGTCGCCGTGCTGCAGCGGCACGTCGAGGTAGGGCAGGATCAGGCCCTCGGCCATCAGCGGGATCAGCTCGTCGACGTGCGGGTACGGGTAGACGTAGTGCAGCCGCACCCACGCCGGCAGCTCGCCCAGCGCACGCGCGAGCTCCGCGAGCCGCGTCCGTACGGGGCGGCCGTTCCAGAAGTCCGGCCGGTACTTCACGTCCACGCCGTAGGCGCTGGTGTCCTGCGACACGACCAGCAGCTCGCGCACGCCGGCGGCCACCAAGGCCTCCGCCTCGCGCAGCACCTCGCCCGCGGGGCGGCTCACGAGATCGCCGCGCAGG
>JALORY010000038.1 GCA_025458675.1 Gammaproteobacteria bacterium | reverse complement strand
CTTGTCGGTACGAACGAAAGTAGGCATCTGTGGTCTCTCCTGGGGTTACACTGCAGTGTTTGCGCCGCCCTTCAGGACCGCGCGACTCTCGCGAGCCTTTCCCGGCATCCGCCGCTCCGGTGCGAGAGCACCGGGTGCGCCTCGACGAACGTCGCACCCTTCGGGTCGAGAGGCTGCGACGCGCTGGGCCTCGCCGGCGGGAGCCGGCGGCGCGGATGACGGGCCCTCCGGTAGGGAGCCGGAAAGATAGACCCTTGAAAAACAAAGCGCCAAACAGTTTTACGGCCGGTAGGCATAAGCGAGCTTTATTTGATTGGCACCGGCTTAGACCATCGGAGCGGCGCCCCAATCACGCGGAATCAACGTTGATTTTCATGGCCTTGCAAGAACAGCCCGGCGCCGGGGAGGCCACGTGAGCCCCACGCAGAAGACTCCGCCGAATGCACTGTTACTTATGGCTCCCGCGTGCCCTCACTGCCCCGCGGTGCTGGAGGCGCTGACCCGCCTGTTGAAGGAGGCACGCATCGGCCGGCTCGAGGTCGTGAACGTCGCCGCGCACCCCGAAGACGCCGCGGCGGCGGGCACCCGCTCCGTGCCCTGGACGCGCCTCGGGCCGTTCGTCCTCGAGGGTCTGCGGAGCGCCGCAGAGCTCGGCCGGTGGGCGGCGCACGCCGCCGCCGGCACCGGGGCGGCCGACTACCTCGCGCTCCTGCTGGAGGAGCGGCGACTGGACGACGCCGTGGCGAGCGTCCGCGAGACGCCCGGACCGCTGGGGGAACTGCTGCGTCGGGCAGGCGAGCCCGACGCGCCGATGGGGGTGCGCATCGGCATCGCCGCCCTGGTCGAGGAGCTGCAAGGATCGGACGCCCTCGCCGCGGCGCTGCCCGCGCTCGAGACTCTCGCCGGCAGCGAGGCCGCGGCCGTCCGGGCGGACGCCGCGCACTGGCTCGGGCTGGTGGGCGGGCAGGCGGCGCACGCACTGCGCCCGCTGCTGGACGACCCGAACGCCGACGTCCGCGAGATCGCCGCCGAGTCCCTCGCCCGGCTGGCCGCCCGCTGAGACGCGCTCTCCCTCTGCGCCGCGTCGATCGTCTACGCTCCCCGTTCCCACGCCAGCAGAGCCCGCCATGCCGACCCTGCCCCCCCAGCACCAGCAGATCGTCCAGGCCCACGCCGCCTTCATCTGTCAGTTCGTGCAGCTGAGCCAGAACCCCGACGCGCGCCCGGCGCTCGAGGAGCTGCTGAACGGCGCCGGGCAGGCCGGCTGGACGCGCCTGGTCGCCGCGCTGCGGCTGATGCTGGAGGGGCGGCGCGACCCAGGGGTGCTTGCCGGCCTCGACGAGGAGGACACCGTGATCGCGGAAGCGGTGCTGCGCGGGCTCGTCGACCCGGCCACCCTGCCCGACCCCGACCGCCGGCCGGACGCCGCCTACGCCGCGCCCGGCCTCGCCGCGATGGTCCACGCCGCGGCGCGCGGCGACCATCAGGCCTTCATCCTGCTCTCCAACATGGCGGACCAGATGCGGCGCGCGGGGGGCGAGATGCAGCGCTTCGCCGCGGTGCTCCGACCGCTGGTCAACGGCGAGCGCAACGCGGACCGGCTCTCCCGCGGGCTCCCGCCGCGGGCCCGCCAGCTCCTGCTCAGCCTGCTCGAGGAGCTCGGCCGCCTCGACGTCCACTGAGTCGCCGTGCCCGATAACGCCTCCCCTCCGCCCGCCCCCGGCCCGGACTGTGCGGCGCTCGCGAACCGCCTGCGCAAGAACGCCCGGCATCTCGGCAGGTGGGCGCGCCGCCACGACGTCAGCTGCTACCGCGTCTACGACCGCGACGTGCCGGAGTTCCCGCTCGCGATCGACCGCTACGGCGAGTGGGTCCACGCCCAACGCTACGCCGAGCGCTGGGCCTCGGTCGCGGACGACGGGGCGGCGGACGCGGCGCGCGACGCCGCCGAGGCCGCGGCGATCGCCGCCGGGCTGGGCACCGAGCCCGCACGCGTGGTGCTCAAGACCCGCGCCCGACAGCGCGGCAGCGCGCAGTACGCCGCCACCGGCGCGGCCAGCGAGCCGATGATCGTCACCGAGGGCGGCCTGCGCTTCGAGGTGAACCTCGGCGCCTACCTCGACACCGGGCTCTTCCTCGACCACCGCGACACCCGCGCGCTGGTCCGCTCGCGCGCCGCCGGCCGTCACGTGCTCAACCTGTTCGCCTACACCGGGAGCTTCAGCGTCTACGCCGCGGCGGGCGGCGCCGCGCGCAGCCTCACGGTGGACATGTCGCGCACCTACCAGCACTGGACGCGCCGCAACTTCCTGCTGAACGGGATCGACTTCAGGCGCCACGCGCTCGCCTGCGAGGACGTGCTCGTCTTTCTCGCGCGAGCCGTCGCACAGCGTGCCCGCTTCGATCTGATCGTGCTCGACCCGCCGAGCTTCTCGAACTCGAAGCGCATGACCGGCAGCTTCGACGTGCAGCGCGACCACCCCCTGCTGCTGCGCCAGTGCCTCGCGCTGCTCGCCCCCGACGGCGAGCTCTACTTCTCGAACAACCGGCGGGGCTTCCGGCTCGACCCCGCGCTCGAGTCCGAGGCGTGCGTCGAGGAGATCACGGCGCGGACCGTGCCCGAGGACTTCCGCCGCCACCGGCCGCACCGGTGCTGGCACGTCAGGAAGGACTGACCGACCGGTTTTCCATCGGGGTCAGACACGTTCGAACGCGGCTCGGTGCGGACCCGGCCGGTCCCCTTTAGAATCTCGTGCCGATGGAGCATCCCCAGCATTACGACGTGATCGTGGTCGGCGGCGGCCACGCCGGCACCGAGGCGGCCCTCGCGGCGGCGCGGTCGGGCGCGCGCACCCTCCTCGTCACCCACAACGTCGAGACGCTGGGCCAGATGAGCTGCAACCCGGCGATCGGCGGCATCGGCAAGGGCCACCTGGTGCGCGAGATCGACGCCCTCGGCGGCCTGATGGCGCGCGCCGCCGACCGGGCCGGCATCCAGTTCCGCACGTTGAACGCGCGCAAGGGACCGGCGGTGCGCGCGACCCGCGCGCAGGCGGACCGCGCGCTCTACAGGGCAGTGGTGCGCCACGCTCTCGAAAACCAGCCGGGCCTCGACCTGTTCCAGCAGCCGGTGGACGACCTCGTGGTCGAGGGCGAGCGGGTTGCCGGGGTCGTCACCGCGATGGGGCTGCGCTTCCGTGCCCCGGCCGTTGTGCTGACGGCGGGCACCTTCCTCGGCGGCCGGATCCACGTCGGGCTCGCCAACTACGAGGGCGGCCGCGCCGGGGACCCGCCGGCCAACGCGCTGGGGCGGCGGCTGCGCGAGCTGCCGTTCACCGTCGGCCGGCTCAAGACGGGCACGCCGCCACGCGTCGACCGCCGCACGATCGACTATGCGGTGCTGGAGGAGCAGCCGGGCGACACACCCGTGCCGGTGTTCTCCTTCCTGGGCCGGCCCGCGGACCACCCCGCGCAGGTGAGCTGCCACATCACGCGCACCAACGCGCGGACGCACGAGATCATCCGGGCCGGCCTCTCGCGCTCGCCGCTCTACACCGGCGTGATCGGGGGCGTCGGTCCGCGCTACTGCCCGTCGATCGAGGACAAGGTGGTGCGCTTCGCCGACCGCGAGTCGCACCAGATCTTCGTCGAGCCCGAGGGCCTGACGAGCAACGAGGTCTACCCCAACGGCATCTCCACGTCGCTGCCGTTCGACGTCCAGCTGGCCCTCGTGCGCTCGATGCGCGGCTTCGCGCAGGCGCACCTCACCCGCCCCGGCTACGCGATCGAGTACGACTACTTCGACCCGCGCGACCTGCGGCCCTCGCTCGAGACCCGCTTCCTCCGCGGCCTCTATTTCGCCGGACAGATCAACGGCACGACGGGCTACGAGGAGGCGGCGGCGCAGGGCCTGCTCGCCGGGATCAACGCCGCCCGGCAGGCGCAGGACCGCGAGCCCTGGTGCCCGCGCCGCGACGAGGCGTACCTGGGCGTCCTGGTGGACGACCTCATCACCCGCGGCACGACCGAGCCGTACCGCATGTTCACCAGCCGGGCCGAGTTCCGCCTGCTGCTGCGCGAGGACAACGCCGACCTGCGCCTCACGGCCATCGGGCGGGCGCTAGGCCTGGTCGACGACGCGCGCTGGGCGGCGTTCGAGGCGAAGCGCGAGGCGATCGCGCGCGAGCAGGCGCGCCTCGCCGACGCGTGGGTGCGGCCCGGCCAGTTCGACGCCGCGGCGGCGGCGACGCTCGGCGACCGCGTGCAGCGCGACTGCCGGGCCCTCGAGCTGCTCGCCCGCCCGGACGTGGGCTACGTCGAGCTCGCGGCCCTGCCGGGAATCGGCCCGGGGACGCCGGATCCCGCGGTCGCGGAGCAGGTCGAGATCCAGGCCAAGTACGCCGGCTACATCGCGCGCCAGCAGGCGGAGATCGAACGCTCCCGCGCCGGCGAGGGACTCGGCCTGCCCGAGGATTTCGATTACGCGCAAGTGCGCGGGATGTCGGCCGAGGTGCGGGAGAAGCTGCTGCGCCACCGGCCGGCCACCCTCGGCCAGGCGGCGCGCATCCCCGGGGTGACGCCGGCGGCGGTGTCGCTGCTGCTGATCCACCTCAAGAGGCGGACTGCCTGACGGCCTCGAGCCGCGGTCCGGAGGCCGCGGGCGCGGTGCGCACGCGATCGCGCCCATCGCGTTTGGCCCGGTACAACTCGTCGTCGGCGCGCCGGATCACGGCGTCGGCGGTGACGGGCTGGCCCGCCGGGTCGGCCGCGGCCACGCCGAAGCTCGCCGTCACGCCTGCCCCGGCCAGCTCCGGAAGCACCAGTCCCGCCACGGCCTCGCGCAGCCGCTCCGCCAGCTCGGTGGCGGTGGCGGCGGTCGCCTTCGGCAGCACCAGAAGGAACTCTTCGCCGCCGTAGCGCCCGCACAGGTCGCCCGCGCGCACGCTCGACGCGAGGACGCGGGACACCGCGGTGAGCACGCGGTCGCCGGCCTGGTGTCCGAAGCGGTCGTTGACGTCCTTGAAGTGGTCGATGTCGGCCATCACCACCGCCAGCGGCTCGCCGTAGCGGGACGCCGATTTCAAGAGCCGGTCGAGCTCCTCCACCGTGGACTTGTGGTTCAGCAGCCCCGTGAGGCTGTCGCGGCTCGCCAGCTGCTTGAGCTCGGCGTTCTTTCGCTCCAGGGCGGCGGTGCGGTCGCCGACCAGCCGCTCCAGCTCCTGGTTCAGCGCCGTCAGGTACCGCTGCGCGGACTCGGAGGCCTGCGCGCGCGAGCGCAGCAGGCTGCGGATTCGATCGCTGACTGCGAGCGCCGTGAGCACCACGAGGAGTGCCGAGCCCACCTCCATCGCGTGGAGGGTGAGGGCACGGTAGGGCGTCACCCCGAGATAGGACAGGCTCGCCGTCGCCATCCCCAGCAGGAGCGCCGTCAGCGCCGCCGCGAAGTACGCGGCCGAGCGCTGGCCCCGCGACGCCACGTAGACGCTGCCCACCGTGGCAAGGAGACAGACGGCGAGTCCGTACAGGGCGGCGAGCCGGATCGCGAGGCTCACGTCCACGAGCGCGGCCACGGCGACCAGCGCGCCGACGACGTGGAGCAGGCGCAGGCCGCGGTCGAGCCGCGGCAGGCGCAGGCGGCTGTCGAGGAGCTCGCGCACGAACGCCGTCGTGCTCGCGCCGGTCAGCGCCACCATCACCGGCGCCGCCTGGCTCGCCCAGGCCGTGGCAGACGGCCACAGGTGCTGGAAGGCCAGCCCGCTCAGCACCAGCTGGAGCGTCGTGTAGCCGCCGAGGAAACCGGAGAACAGCAGGAACAGCCGGTCGCGCATGACCACGTAGAGCAGCAGCGCGAGCCCGGACACCACCACCATGGCGCCGACGAAGGCGCCGACCCACACCTGGCGCGCCTCGTAGGCAACGAGGAACGCGTTCTTCTGCCAGAGGCTCAGCGGCGCCTGCAGGGGACCCGTCGACACGACGCGAAGGTAGACCGGCTGCGTCTCCCCCCCGGTCGGCGCGAGCTCGAAGGTCGGCAGGCGGAGGCCGAGCGGACGGGTCCCGAAGGGCACGGCGTCGCCGGCGGTCTGCCGCCGGAACCCGCCGCCGCCGGGCAGCGGCTGGTAGAGATCCACCCGGTCGAGCAGCGGGTAGCCGAGGACGAGGAGCAGCGGCTCGGCGAGCTCCGGCGCCGTGCGCAGCCGGAAGCGCACCCAGAAGGCCGACCCCGAGATCCCCGCCAGGGTGCCACCGTGGTCGACGTGCACGAAGCGGCCGTCCCCGGGCGGCCGGCGGACGTCCTCGACGGTGAGCTGCCGCGACGGGTCCTCGAGCACCTCGAGGTGCGGCGTGAGATCGATCGAGGGCTCGTCGGCCGCGAGGACGGCGGCGCTGTCGTGCGCCCCGGCCTCGGGTGCGTGCCACGACAGGACCGCGGCGAGCCAGACCAGGCCCGCCACCGCCACTGCCCGCATTCCGCTGTACGATGCCATTCCCTCGCTCGACCCTGCGCCCGCTGGCGCGGGCGAGTCCACCGGTTCGTTAGCGGCCACCCACCCCCGGATTGAACCCCGGGGCGCGCCGGCCGTCACGGAGGCGAACGGTCATGGAGCACCGCCCCCGGAACGCCGCCGACCCGTCCCCCCGACTCCGCAAGGGGCTGGATGCGCTCGGCCTGGCGCTGGACCCCGCGGCCATCGGCCGGCTGCTCGCCTACGTCGCGCTGCTCGACCACTGGAATCGCGCCTACAACCTCACGGCGGTGCGCGATCCGGCCGAGATGGTCCCCCGTCACCTCCTGGACAGCCTGGCGATCCTGCCGTGGGTGCGCGGGCCCCGCCTGGCCGACGTGGGCACCGGGGCCGGGCTCCCGGGCATCCCGATTGCCATCGCACGCCCGGACGTCGCCGTGACGCTGCTCGACTCCAACGGCAAGAAGGCCCGCTTCTGCCGCCACGCCGCGATGGAGCTCGGCCTGCCCAACGTCGTCGTCGTGCAGGCCCGGATCGAGGACCACCGCCCGCCCGAGCCCCCCACGACCGTGACCGCGCGCGCGGTCGCGGACCTGCCCGGGCTGGTCGCCGCGACGCGGCACCTGCTGGAGGCCGGGGCGCAGCTGCTCGCGATGAAGGGCGTGCCGCCGGCGGACGAGATCGCCGACCTGCGGGCGCGGGGTCTGGCCGTCGTGGTCCACCGCCTCGCGGTGCCCGGCGTCGAAGGCGAGCGGCACCTGGTCGCGGTGACGCTCCCCGCCTAGGCCGGGGCGGCCGCCCGGGGCCCCTCCGGCCCGCGTCACGCGAGCGGCGCGAGGGCCTCGCGCAGCCGCGCCAGCAGGTCCGCGCGCGCGCCCGCAGCGTACGGGACGGCGGGCGCCGCGCCCCAGACGGGACGCGGCCACGCCGTGTCGCCACGGCGCCGCGCGATCACGTGCACGTGCAGTTGCGGCACGACGTTCCCGAGCGCCGCGACGTTCATCTTGTCCGCGGCGAACAGCCGCTGCATCGCCCCGGAGAGGCGCACGACCTCGTCGAGGAGCGAGGCCCGGTCGGTGGCGGCGAGCTCGTGGAGCTCCCGCACCCCCGCGCGCCGCGGCACGAGGATGCACCACGGGTAGCTGGCGTCGTCCATCAGCAGGAGCCGGCACAGGGGAAGGTCGCCGACGAGCGCGCAGTCGGCGGCGAGCCGGGGGTCGAGGACGAAGGGCTCCGCCATCGCCGGCTCAGGCGCTCGCGGCGGCGGCGAGGCTCTTGCGCAGCCGCAGCAGCGCGCCCACGAAAAACACGAGACCGATCACCGCGACGATCGCGAGCTCGCGCCAGACGACCTCGAGCCCCGCCCCGCGGTAGACCACGGCCTGCGCGATGCCGACGAAGTGGGTGGACGGCGAGACCTGCATGAAGGTCTGTATCGCCTGCGGCATGCTGTCGAGCGGCGTCGTGTTCCCGGACAGCGCGACCATAGGGAAGACCACGGGGATGCTCAGCAGGCCGAGCTGGGGCATCGATCGCGCGATCGTGGCGAGGAAGATGCCGATCGCCGTCACCGCGAAGACGTAGAGGAAGGTGGCGAAGGCGAACAGCGCGAGCGAGCCCTGCAGCGGCGTCTCGAGCAGGCCGCCGATGACGAGGACGAGGCACAGCGTGGCCGCGACGACGACGATGGCGGCGTTTGACCACACCTTCGCGAGCATGATCTCCGCGGGCGTCAGCGGCATGACCAGCAGGTGCTCCAGCGTGCCGTGCTCGCGCTCGCGGATGAGCGCGGCGCCCGACAGGACGACGGCGAGGAGCGTGATGACGTTGATCATCATCATCGTGCCGAGGAACCAGTGCGAGTAGAGGTTCGGGTTGTAGCGCACGCGGACGACGGCGTCGACTGCGTCGGGCGGCCGGAAGACGTGGTGCGTGCGCAGCCAGCGCTCGATCTCCGTGCGGAAGATCTCCTGCAGATAGCCGCTGCCCACCCCTGCCTGGCTCATGTGCGTGGCGTCGACGTTGATCTGCAGCTGCGGACGGTGGCCCGCCAGCACGTCCGCCTCGAAGCGTGGCGGAATGTCGATCACGAAGGTGTAGCGCCCGGCGTCCATGGCCGGGTCGATCCCGGCGGGCGAGAGCGGCACCGGGCGCTGGAACCACGGCTGCGGCAGCGCGTCGGCGAGGCGATGCGACAGGTCGCTGCGGTCCTCGTCCACGATCGCCACCGACGCGTTGCGCACCTCGATGCCGGTGCCCACCGCCGGCACGTACACCATGCCGGTGAAGCCGTAGACGATCAGCAGCACCATCACCAGGTCGTGCCGCAGGCTGGCCAGTTCCTTCAGGCCGAGGTGGAAGACGTTGGAAAGCGCCCGCCAGGGCGAGGGCCTTGCACGCGCCGGCAGCGGCGCCCGGGCGCGCGCCGGCGCCGGCCCGGCCGCAGGGACGGCCGGCAGGGGCTGCGGCTCGCGCGCGGGTGGCACGGCGCCCTCCGGCACGGCGCCCTCCGGCGCGGCGGCTTCGGGGCGGGCCGCTTCCGGCCGCACGGCGGCCTCCCCTTCGAAGCGCAGCCGGAAGGGGCCGATCTCGATCTCGTCGCCTGGCTCGAGCAGGTGCGTCGCGATGCGTGCGCCGTTGACGCTGGTCCCGTTGGTGCTGCCCAGGTCCTCGACGACGAAGCCGAGGCCGACGCGGACGATCCGGGCGTGCTGGCGGCTGATCTTGCCGTCGACGAGCGGCACATCGCTCGTCGGGTCGCGCCCGATGCGCACGACGGGCTGGTCGAGCACCCAGGGCCCGCCCGGGGTCGAGTCGACGCCGACCAGCCTATCCACCGTCGACTCCGCGTCCCGCGACGGCCACCGCTCAGCGCTCCTGCGTCTTGAGCAGCGCGAGGCTGAGGCCCAGGAACACCACGAAGAACCCCGTCAGCGCGAGGTACTGCGGCAGCAGGTCGTCGACGCCCAGCGCCTTGGTGAAGGTGCCGACGCTCACCGTGAGGAAGTAGCTCGCCGGGAAGGTGTTGCCGAGGACCAGCGCCCCGCCCGCGAGCGAGGGGACCGGCTTGATCAGGCCGGAGAAGTTCACCGCCGGCAGGATGGTCAGGATGAACGCGGCGAAGATCGCCGCGATCTGGGTGCGGGTGAAAACCGAGATGAACAGGCCCCAGGCCGTCGCGGCGAGGACGTAGATGGTGGCGCCGATCCCGTAGGCCAGCCAGCTGCCCTTGAACGGCACCTCGAATACGGCGAGCACGATCAGCACGGAGAGCACGAAGTTGCCGAGGCCGATGACCGCGTACGGCAGCTGCTTGCCCAGCAGGAACTCGGCGCGGGTGGCGGGGCTGGCGTACAGGTTGGTGATCGAGCCGAGCTCCTTCTCGCGGACGACGCCGAGCGCGGTCAGCGTGGCCGGGATCACCAGCATCAGCACGGCGAGGACGCCGGGGGCGATCGCGTAGATGCTGCGGAAGTCCTGGTTGTAGCGGTAGCGGGTCTCGATCCGGACCGGCTCCTCGATCGGCGCGGTGCGCCGCAGGTCGTCCAGGTACCGGGTGTGGATGCCGACGGCGTAGCCGCGGATGTTCTCCGCCCGGAACGGCATGCCGCCCTCGACCCAGAAGGCGACCTCCGGACTCCTGCCGCGGAGCAGTGCGTCGCCGAAGCCGGAGGGAATCTCGACCACCAGCGGCATGCGCCCGGCGAGCAGCGCGTCCTCGGCCTCGCGGTCGGTGACGAAGGCCGCCACCTGCCGGAAGTAGCGCGAGCCGGCAAAGTTCTCGAGGTAGGCGCGGCTCGCCGACGTCTGGTCGCGGTCCAGGACGCCGTACTTGAGGTTCTCGACGTCGAAGGAAATGCCGAAGCCCATCACGATCATGAGGAACATCGTGCTGCCCCACGCGAAGGCCAGCCGGATCGGGTCGCGCGCGATCTCCAGCGCCTCGCGCCAGGCAAAGGCCCAGTAGCGGCGCCAGGAGAACCAGCGGGACGGGGTACGGTGGGACGGATCACGGGCGGTCGGGGCGGTTTCGGACGGCGCGAACTCGTCGCCGCCCGCCTGCTCGAGGTGGTGGATGAAGGCCTGCTCGAGGGTCTGTGCGCCGGCCCCGGCGACGAGCGCCTCGGGGGTGTCCTGGGCCAGCACCCGGCCGGCGTGCATGAGCGCGACGCGGTCGCAGCGCGTCGCCTCGTTCATGAAGTGCGTCGAGATGAAGATCGTCACGCCGTGCTCGCGCGACAGCTCGATCAGCACCTCCCAGAAGTGGTCGCGCGCCAGGGGGTCGACCCCCGAGGTGGGCTCGTCGAGGATGAGGATCTCGGGGCCGTGGATGACGGCGATGGCCAGCGAGAGCCGCTGCCGCATGCCGAGCGGCAGCTCGCCCGCGCGCTTGTCGAGCACGCGCTCCAGCTCGAACCGCTCCGTGAGGATGTCGACCGCCTCCGTGCGGCCGTCGCGCGGCAGGTGGAAGAGGCGCGCGTGCAGGTCGAGGTTCTGCCGGACGGTCAGCTCCTCGTAGAGCGAGAAGCCCTGCGACATGTAACCGATGCGCGAGCGCAGACGGATGTCGCTCGCGTCCACCGGCTGGCCGAACAGCCAGGCCTCGCCCTCGCTGATCGGCAGCAGCCCCGTGAGCATCTTCATGGTGGTGGTCTTGCCGCAGCCGTTCGAGCCGAGGAAGCCGAAGATCGTGCCGCGGGGGATGCTGAAGCTGACGCGGTCCACCGCCGTGAAGTCGCCGAAGCGCTTGGTGAGACCGGCGGCGGCGATGGCCACCTCCCGCTCCTCCTCGGCGTGCGGCGGTATCTCGAGCTCGCGGTGCTCCCGGCCCGCGCCGCCCGGCAGCAGGCGCACGAACGCGGCCTCCAGCGACGACGCTCCCGTCCGCGCCATCAGCTCGGCCGGCGTCCCCGCGGCCAGCAGCTCCCCCTCGTGCATCGCGACGAGGTGATCGAAGTGCCCGGCCTCCTCCATGTAGGCGGTCGCGACCAGGATGGTCATGCCGGGGTTGCGGCCGTGGATGCGGTTGACGAGCTCCCAGAACTGGCGGCGCGAGAGCGGGTCGACGCCCGTGGTCGGCTCGTCGAGGACGAGCAGCTCCGGGTCGTGGATGAGCGCGCAGCACAGCCCGAGCTTCTGCTTCATGCCACCCGACAGCTTGCCGGCCGGGCGGTCGGCGAAGGGAAAGAGACCGGTCGCGTGCAGCAGCTCGTCGATGCGCGCGCGCCGCTCGGCCCTGCCTTGGCCGAAGAGCCGGCCGAAGAACTCCACGTTCTCGCGGACGGACAGGGTCTGGTAGAGATTCCGGCCGAGCCCCTGGGGCATGTAGGCGATGCGCGGCGCGGTGCGCGAGCGGTGGCCCGCGTCGGCCATGTCCCCGCCCAGCACCCGGACCGAGCCCGACTGGATCCGCCGCACCCCGGCGATGAGCCCGAGCAGCGTCGACTTGCCCGCCCCGTCGGGCCCGATCAGCCCGAGCGTCGTACCCTGGCGGATGCCCAGCGTCGTGTCGGCGAGCGCCACCGCGTCGCCATAGCGGTGGGTGACGGCGGCGACGTCGACCGCGAGGCCGGGGATCGGCTCGAGCTCAGTCACGCGGCGCCCCCGCGGGTGCGGCCGGGCGGGCCGCGCCTACTTGGGCTCCCAGGCGGCCAGCCACGCCGGCCACTGGGCCTGCGGATCGAGCCGCACGTAGGAGACGCCCGGCAGCCCCGGCTTGGCCCAGGCCCGGTATTTCTCGGGAACGTCGATCTGGGCCTTCACGCGAAACGAGAGCTTCTGACGCTCGTGGGCGGTCTCGACGGTCTTCGGAGTGAACTGCGCCTCGGAGGACACGAAGCTGATCCGGGCCGCGACCGGGCGGTCCGGGAAGGCGTCGAGGACGATGCGCGCTTCCGCGCCAATGGCCACCTGACCCGCCTGCTGCTCGGGCAGGAAGAAGGTCATGTAGGCGTCTTCGAGGTCGATGAGGGTCAACACCCGCCCGCCCGCCGCGAGCACCTCGCCCGGCTCGGCGAGGCGGAACTGGATCCGCCCGCCCCGCGGGGCGAGCAGCGCGCTGTCCTCGATCTGCACGCTGACCTGGTCCGCCTTGGCGCGGGCCGCCGCGATGGCGGCCTCCGCCTCCACCCGCTGCACGCGCGTCGCCTGCAACCCCGAGGTGGCCACCTGCAGACGGTTGCGCGTCTCGTCGACCCGGTCCTCCGACACGCTACGCGTCGCCTGCAGGCGATTGGCGCGCTCGTAGGACTTCTCCGCGAACTCGAGCTCGCTGTGCGCCTGGGCGAGGAGCGCGTCGACGTAGCGCAGGTGCTCCTCGGCGCGGCGCTGTTCCGCCCGCGCCTGGGCGAGCGCCGCCTCGAGCTCGCGAGTGTCCATCTGGGCCAGGAGCTCGCCCGCCTTGACCTCGTCGCCCTCCCGGACGCGCACCTCGGCGATGCGGCCCGGCAGCTTGGTCGCCACGATCACTTCGGTGGCCTCGGTGCGGCCGTTGCTCGAGGCGAAACCCGGCGGCGGCCCGTGCCCGGCCCCCATCCCGAGCCAGCCGACGGCGCGCGCGACGAGGCCGTCCGTGCCGACGCCGGCGAGGAGGTCGCCACGGGACAGACCGAGCCAGGCGGCTCGCCCGGCCAGCGCCGCGACGGCAATCAGGACGACGAGAAAGAGGATGCGGCGCATGGGGTGCTCGGCAGGAGGGTCAGGCAGCTGACGCGGACAGGTCGGCATCATATCGGCTGCCCGGGGCGTTGACTTCAGCCCGCCGGCCGGTCTCTGGCCAAAACCCCGTGTCCAGCCGTTATCATGGCGGCCCCCAGCGCCGCACCGGCGCCGGACGACGCCCGTCGGAATCCGCCTGCCTCATGGGACGCATCATCGCCATCGCCAATCAGAAAGGCGGCGTGGGCAAGACCACGACGGCCGTCAACCTCGCCGCCTCGCTGGCCGCGGCGAAGCGGCGCGTCCTGATGGTCGACATGGACCCGCAGGGCAACGCGACGATGGGCGCGGGCATCGACAAGTACGACCTCGCCCTCTCGACCTACGACGTGCTGGTCGGCCAGGCGTCTGCCCCGGCGGCGCTGGTTGCCGTCGAAGGCGGCGCCTTCCACGTCATCCCGACCGGCGACGAGCTCACCGCCGCCGAGGTCGAGCTGCTCGGAACGGCGCGCAGGGAGCACCGGCTGGCGGACGCCCTGGCGCCGATCCGGGACGACTTCGACTACGTCCTGATCGACTGTCCCCCGTCGCTCAACATGCTGACGGTCAACGCCCTCGTCGCGGCCGACTCCGTCCTGATCCCGATCCAGACCGAGTACTACGCCCTCGAGGGGCTGTCGGGGCTGCTCCGGACGGTCGAGCAGATCCGCGCGCACGTGAACCCGCGGCTCGTGATCGAGGGGATCCTGCGCACGATGCACGACCCGCGCAACAACCTCGCCAACCAGGTGTCGTCGCAACTCGTCGACCACTTTGGCGAGCAGGTGTTCCGCACGATCATCCCGCGCAACGTCCGGGTCGCCGAGGCGCCCAGCCACGGGCTGCCGGTCCTCATCTACGATAGGTCCTCGCGCGGCGCCATCTGCTACCTGGCGCTGGCGGGAGAGATGCTGCGGCGCCAGGAGCGCGCGGCGGCGCCGGCGTGAACCGCGAACGGGCGGTCTGAGAGGTTTCGGGAATGAACGGACCCAAGAAGCGCGGCCTCGGCCGCGGGCTCGACGCCCTGCTCGGCGGGGCCGCGACGCGGGCGGCCGAGGAGTCGGCGCCGGAGACCCCGGGCGCGGCGAGCGGAGCGACGCTGGCCGTCGACCTCATCCAGCGGGGCCGCTTCCAGCCGCGACGCGACTTCAACCCCGAGAGCCTCGCCGAGCTGGCCGACTCGATCCGGGCCCAGGGCATCGTTCAGCCGGTGGTCGTCCGACCCCTGCCGGGCGGACGCTACGAGCTGATCGCGGGCGAGCGCCGCTGGCGCGCGGCCCAGCTCGCCGGGCTGCACGAGATCCCCGCGGTCGTGCGCGACGTGCCCGACCAGGCCGCGATGGCGATGGGGCTCATCGAGAACCTCCAGCGCGACGACCTGAACCCGCTGGAGGAGGCGTCGGCCCTCAAGCGGCTGCTCGAGGAGTTCGGCCTGACGCACCAGGAGGTCGCCCAGGCGATCGGCAAGTCCCGGGCGACCGTGAGCAACCTGCTGCGGCTCCTCGAGCTGAACGACGACGTCAAGGCTGCCCTCGAGGCCGGCCGGATCGAGATGGGCCACGCCCGCGCGCTGCTGGCCCTGCGGGGTGCGGTGCAGAGCGAGGCCGCGCGGGTCGTCGAGGCGCGCGGCCTGTCGGTGCGCGAAGCGGAGGCGCTGGTCCGACGCTTCCTGTCGCGGGGCGAGCAGCCGGAGCCGCACCGGGAGACGCGGGTCGACCCGGACATCCGCCGGCTGCAGGACCGGCTGTGTGAGCAGCTCGGCGCGCGGGTCGAGATCCGCCACGCCCGCACGGGCAAGGGGCGGCTCGTGATCGCGTACAACAGCCTGGACGAGCTGGACGGGATCCTGGAGCGGATCCGCTGAGTCGGTGACCCCGGGGCGGGCGCCGGTGCAGGGCCAGCGCCGGGGCCGTCCGCGCTTATGCCCCGATCGTTTGACCCTATGCTGCACCGCGTTTACACTGCGCCGCGCGCGATCCGAGCCCAGTTTGGGCTGGGCTTTGCGCTCGCCGCCGCCTTGCTTCCGTGGGGCCGGGTCGGGGCGTATTCGGCGTTGATCGGCGGGCTCGTGGCGGCGACCGGCAGCGCGCTCTTCGCGCTGGGCGTCTTCGGCCGCTACCAGGCGTCGCAGCCGGGGGCCCTGGCGGGCCGGCTGGTTGCGACGGAGCTGCTCAAGCTCGCGTGGGCGGCGGCGCTGTTCCTGCTGGCGGTGCGCACGGTGCACCCGCTCAGCCCGGCGGCGATGTTCCTGGCATTCCTCGCCGTGCAGCTGACCCCGGCGGTGGTCGCGGCGAAGGCCGACAGGCAGTCGACAGTGGAGAGAGCGGGCTCATGGCCTCGGAAACCCTGACCTCCGGCGCGTACATCAAGCACCACCTCCAGCACCTCACCTTCGGGCAGCTGCCCGACGGCCACTGGGGCTTCGCCCACGACGCCGCCCAGGCCAAGGCCATGGGCTTCTGGGCGATCCACGTCGACACCATGTTCTTCTCGCTGGTGACCGGCCTGGTCTTCCTCTATTTCTTCCACAAGGCCGCCCGGTACGCCACCGCCGGCATCCCGCACGGCCTGCAGAACTTCGTCGAGTGGATCGTCGAGTTCGTGGACCAGAACGTCCGCGGCTCGTTCTCCGGCAGGAACGACCTGGTGGCGCCGCTCGCGCTGACCGTCTTCGTGTGGATCTTCCTGATGAACCTGATGGACCTCGTGCCCATCGACTACCTGCCGTGGCTGGCCCACGCGCTCGGCATCTCCCACCTCCGGGTGGTGCCGTCGGCCGACCCGAACGCCACCTTCGGCATGTCGCTGTCGGTGTTCGCTCTGATCATCTACTACAGCATCAAGATGAAGGGGCTCGGCGGGTTTCTCGGCGAGCTCGCCTTCCAGCCCTTCGGCAAGCTCGGCGCGCCGGTGAACCTGGTCCTCGAGGGCGTCGGCCTGGTGGCCAAGCCGATCTCTCTCTCGCTGCGACTCTTCGGCAACATGTACGCCGGCGAGATGATCTTCATCCTGATCGCGCTGCTGCCCTTCT
>JALORY010000037.1 GCA_025458675.1 Gammaproteobacteria bacterium | reverse complement strand
CGATCGGTGGACTGATCTGACGCGCCCGACGGCGCGGCGGCTGGGAGCCGCTGATCGAGCCGCTCTCCCCGTCTCTGCGAACCGCGAGGCCGAAGGCCGTGGCGGGAAGCAATCCACGACGCGGTGGATCGCCGCGGCGGCCTGGCGGCCGCCACGCGATGACGCGGTGTCGCCGTTGCGAGGCCGCGACATCGTCTTTGCGAGGTCACGACATCGTCTTTGCGAGGTTACGACATCGTCTTTGCGAGGCCGAAGGCCGAAGCAATCCACGCGGCCGTGGCGAGAAGCGACCCACGCACCTCCGTTCAGGACGGCTTGGATCGCCACGGCCCTTCGGGCCTCGCGATGACGAGTTCGCCCCTTCGGGCCTCGCGATGACGAGTTCGCCCCTTCGGGCCTCGCGATGACGGGTCCGACCCTTCGGGCCTCGCGATGACGGGTCCGACCCTTCGGGCCTCGCGATGACGAGTTCGCCCCTTCGGGCCTCGCGATGACGGGTCCGGCCCTTCGGGCCTCGCGATGGCGGGTTCGCCCCCTTCGGGCCTCGCGGCGACGGCGCGATGGACTTTCCCGGCCTGCCAATGAGCCGGCCGATCGGCGAAACTACGCAGTCGCCAGCACCCGAGCCCGCCGATGACCAACCGCCCCGCCGCCGCCCTCGAAGCCCTGCTCGCCGAACGGATCCTGATCCTCGACGGCGCCATGGGCACCATGATCCAGCGCCACGGGCTCGGCGAGGCGGACTACCGCGGCGAACGTTTCACCGACTGGCCGCGGGACGTGAAGGGCAACAACGACCTGCTCGTCCTGACGCGCCCCGACGTGATCCGCGGCATCCACGAGGCCTACCTCGAGGCTGGCGCCGACATCCTCGAGACCAACAGCTTCAACGCCAACCGCATCTCGCTCGCCGACTACGGGATGGAGGCGCTGTCCTTCGAGCTCAACGAGGCCGCGGCGCGGCTCGCCCGCGCCTGCGCCGACGACTGGACTCGCCGGACGCCGGACAGGCCGCGATTCGTCGCGGGCGTCCTCGGCCCGACCAACCGCACCGCCAGCATCTCGCCCGATGTCAACGATCCAGGCTTCCGCAACGTCGACTTCGACACGCTGGTCGACGCCTATGCGGAGGCCGCACGCGGCCTGATCGCCGGCGGCGTCGACATCCTGATGGTCGAGACCATCTTCGACACGCTGAACGCCAAGGCGGCGCTGTTCGCCTGCGAGCAGGTGTTCGACGAGGACGGCGTGCGCCTGCCGGTGATGATCTCCGGGACCATCACCGACCAGTCGGGCCGCACGCTCACCGGCCAGACCACCGAGGCCTTCTACAACTCGCTGCGCCACGCCCGCCCGCTGTCGATCGGTCTCAACTGCGCGCTCGGCCCCTTCGAGCTGCGCCAGTACGTCGAGGAGATGGCGCGCATCGCCGACTGCCGCGTCTCCGCGCACCCGAACGCCGGCCTGCCGAACGAGCTCGGCGGCTACGACCTCGGCCCGGCGCAGATGGCCGCGGAGATACGCTCCTGGGCGGAGGCCGGGTTCCTGAACATCGTGGGCGGCTGCTGCGGCACCACACCCGCGCACATCCGCGCGATCGCCGAGGCCGTCGCCGGGGTCGCGCCGCGGGCGCGGCCCGCGATCGCGCCCGGCTGCCGGCTCGCCGGGCTGGAGCCCTGCAACATCCTCGACGACTCGTTGTTCGTGAACGTCGGCGAGCGCACCAATGTGACCGGCTCGGCGAAGTTCCGCCGCCTGATCAAGGAGGGCGACTACGAGGCCGCGCTCGAGGTGGCCCGCGAGCAGGTGCAGAGCGGCGCGCAGGTCATCGACGTCAACATGGACGAGGGCCTGCTGGACGCCCAGGCCGCGATGGTCCGCTTCCTCAACCTCGCCGCAGCGGAGCCGGACATCGCGCGCGTGCCGGTGATGGTCGACTCGTCCAAGTGGGAGGTGATCGAGGCGGGCCTCAAGTGCCTGCAGGGCAAGGGCATCGTCAACTCCATCTCTCTGAAGGAGGGCGAGGAGCGCTTCCTCGCGCAGGCGCGCCTGGTGCGCCGCTACGGCGCGGCAGTCATCGTGATGGCCTTCGACGAGCAGGGGCAGGCCGACACGCGGGAGCGCAAGGTCGCCATCTGCACGCGCGCCTACCGGATTCTCACCGAGCAGGCGGGCTTCCCCGCCGAGGACGTGATCTTCGACCCGAACATCTTCGCGATCGCGACCGGCATCGAGGCGCACGACCCCTACGGTCTGGACTTCATCGAGGCGACGCGCGAGATCAAGCGCGCTCTGCCGCACGCGCTGGTGTCGGGCGGCGTGTCCAACGTCTCGTTCTCGTTCCGCGGCAACGACCCCGTGCGCGAGGCGATCCACTCGGTCTTCCTGTACCACGCGATCGCCGCGGGCATGGACATGGGGATCGTCAACGCGGGACAGCTCGCGGTGTACGACGACCTGCCGTCCGAGCTGCGCGAGGCGGTCGAGGACGTGGTGCTCAACCGGCGCGCCGACGCGACCGAGCGGCTGCTCGCGATCGCCCCGCGCTACAAGGGCGACGGCGAGGCGGCGCAGTCCCGCGACGACGCCGCGTGGCGCGCCTGGCCGGTGGAAAAGCGGCTCGAGCACGCGCTCGTCAAGGGCATCGCCGACCACGTGGAGGAAGACGCGGAGGAGGCGCGGCAGGTGCTGGGCCGCCCGCTCAAGGTGATCGAGGGACCGCTGATGGCCGGCATGAACGTCGTCGGCGACCTGTTCGGCGCCGGCAAGATGTTCCTGCCCCAGGTAGTCAAGTCGGCGCGCGTGATGAAGAAGGCCGTCGCTTACCTGCAGCCCTACCTGGAAGCCGAGAAGGCCGGCTGCGAGGTCCGTGCGCAGGGCCGCATCCTGCTCGCCACCGTGAAGGGGGACGTCCACGACATCGGCAAGAACATCGTCGGCGTCGTGCTCCAGTGCAACAACTACGAGGTGATCGACCTGGGCGTGATGGTGCCGGCCGACACCATCCTGCAGAAGGCGCAGGAACACGCCGTCGATCTCGTCGGCCTGTCGGGGCTCATCACGCCGTCGCTCGACGAGATGGTGCACGTCGCGAAGGAGATGAGCCGGCGCGGCTTCACGGTGCCGATCCTCATCGGCGGCGCCACCACCTCGAAGCTGCACACGGCGATCAAGATCGCGCCGCACTACGGCCACGGCGTGGTCTACGTCCCCGACGCCTCGCGCGCGGTCGGCGTGGCGGCGAGCCTGCTGTCCGACGAGCTCAGGGCGGCCTTCCTCGCGGACGTCGCCGCCGAGTACGAGGCGGTGCGCGCGCGGCGGGCCGGCGCGGACGAGGCGCGCAACCTGATCGACCTCGCAACCGCGCGGGCGAACCCGACACCGATCGACTGGTCGGCGTACACCCCGCCGCCGCCCGCCGCGTGCGGGCCGGGCTTCGACCCGACGGCGGAGCCCGGCGGCGACGTCACGATCCGGCTCGAGCGCCTCGGCGAGGGCGACGCCGCCGTGCGCCTGGTGCTCGACGACATCCCGCTCGAGGCGCTCGTCCCGTTCATCGACTGGACCTTCTTCTTTCACGCCTGGCAGTTGCGGGGCCGCTACCCGCAGATCCTCGATGACCCGGAGAAGGGCGAGGAGGCGCGCAGGCTGCACGCCGACGCGACCGCGATGCTCCGGCGGGCGATCGACGAGTGCTGGTTGCAGGCGCGAGCGGTGGTCGGGCTGTTCCCGGCGAACGCGGTGGGCGACGACGTCGAGGTCTACGCCGACGCCGCGCGCGCCGCACCGCTCGCCACCTTCCACTTCCTGCGCAAACAGGGCCGCCAGCCCGCCGGCCACGCGAACGAGTGCCTCGCCGACTTCGTCGCGCCGAAGCCTGCCCCGGGCGAGGCCGAGGGGGGCGTCAGGCCCGACTGGCTCGGCGCCTTCGCCTGCACCGCCGGCGTGGGGGTCGACGAGCGCGTTCGCGCCTTCGAGGCGCAGCACGACGACTACCACGCGATCATGATCAAGGCGCTGGCCGACCGCCTCGCCGAGGCCCTCGCCGAGTGGCTGCACGCGCAGGTGCGTCGCCACTGGTGGGGTTACGCGCCGGACGAGCGGCTCGACAACGACGCCCTGATCGCCGAGCGCTACCGCGGCATCCGCCCGGCCATGGGCTACCCGGCCTCGCCGGACCATGCGGAGAAGGACCGGCTGTGGGCGCTGCTCGACGCGCAGCGCGCGACGGGGATGTGGCTCACCGAGTCCATGGCGATGGTGCCGGCCGCTTCCGTGAGCGGTCTCTACTTCGCCCACCCGCAGGCCCGCTACTTCGCCGTCGGCCGGATCGGCCGCGACCAGGTCGCGGACTACGCGCGGCGCACGGGCATGACGCTGGCCGAGGCCGAGCGATGGCTCTCGCCGAGCCTCGCCTACGAGCCCGGCACCTGAGGCGGCGCGCGTGCTGATCGAGTTCCACCGTGCGATGCTGGCCGATCGGACCCGCAACGCCGCGTTCCACGAGGCGCTGCGGCGCTTGATCGTCCCGGGTGTCACCACGGTGGCCGATATCGGATGCGGAACGGGCCTGCTCGCGCTCATGGCGAGCCGGCTCGGCGCACGCGCCGTGCACTGCTACGAGCAGGGGCCGGTGATCGAGCTCGCCGCGCGCCTCGCCCGTGCGAACCGCGTCCGCAACCTCGTGTTCTATCCCGAGCACTCGACGGCGATCCTCGACCCCGAGCCCGTGGACGTGGTCGTCTCGGAGACGCTCGGCAACTACGCCTACGAGGAGAACGTCGTCGAGACGCTGCGCGACGCGCGGCGCTTTCTCAGGCCGGGCGGAACGCTGGTCCCCCGGCACATCGCCCAGTGGGTGGCGCCAGTCGCGACGGACCGGTTTCAGCGCGAGCTGGCGGCGTGGGACGACGTCGGGTACGGACTCGACTTCGGGCTAGCCAAGGCGATGAGTCTCAACAACCTCTACGTGCGCGGCATCGACCCGGCGGACCTGCTCGGCGGAATCGCCGCGGCGCGGCAATGGGACGCGGTCGCGCTCGGCGCCCGCGCCGCGAGCGTGCGGCAGGGCGAGGCGCGCTGGAAGGCCGAGGCGCACGGCCTGGCGCACGGCTTCGCGCTCTGGTGGCGCTGCGAGCTGGTGCCGGGCGTCACTCTCGCCACCGGTCCCGCCGACCCGCCCACGCACTGGGAGCAGCTCTACCTGCCCACCCTCGAGCCGGTCGCTCTCGCGCCCGGCGACGAGCTCGCGCTGCGGGTCCGCTCCGACAGCCGGGCGGAGGGCGTGCGGATCCGCTGGCAGATCACGCACCACCGCGCTGCCGACGGCAGCGAGCACGCCCAGTCGCTCGACATGCGGAAGGGGGATCTGGGTGGCTAGTGTCGCTCCCGCCGAAGAGATCGGCACGTGGCCCTGACCGCCGTCCTGTTCGGCCACGCCGCCGCCCTGCTCGCCGGCATCGTCGACGGCCCGCCGCCGGCCGACCGCCGCATCGAGGCCTACTTCAAGGCACACCCGCGCCTGGGCTCGCGCGACCGCGGCCAGGTGGCCGAAGCCGCGTACGCCTGCCTGCGCCGGCTCGCGCTGCTGCGCCACGTGGCGGGGGCAGGCGCCGGCGCCGACGCGTGGCTCGCCGTGCACCTGCTCGAGGGCGGTGCGAGCGCCCGCGCGCTCGAACAGCTCGGCTACCGCGGCGAAGGCCAGCTCGAAGGGCGCGCGCTGGCCGCGCGCCTGCGCACCCTCGATGCGAAGGCACTGCCACGCGCGGTCCGGCTGAACCTGCCCGACTGGCTGCTCGAGCGCCTGGATGCGCAGATTGGCGCCGAGGAGACCGACGCCCTGGCTGCCGCGCTCGACCAGAACGCGCCGCTCGACGTGCGGACCAACCCACTCAAGGCCGACCGCGAGGGCGTGCGCGCGCGGCTCGCCGCCGAGGGCCACCGGCTGGAGCCGACGCCGTGGTCGCCGTTCGGCCTGCGCCGCGCCGACCGCGCCCCGCTGTTCGCCAGCGAGGCGTTCCGCGACGGCCTGTTCGAGGTACAGGACGAGGGCAGCCAGCTGCTCGCGCTGCTGGTCGAGCCGCGGCGGCGCGAGACCGTCGTCGACTACTGCGCCGGCGCGGGTGGCAAGGCCCTGCAGCTCGCGGCACAGATGGCGAACACAGGCACCGTATACGCCTTCGACGTGAGCGCGCACCGGCTCGAGCGCATCCGTCCACGCCTGCGGCGCGCCGGCGTCGACAACGTCCAGCCGGTCGCGATCACGGGCGCAGCCGACGCGCGCGCGCGCCGCCTGCACGGCAAGGCCGACCGCGTGCTGGTCGACGCGCCCTGCAGCGGCACCGGAACGCTGCGCCGCAACCCGGACATCAAGTGGCGGCCGACCGACCTCGCGGCGCTCGCAGCCGTCCAGGGCGGCATCCTCGCCGACGCGGCGGCGCTCGTGCGCCCCGGCGGGCGCCTCGTGTACGCGACCTGCAGCCTGCTGCGCGAGGAGAACGAGGACGTCGTCGCGGCGTTTCTCGCCGGTCACCCGGACTTTGCGGTCGTGCCGGCCGGCGAGATCCTGGCGCGTCGGCAGGTCACGCTGCCCGACGCGGCAGACTTCCTGCGCCTGTGGCCGCACCGCCACGGCACCGACGGCTTCTTCGGCGCGGCGCTGTCGCGATCCGCCGGCTGACGGCGGCGACGTCGTGCGGGCGATTCCGTCGGCAGGGCCGATCACGGACAATGACGGCCCCATGAAGACCGTCCACCTCGACTGCCGCGAGCTCGCCCTGCGGTTCGACGCCGCCAAGCGTCTGGCCGACGGCGTGGCGAACCTGCTGCTGGAGAGCCCGCTGCTGCTCTCCTGGTACGACCGCGAACGCGACCTCGAGGCGCCGGGCCACGTCAACGAGTGCCACGCCGGCTGCGATACCCCGGGCTACGTCGACTACGCCGCGAATCGCGGCGGCTCCCTGCGGGTCGACGTGGACGGCGGCCGGTTCGTCTTCTGCTATCGCCCCCTGGGCGAATTCACCACCGCGGACTGAGGCGCCCCATGCGTTACGACAGAAGCCAACTGTGGCGCGAGGCGGCGGCCGGCCTCGCCGTGTGGAGCCTCGCGGCGCTCGCGCTCACCGGCCTCGTCCTCTACGCGGTGCTCTGGACGAGCCCCGAGGAGGGCGCGGCCCCGACCCTGCTCGGCCTCTCGCTCGACCAGTGGGCGGACGTGCACGACGTCCTCGGCATCGCCTTCCTCGTCGCCGCCCTTGCCACGCTCGCCCTCGGCCGCCCCGCCTGGCCCGTCGCACCCGCCGCGCACGGACTCGCGGCGGCGGCCGTCACCGTGATCGTCGGCCTCACGCTCATGCACCTGCCGCCGGCCACCTGGCTTCTGCCGGAGGGCTACCCGCGCGAGGCCGTGGAGTCGGCCGACGAGGAGCCCGGCGCGCTGCCCTACCCCGGCGCGGGGGACGAGCCCCTCGCCGCGGTGGCGCGCGAGATGGCGATGGACCCAACCCGCGTGGTGATCGCGCTGCAGGAGGCCGGCCTGCACTTCGAGAGCCTGGACGAGACCCTCGAGGCGATCGCCGGGCACAACGGCACCACGGCGGCGGCCGTGTACGACGCGATACGCCACCTCGAGGCGCCGTTGCTCGCGCCGCACGAGGAAACCCCGTTCGACCTCGTGGAGTCCCGGTTCATGGGCCACGACGTCCGGGGCAAGACCGTGGCGCAGCTCGCCGAGGCGGCCTCGGTACCCCTCGACCTCGCGCTGCGCCGGCTGCGTGCGGCCGGCATCGACGCGAAGCCGGGCGAGCTCGCCGACACCGTTGCCTCGAACAGCGGCGTGACGCCGATGGACGTGCTCGCCGCGCTCGTCGTCGAAGGCTACCGGCCGAGGCGCTGAGCCGGCATCACCCCTTGATGCAGACCATCGGCCGGACCCGCGCCACGCGGCGCGCGAGGCCGGCCCCCTCGGACGCCTCGACCACCGCCGACACGTCCTTGTACGCACCCGGCGCTTCCTCGGCCACGCCGCGCAGCGACGGGCTGCGCACCAGCACCCCCTGCGATTCCAGCGACCGTACCACCTCGCGTCCCTGCCAGCGCCGCGTGGCCTCCGTGCGGCTCATGGTGCGTCCGGCGCCGTGGCAGGCGGACGCGAAGGCAGCCGCCTCGCTGCGCGCGTCCCCGACCAGGATGTAAGAAGCCGTGCCCATGCTGCCGCCGATCAGCACGGGCTGTCCGGTGGCGCGGAGCTCGGGAGGCAGCGCCGCGTGGCCCGGGCCCAGGGCCCGCGTCGCCCCCTTGCGATGCACGTGCAGTCGGCGGCGCGCGCCGCCGACCACGTGCTCCTCCACCTTGCAGGTGTTGTGCGACACGTCGTAGAGCAGCCGCAGCTGCGCCTGCGGGAAGACCTCCGCGAACGCCTGCCGCGCAAGGTGCGTCAGCACCTGGCGGTTCGCGAGCGCGCAGTTGATGCCGGCGCGCATCGCGCCGAGGTACTCGCGCCCGAGGGCAGACTCGATCGGGGCGCAGGCGAGCTCGCGGTCGGTGAGGCTGATGCCGTGCTGCGCCGCGGCAGCCACCATGCGCGTGAGGTAGTCGGTGCCGATCTGGTGGCCCAGGCCGCGCGAGCCGCAGTGGATGCTGAGCACCACCTCGCCGGCAGCGAGCCCGAAGGCCGCGGCGGCTGCCGTGTCGAACACCCTCTCGACCTCCTGCACCTCCGCGTAGTGATTGCCCGAGCCGAGCGTGCCCAGCTCGTCGCGCTGCCGGCGCTTTGCGAGCGCCGACACTGCCGCGGGATCGGCCCCGGCGACCGCCCCGTGCTCCTCGACACGCGCGAGGTCGGCGACGTCGCCGAAGCCCGCGTCGACCGCCCACCGCGCGCCGCGGCACAGCATGTCGTCCATTGCCGCCTCGGACAGGTGCACGCCCCCGGTGCTGCCGACGCCGGCCGGCAGGTGCCGGTAGAGCGTGCCGGCGAGCGCCGCTTTGTGCGGCTCGACCTCGGCGCGGGTGAGCCCCGTGAGCAGGGTGCGCACGCCGCAGGAGATGTCGAAGCCCACGCCACCCGCGGAGACGACGCCGCCCTCCGCGGGATCGAATGCCGCGACGCCGCCGATCGGAAAGCCGTAGCCCCAGTGCGCGTCCGGCATCGCGTAGCTCGCGCCGACGATGCCCGGCAGCGCCGCCACGTTGCGCACCTGCTGCAGCACTTTGTCGTCCATCGCGCGCAGCAGCGGCTCGTCTGCGTAGATCACGCCGGGCACCCGCATGCGGCCGGACCGCGGCACGCGCCAGGCGTAATCGGAAATCTTCTCGAGGCTCGCGACGTCCATGGGGGGACTCCGTGCAGTAGCGGGCGACGGCGCTCCGGAGCAGGGGCTCAGACGTCGACGACGCACTGCGCCAGCCAAAGCCCGTCCGGCTGGCGGCACACGGCGAGCTCGGCGAAAGTCGCCGCCTTGACCTCGACCACCGGCTGGTGGCGGGCGACGTCCACCGGTTCGCCCCAGGCGCGGCCCCGCGCGCCGCCCGCGACGAAAGTGATCTCGAAGCGCGAGAACAGCATCCGCCGCGTGGTCATCTCGTAAATCACCGCGTCGAGCCACGCCACCAGCAGGACGTCGTCGGCGCCCTCGGCGACGAGGTCCACCGCCTGCCGCGGCGCGACGCCGGCCGGGTCGGTGACGACCGCGGTGAGCGCAACCGCTGCCTGGATGAAGGCCTCCTCTCTGCTCTTCCCGACGCCGCGCACTCCCACGTCGGCGACGTGCGGAAAGTGCTCCCAGCGGGGCAGCGCAGCGTTGTCGGACTCCATGCGGCAACGATGATCCCCCACGCGGCGGACCGCAAGCGGGCCCGGCGCCGCAATTGCCCCTTGCGCAGGCCTGTTGACGATGCGTGGCGGCCTCCCTATCTTCCGCGCACGCTCCTTCATCGCGCTCACCCGCATCGAGGTGGTAGATGCTCTCACCGGGCGACAAGGCACCCGCATTCGAGCTGCCGGATGCCGACATGACGATGGTCCGATCGACCGACCTGTTCGGCAGCAAGAACGTCGTCATCTACTTCTACCCGAAGGACGACACGCCGGGCTGCACCCTCGAGGCCCTCGAGTTCAGCGACATCATGGCCCGGTTCGAGTCGCTCGGCGCGGTGGTCGTCGGCATCAGCCGCGACCCCTGCGTCAGCCACGCCGCGTTCCGCGACAAGCACGGCCTCACCGTGCACCTGCTCGCCGACACCGAGGCGGAGGTCTGCAACGCCTACGGGGTGTGGCAGGAGCGCGAGAAGAACGGCGAGCGGAAGATGGGCATCGTGCGCTCCACCTTCATCGTCGACCGCGAGGGCACCGTGCGGCACGCCTTCTACGACGTGAAGCCGAAGGGTCACGCGGAGCAGGTCCTCGCGCTGGTCGAAGCCCTCTAGGCCGACACCGGGTCCCATCCGAAACGGGCGAGCACGGCCCGCCAGGCGGCGTCGAGCGGCGCCTCGATCGTCAGCCGTGAGCCGCTCGCCGGGTGCGACAACTCGAGCGCGCGCGCCAGCAGCCACAGCCGCTGTTCCCCGAACAGCGCGCGAAAACGCCGATTGTGCTCGCCCTTGCCGTACGTGGTGTCGCCGATCAGCGGGTGCGCGGCGTGCTTGAAGTGCCGCCGGATCTGGTGCTGACGACCGGTCCGCGGCGCAACCTCGAGGAGGGCGTAGCGCGCGGTGGGAAACCCTCCGGTGGGCAGTGGCAGCTCGCCGCGGGCGAGCGTCCGGAACGCCGTGAGCGCCGCGCGGCGCACGCCGCTGTCGAGGTCGACCAGCGGGTGGTCGATCACCCCGTCGGCGGCGGGCCAGCCGCGCACCACTGCCCAGTAGCGCTTCCGCGCCTCCGGCGCGTCCAGCGCCGCCGCCAGGGCGCGCGCGGACTCGCTGGAGAGGCCGAACACCACGACGCCCGCGGTCGCGCGGTCCAGACGGTGCACGGGGTACACCCGCTGCCCGAGCTGGTCGCGCAGACGCTGGAGCAGCGGGTCGGCGTCGGGCGCGAGCGCCGTGCGGTGCACCACCAGCCCTGCCGGCTTGTGCACCGCGACCAGGGTGGCGTCGCGGTGCAGCACCTGCAGCGCCGGCGTCGTCACGCCGCGAGGAACAGGGTCGCGAGGCCGAGGAAGATGAGGAAGCCCATGCTGTCGGTCAGACCGGTCAGGAGGATGCTGCTGCCGAGCGCCGGGTCCTGCCGCACGAGCTTGAGCGCCATCGGGATGAACAGCCCCGCGAGCGCGGCGAGCATGAGGTTCAATACCATCGCCGCGAGCATGATGCCGGCGAGCGGCAGCTGGCCGTAGAGCAGCCACGTGATGCCGCCCATCACGCCACCCCACAGCAGGCCGTTCAGCAGGGCGACGACGACCTCCTTGCGCACCAGGTAACCGAAGTTGCCGGGGTTGATCTGGCGCAGGGCGAAGCCGCGGATCATCAGGGCCAGGGTCTGGTTGCCGGTGTTGCCACCCACGCTCGCGACGATGGGCATGAGCGCGGCGAGCGCCACGATCTTCTGGATCGAGTCCTCGAACTGCCCTATCACCCGCGACGCGATGAACGCGGTCACCAGATTCAGCGCGAGCCAGAACCAGCGGCTGCGCGCCGCCCGCCAGACGGGCGCGAAAAGATCGACGTCCTCCGACAGGCCGGCCTGCGCCAGCAGGTCCTTCTGGGACTCGGCCTGGATCAGGTCGAGCACCGCGTCGACCTTGAGACAGCCCACCAGCTTGTTGTGGACGGTGACCACGGGCGCGACGATGAGGTCGTAGCGCTCGAAGGCCTGGGCGGCGTCCTCCGCCGCGTCGTTGGTGTGGAACACGACCGGGTCGCGGATCATGACGTCGACGACGGCGACCTCGCCCTCGTGGATCAGCAGCGCCTCGACCGGCAGGATGCCGCGGAACAGCCCCTCGCGATCCGTCACCATCAGCAGGTTGGATCCGGCCGGCAGCTCGCCCAGGCGGCGCAGGTAGCGCAGCACGACGTCGAGGTTCACGTCCTCGCGCACGGCCACGAACTCGAAGTCCATCAGTGCGCCGACCGACCCCTCGGGAAACGACAGGGCGGACTGCACCTGCGCCCGGTCCTCGAGGTCGAGTTTGCCCATCAGCTCGGGGACGACGTCCTTGGGCAGGTCGGGGACGAGGTCGGCGATCTCGTCGCTCTCGAGCTGCTCGGCGGCGTCGACCAGCTCGGCGCGGTCCATGTCCGCGATCAGCGTGCGGCGCACGGCGTCCGAGACCTCGAGCAGGACGGCGCCGTCGTGAGTCGAGTCCACCAGCTCCCAGATGCGGCGACGGCGCTCGAGCGGGAGGCTCTCGAGGACGTAGGCGATGTCCGCCGGGTGCAGGACGTTGATCTGGCGGCGCAATTCCTCGAGTTGCTGTCGCGTGACCAGGTTCTCGACCAGGTCGTGGCGCGGCATCTCGGTCTTGTGCACGACCTCCTGCACCAGGTCCTGCTTGTCCAGCAGATACTGGATGTGGGCCAGGGCGGCCTCGAGGTTGCGCGGATGGGCGGGCTGATTGGTGCTCATCGTGCGTTCCCCGGGGACGGTCGCGCGGCACGTGGCGCGGTGCCGGGATTCTAATCCAGGGCGGCCGAAAGTAATGTGTGGCGCAGGCCCGCCCGGAAGGACGCCGTGAAGCTCCGCACCCAGATCCTGCTCTTCCTCTTTCTCTTCGCGCTCGTGCCTCTGCTCGCGGCCGCCCTGATCAACCTGCCGCTGGTGCTCGACCGCCTCGAGCTCTTCTACCAGCAGGCCTACCTGCAGAACCTGCGCGCCGACTTCCGCGACCTCGACCAGCACCTCGCGAGCCGGGACGAGATGGTGCGGCTGCTCGCCAAGGTACCCGAGCCGGGGTCCGTGCTGGGCGTCACCAAGGACCTGTCGGACGACGAAGTGGATCTCGCGCGGGCCCGCTACACGAGCTGGATCAACCAGATCCTTTCGGACCAGCTCGACATCGTGCAGATCGTGTTCCGCGACGAGGCGGGGGCCGAGCGCTTCTGGCTCGATCGCGATCCGAAGGACCTGAGCTGGCAGCCGACCACCCGCCGCCCGCGGGCGCCGCCGCCGGGGCAGCTCGAGGCCGCGCTGCGGCTGGAGCAGCCGGGCGTGCTGGTGAGTCCGCTCGTGGTCGACACCGAGGCGGGCGCCGAGGACCCGCGCCACTACATGACGCTCAAGCTCGCGAGCCCGGTGGGGCTCGCCGCGGGCAAACGGCCGATGGGAACGGTGCTGGTCACGGTCGACGTCGCGGGCATCGCGCACCGCTATCGCAACACCCTCTGGGTCAACGGCGACGGCAGCTATCTTCGCCCCGCTGGCCTCCCCGCGCGCCCGGGGAGCGCCTTCGACGACTTCCCCGGCCTGCGCGAGCAGTTCGCCGCCGGCGATCTCGCCCTCTGGCGCGGGCCGCAAGGCCGCCAGGTGATGTGGGTGCCGCTGCTGCGGACGGTGCAGGGCAATCCGTTGTGGGTCGGGCGGGCGGTCGACCCCTCGCCGCTCACGGCGTTCCGCCAGGCCCTGACGCTGCGCGTCCTGTCGATCATCCTGGCACTGATGGTGTTCATCTGGCTGCTCGCCCGGCGCATCGCACTGCGCCTGGAACGGTTCGGCCGCGATCTCGGGGAAGGCATCCGGCGCATGCTCGAGGAGGACACAGCGGTGCGCTTCGCGTGGGGCGGCCCGCAGGAGCTGCGCAGCCTGGGCGAGAGCCTCACCCGCCTCGCCGAGCGTCACGCCCGCAACAGCCGCAACCTGCGCGCCCACGCGCGCGAGCTGGAGGCGTCGAACCGGTACAAGTCGGAGTTCCTGGCAAACGTCAGCCACGAGCTGCGCACGCCGCTCAACTCGATCCTGCTGCTCTCGAAGATGCTGGCTGAGGACGCGGAGGCGCTGTCGCCGGAGCGGGCCCGGCAGGCCCGGGTGATCCACAGCGCGGGGCGGGACCTGCTCTCGCTCATCGACAACATCCTCGACCTGTCGCGCATCGAGGCGGGCCGGGCCACCTTCAATCTCGAGCAGATCGACCTGCCCCAGCTCCTCGGGGACCTGCTCGAGCTGCTGCGGCCCCAGTTCGATGCCAAGGGGCTCTACCTTCGCCTGGAGGTCGCCGCCGACGCGCCGCGGCAGGTCGACTCCGATCCGGACAAGATCCGGCAGGTGCTCAAGAATTTCCTCTCGAACGCCGTCAAGTTCACGGCGAGCGGCGGGGCGGTCGTGCGGCTCGGCCGGGCGACCGGCCCGGGTGCCGAGCGGCACCCGGTGGCGATATCGGTGACGGACACGGGCATCGGCATCCGCGCCGACCAGCAGTCGGCGATCTTCGAGGCCTTCACGCAGGCGGACGGCTCGACGAGCCGGAAGTACGGCGGATCCGGGCTCGGCCTCACCATCAGTCGCGAGCTCGCGCGGCTGGTCGGCGGAACGATCGCGCTCGACAGCCGGGAGGGGGCAGGCGCCACCTTCACGCTGCTCCTGCCCCTGCAGTTCGACCGCAGCGCCGTGCCAGCCGAACAGATCGCCGCCCCCGAGCGCGTCACCAGCCCGTCGCCGGCGCTCGCCGGCGAGCCGGTGGACGGGGAGCGGGGCGAGCCGGAAACGCGCTTCGACGGTCAGCGGGTGCTGGTCGTCGGCGGCAGCATGGACGAACTGCTCGCGCTGACGCCGATGCTGGAAGACTGGGGGCTCTCGGTCGGCGCCGCCGGCGACGCGGCCGAGGCGATCGACTCGTTGCAGGACGAGGCCGACTGCGCCGTGGTGCTGCTCGACGTGCCGGCACCGGGCCTGGACGCCTGTGTTACGATCCAGCGCATCCGGGAATCGGTCGCACCGCGGCGGCTGCCCGTGCTGGCGATGGCCGACGCCGCGGTGCCGACGCCGCAGTGCGAAGGCGTCGGCGCGGCGGAGATCCTGGTCAAGCCGCTCGATCCGGCGGCGCTGCGCGAAGCGATCGCGCGGCACTGCGGCGGGACCTCGGCGGCAGCGGGCGCGGACGAGGCATGAAGCGATACGCCGGTTTCAAGCTGCTGATCGTCGACGATCACGAGCACAACCTCTACGCGCTGCGCACCCTCGTCCAGCGCCACATGGACGTGGAAGTGCTCGAGGCGAGCTCGGGCCGCCAGGCCCTCGCCATCGCCCTCGACACCCCCGGCATCGACCTCATCATCCTCGACGTCCAGATGCCGGAGATGGACGGCTTCCAGACGGCGCGGATGCTCAAGATCCGCAAGAAGACCCGCGACATCCCGATCATCTTCCTCACCGCCGCCTTCAAGGCCGAGGAGTTCCAGCAGAAGGGCTACGAGGTCGGCGCCGCGGACTATCTGCTCAAGCCGATCGACGACAATCAGCTGATCAACAAGATCAGCACCTACTTCCGGCTGATCGAGAAAGAGCGCGCGATGAATCGCGTGCTCGAAGAGAAGGTCGCCGAGCGCACCGCCGAGCTGTCCGCGGCACGGCAGCGCCTCGAAAACATCATCACGCACATGGGCGAGGCCCTGCTGGTGCTCGACCCCAGCGGCGTGATCGCCGAGGTGAACCCGGCGGCGTGCCGAATGCTCGGCTACGCGAACGACGACCTCGTGGGCATGTCGATAGGGGACGTTTTCGAGGAAGAGGGCGACGAGGCCGCCGGGGCCTTCATGGGCACCTGGCTCGAGGCGCTGATCCGCACCGGCGCGCTCTCGGCCATCGAGGCCCGGTTCATCGCCCGCGACGGCCGACGCGTGCACATCCTGTTCTCCCGCACCGCCATCACGGCCGCTGACGGAAGCATCACCGACATCATCTGCATCGCGAAGGACATGAGCGGCTACGTCCGCGCCGACCAGGCGCAGAACCCGGCCGCCGACACCAGGCGCAGAACCCGCACGTCGCCAGCGGGCGGGTCGAGGAGCTGACAATGACCGACCCCCAAGATCCCGTCGCCCCCAGTGAGGACACCTCGCTGACGGCCAACGCGCTCAAGGCGATGGCGCACCCGCTGCGTTGGAAGATCCTCTGCACGCTCGGGGACAGGGAGCTTTCGGTCGGCGAGATAGTCGACCAGACGGGCACGTCGCAGAGCAACATCTCGCAGCACCTCGAGCAGCTGCGGAACAAGAACATCGTCATGTCGCGCAAGGAGGCGAACCGGATCTTCTACCGGATCCGCAACCAGCAGCTGCTCGACCTG
>JALORY010000091.1 GCA_025458675.1 Gammaproteobacteria bacterium | reverse complement strand
CAGCAACCGCGCCCTCTGCCTCAAGGCCCTGGGGCGGCTGTCCGAGGCCGAGGCGGAGCTGCGCGCCGCCGTGGCGCTCGCGCCGGGCTACACGGACGCCTGGGTGAACCTCGGCAACGTGTTGCGCCAGACGGGGCGGCCGGCCGACGCGGCGAACGCTTTCGCGCACGCACAGGCGAGCGCCCCGGGCCGGGTCGACGTTGCGGCGAGCCTGTGGTGGGTCCGCCGCGAGGCCTGCGACTGGCGGGACGCCGACGCACTCGAGCGGCGCCTCGTCGACGCGGTCGCCGGCGCGGCCGGTGCCGTGCCGCCCGAGGTGCTGCCTTTCGCGGCGCTCGCCCTGCCTCTGGGGCCGCGCGAGCTCCGCGGCCTCGCCGCCGCGCACGCCGGCGCCGCCGCGCGCGCCGCACGCACCCTCTGTCCGGGCGCGCGACCGGCGAAGGCGGCAAAGGGCGCGCGTCCCGAGCGCCTCGTCGTCGGCTACGCGTCCGCCGATTTCCACGACCACGCGACGTCACATCTGATCGCCGGGCTGGTCGAGGCGCACGACCGCCGACGGTTCGCGGTGCGCCTCTACTCCTACGGCCGCGCGGACGAGAGCGCCTGGCGACGGCGTCTGGTGGCGGCCGCCGATGCATTCGTCGACGTCGCCCCGCTCGCGCTCTGCGACGTCGCGGCCCGCATCCGGGCGGACGGCGTGCACCTGCTGGTGGACCTCAAGGGCTACACGGCGGGCGGGCGCCCCGAGCTCTTCGCACTGCGGCCGGCGCCCGTCGTCGTCAACTACCTGGGCTATCCCGGCACCATGGGCTCGAGCTGCTACGACGCCTACGTCACGGACGCGATCTGCTCGCCGCCCGGCAGCGAGGCGCACTTTGCGGAGCGGTTGGTGCGCCTGCCGCACTGCTACCAGCCGAACGACCGCGCGCAGCCGGTTGCCGCCGACACCCCGGCGCGCGACGCCTGCGGCCTGCCGCCGGAGGGGTTCGTCTACTGCTGCTTCAACCAGACCTACAAGATCGACCCGGCGCTGTTCGACGTCTGGATGCGCATACTCGCGCGCGTCCCGGGCAGCGTCCTCTGGCTGTTCCGCAGCTACGCCGAGGCCGAGACCAACCTCCGACGCGAGGCGCAGGCCCGCGGGGTCGTGCCCGAAAGGCTCGTGTTCGCGGACCGGCTGCCCAAGGCCGAGCACCTCGCCCGGCACCGCCACGCCGACCTCTTCCTCGACACGCTGCGCGTCAACGCGCACACGACCGCGAGCGACGCCCTCTGGGCCGGGCTGCCGCTGCTCACCTGTCCCGGCGAGACCTTCCAGTCCCGCGTCGCGGCGAGTCTGCTGCACGCGGCCGGGCTTCCGCAGCTGGCGGTGGCGGACCTCGCGTCGTACGAAGAGACCGCCGTGCGGCTCGCCACCGAGCCCGGCGCGCTCGCGTCACTCAGGCAGCAGCTCGCGGCCGGTCGCCTGTCCTGCGCACTGTTCGACACGGAGCGCTACGCGCGCGACCTCGAAGCGGCGTACGACGCCCTGTGGGAGGCCCGGGGCGATTCCGCACGCGCCCCGATCGACCTCCGATGACACCACGGCGCACAGGAATCGTCCTCGGGCTGCTCGTCGCCTTCGCGCTGACGGCCTGCGCCGCGCCCGCTGGCCTGCACCCGAACGTGCTGATCGAGCACACGCAGCACAGCGGCGGCAGCGCGCTCGGCGCCGACGCCGCGTCGCAGCGCGTGGTGAGCGGCGGCTGGGAGGGGACGATCCAGGTCTGGCGCCTGACCGACGGCGCGTCGCTCGGCGGCTGGGCCGCGCACACCGACACCGTGCACGGCGCGGTCTTCCTCACCCCGGAAACCGTGCTGACGGCGAGCTACGACGGAACGCTCGCCGTGTGGGACCTGCGGGGAAAGAAGCTCGCGGGACGGGCCGCGGGCTCACCGGTCACTGCCTTCGACGCCGCCGCCGACCGACAGACGTTCGTGACCGGTCACGCCGACGGGCGGCTGCGCTGGTGGAGCGCACGGGATCTGCGCCTGCTCCGCGAAAGCCGGGCGCACGACGGCGTGGCGGTGATCGCGGTGGCACTGGCGCCGGACGGGGCGACGACGGCGTCGGGCGACGAAGGCCGGCGCGTGGCACTCGTCGCGCCGGACGGCAGCCATCGCTGGCTCGACCGCCCGCCGACGGACGCGTTGACGCTCGCCTTCGCGCAAAACCGCGACGCGCTCTACGGCGGCGGCTGGTTCCGGCTCTTCCGATGGGACACCGGCACCGGCGCGCTCCAGGTCCTGCCGACGGATCACCACGGCCAGATCAACCGCATCGCCTTCACGCCGGACGGGCGCGAGCTCGCGACCATCAGCCGACAGACCGACAGCGCCGTGCTGCTGCTCGACCCCGCGAATGGCGCGACGCGAGGCGTGCTCGGCAAGCACGACCTGTGCGGCGGCGTGGTGACGCTCTCGCCGGACGGACGCTACGTCGTGTCGACGAGCGACGACGCGACGGTGCGGATCTGGGACCGGCGGTCGCCGCAGCGGGACGCGCCCGGCGTCGTCATCCGCCGGCCCGAGGCCGCGTCGCCGGCGGATCCGCTCAGGCCGTGACGACCTTCGGTCCCCCCGGCGTGCCGAGGATCAGCACGTCGGCCGGCCGGTGCGCGAACAGGCCGACCGTGACCACCCCCGGGATGCGGTTGATCGTGTCCTCGAGCTTGGCCGGCTCCATGATCTCCAGCCCCTTCACGTCGAGGATGAGGTTGCCGTTGTCGGTGACGAAGCCGTCGCGCCACACCGGGGTGCCCCCGAGCTTCACCAGCCGGCGCGCCACGAAGCTGCGCGCCATGGGAATCACCTCGACCGGCAGGGGAAAGGCCCCCAGCACCCGGACCAGCTTGCTCTCGTCGGCGATGCACACGAACTTGCGCGAGGCGCCGGCGATGATCTTCTCGCGCGTCAGCGCGCCGCCGCCGCCCTTGATGAGCTGGAGCTGGTGGTTCGACTCGTCCGCGCCGTCGACGTAGATCTCGAGGTCGCCGCACGCGTTGAGGTCGAGCACGGGAATGCCGTGCGACTTGAGCCGCGCGGTCGACGCCTCGGAGCTCGACACCGCGCCGTCCAGGCGACCCTTGACCTTCGCCAGCAGGTCGATGAAGTGGTTGACCGTCGAGCCGGTGCCGACGCCGATGATCCCGCCGTCCGGCAGGTACTTGAGCGCGGCCTCGGCCGCGACGCGCTTGAGATCGTCCTGCGACATGGTGCTGTCCTCCGGTTGATCGGGCGATGATAACTCGCGGCCTCGCCCCGAGGTGCAGCCCGCCCGCGGGCTGGCCGTCCGGCGGCGCGCATGCCGCATTCCGCCCGATGCTACGATTGCCGCGATCACTCCCGCGAGCCCGCCATGCCGCAGAGCTACATCGACAAGATCCTGCGCGCGCGCGTCTACGACGTGGCCGTCGAGACACCGCTCGACCTCGCGCCTCGCCTGTCGCGCCGGCTCGGCAACGACGTCTATCTCAAGCGCGAGGACCTGCAGCCGGTCTTCTCGTTCAAGCTCCGCGGGGCCTACAACAAGATCGTCCACCTCGCCCCGTCGGACCGGGCGCGCGGCGTGATCGCCGCCTCCGCCGGAAATCACGCCCAGGGGGTGGCGCTCGCCGCCCAGCGGCTCGGCATCGCGGCGCTGATCGTGATGCCGAAGACGACCCCGCCCATCAAGGTCGAGGCCGTCCGCCGCCTGGGGGCGAAGATCGTGCTCCACGGCGACTCCTACGACGATGCCTACCAGCACGCGCTCGTGCTCGGTGCCGACAAGGGCCTGACGTTCATCCACCCGTTCGACGACCCGGAGGTCATCGCAGGGCAGGGCACCGTCGCGACCGAGATCCTGCGGCAGCACGCCGATCCCATCGAGGCGATCTTCGTCCCGGTCGGCGGCGGCGGGCTCGTCGCCGGCGTCGCGGCCTACGTGAAGTATGTTCGGCCGGAAATCCGGGTGGTCGGCGTGGAGCCGGAGGACGCGCCCACCCTGCACCGCGCCCTCGCCGCCGGGCAGCGCGTCACGCTCGCCCAGGTCGGGCTGTTCGCCGACGGCGTCGCGGTGCGTCAGATCGGCGAAGAGACCTTCCGAGTGGCGCGCGAGTGCGTGGACGAAGTGGTGCTGGTGTCGACGGACGAGATCTGCGCTGCCATCAAGGACGTGTTCGACGACACGCGCAGCGTCGCCGAGCCGGCCGGCGCGCTCTCGGTCGCCGGGCTGAAGCGGTACGTGAAGGAGCGGGGGACCCGCGGAGCCACGCTGATCGCGATCGACAGCGGCGCCAACATCAACTTCGACCGCCTGCGGCACGTGGCCGAGCGGGCGGAGATCGGCGAGCGCCGCGAAGCGCTGCTCGCGGTGCAGATTCCGGAGCGCCCCGGCGCCTTCCTGCAGTTCTGCAGGACGCTGGGCCGGCGCGGCATCACCGAGTTCAACTACCGGTTTGCGGACGCCAAGGACGCCCACGTGTTCTGCGGCGTCGAGCTGTCGCACGGCGATGCCGAGCGGGAGGAGCTCGTCGCACGCCTGCGCGAGCGCGGCTACCCCGTCACCGACCTATCCGACAACGAGACCGCAAAGCTGCACATCCGCTACATGGTCGGCGGTCACGCGCCGCAGGCCCTCCACGAGAGGCTCTTCCGCTTCGAGTTTCCGGAGCGGCCCGGTGCGCTGCTCGATTTCCTCGGCGGACTCAGCCGCGACTGGAACATCAGCCTGTTTCACTACCGCAACCACGGCGCTGCCTATGGCCGGGTGCTCATGGGGATCCAGCTGCAGGCGGACGAGCTTCGCGCGTTCCGCGACTTCCTCGCGGGTCGGGGAATGGAGTACGCGGAGGAAACCGACAACCCCGCCTACCGGCTGTTCGCGAGCGGCGGCTGAGAAAAGACGAGGCCCGCGACAGCGGGCCTCGGTTCCTCGAGTCGGGCCTGTCGGCCCGGGACTCACTTCTTCTTGCGCGGGGCGGCCTTCTTCTTCGCCACCTTCTTCTTCGCTGCCGCCTTCTTCTTGGGGGCGGCCTTCTTCTTCGCGACCTTCTTCTTGGGGGCGGCCTTCTTCTTCGCTGCCGCCTTCTTCTTGGGGGCGGCCTTCTTCTTCGCCACCTTCTTCTTCGCTGCCGCCTTCTTCTTGGGGGCCGCCTTCTTCTTTGCGACCTTCTTCTTCGCTGCCGCCTTCTTCTTGGGGGCCGCCTTCTTCTTTGCGACCTTCTTCTTCGCGGCGGCCTTCTTCTTCGGCGCTGCCCGCTTCTTCTTGGGCGCGGCAGGCGCCGCAGCGGATGCTTCCTGAGTCTTAGTCACGTCGTTCACGTCGTCGTCTACCATGTAACCCCTCCAAACGCAGGTTGGACAAAACCCGCAATGAGTATAAACAAGCATTGAAAAAATACTAGCGATGTGCATTCACTCGAGAGTGAATCACTCGCGCATTCTCTCCACGCGATGCACGGTGCGCTCGGTCACCACTGCATCGACCGGAACGTCCCACGCATTCTTCGGCAGTGACGCGACGCGCTGAAGCGCGTGTGCGAGTCCGATGACGCGCGGGCGGCGCCAGTGACGTCGTACGCGGAGGTAGGCGAGCGTGCGGTCGTAGTAGCCGCCCCCCATGCCGAGTCGGTTGCCCGCGTCGTCGAATGCGACGAGCGGCACGAGCAGCAGGTCGAGCGCGCGCGCGGGCTGCGGCGCGCGACGCGTCGCCACCGGCTCGGGAATCGCGTAGCGGTTGGGCGCGAGCGGGTCGCCGGGTCGCCACTCGCAGAACCAGAGCGCGGGGCCGGCGAAAGGGTGGAGCACGGGCAGGAAGCAGCGTTTGCCGGCGGCGACCGCCAGCGCGATCAACGGCGCCGGGTCGAGCTCGCCGTCCGCCGCGAGGTAGGCGCCCACAGAGCGTGCTCGGAGGAACGACGGCTGGCTGCAGAGCAGGCGTGCGACGGCGAGGCCGTGGAGGTGCTGGTCGCGGGCGTCGAGCGCACGTCGCGCCGCGCGCATGGAGCGCCGGAGCTCGCTGGTCGTGGCGAGAGAGGGAAGGGGAGTAGGGCATCCCCCGCCTGTGTCGTTGCCGGCCTTTGCTCTTGAACCAGCCGGTTCAAGTGGGAGCGATGGCCGCGCCATCAGGCTTTCCGCTGCGAGGCGGACATGCACACCAGCGCGATCGGCACGCCCCCGGGGTTTCGAATAGGCTCAAGAAAATACCCGGCCGGCTGACGAGCACCGCAGGGGATGCCCTTGACCAAGGCTAATCCGAATCCTCTCAGAGTTCCAGCTGGTTGCTGTCGTTGAGCGCAACCTCGATCCGGTCGCGCAGCGCCTTCAGGCGGCGCCCGAACGTGTCGCCGAGCGCCTCGCGCTCGCGCCGGTTCTCGAGCAGCTCGTGGGCGAGGTTGAGGGCCGCCATCACCGCGATGCGGTCGGTGCCGATGACCTTTCCGCCGGCGCGGATCTCGCGCATCTTCTGGTCGAGGAAGCGGGCGGAGGCGATGAGCCCCTCCTCCTGACCCGCCTGGCATGCGACCCGGTAGTCCTTTTCCAGGATCTGGACGGTGATGGGAGTGTCTGCGCTCACGAGCCGGTCTCGAGCGACTTGAGGCGCTGGATCATCGCCTCGACGCGATTGCGGGCGAGCTCGGTCTTCTCGATGAGCGCCGCACGCTCGGCGACGAGCTGATCCTGCCGTGAGTGAAGCGACTTGTTCTCGTCCTTGAGCTGCTGGCAGGTGCGGATGAGCTCCGCGACCCGCGTTTCGAGGATGCGCAGGTCGTGATCTGTGGCGCCAAGGAAGTCGTCGCGGGGCATGCGCTGACTATAGAAGGGGTCTTTGGAATGGGTCAACGTCGACCGCGGTGATAATATCGATCCGACCCCCCGCACGGCCGCTTCCAAGCAGTTTCGAATGAGACTCGTCGCCGAGCTCCCCACGTACCCGCGCATCGCGCGCTCGCTCGCCGGCGCCGGCGTGGACGCCAGCCCGGCCGAGGCGCACGGCATCGCCTGCGGCCTGCTCTGTGCGGGCGAGCCCGAGGCCTTCGCCCGCTGGGAGCGCGAGCTGCTCGAGGCGGCGGGCGAGGGCGACCTGCTCGCCGACGAGTGCCGCCGCGGCCTGCGCCGGCTCTACGAGGGCACGGTCGCGGCGATGGACGATCCCGCGATGGGCTTCGCGCCCTTCCTGCCCGACGACGAGCGGCCGCTGGTCGAGAGGGCCGTCGCCCTGCGCGAGTGGTGCGAGGGCTTTCTCTACGGCTTCGGTCTGTCGGGCGGCACGCCGGAGCGGGCGCTGTCGGCCGAGGGTCGCGAGGCGCTGCGCGACTTCGGCGAGCTCACCCGGCTCGACGCCGAGAGCGTCGCCGACAGCGAGGGCGAGGAGACGGCGCTCGCGGAGATCGTCGAGTTTGCGTGGGTCGCGGCGCTGGTCATCCGCGACGAGTGCCGGGAGTACCGGGAGCCCAAGTGATCAAACCCGCCGAGTTCAAGCGCCGCCGCCGCCAGCTGATTCAGATGATGGGGCCCGGCGCGGTCGCGATCCTGCCGGCTGCGCCGGAGGTCGTGCGCAACCGCGACGTGCACTATCCCTACCGGCCGGACAGCGACTTCTACTACCTCACCGGCTTCCCCGAGCCGGAGGCGATCGCGGTGCTGATCCCCGGCCGCAAGCCCGCCGAGTACGTCCTGTTCTGTCGCGAGCGCGACGAGAAGCGGGAGCGCTGGGACGGGCCGCGCGCCGGCCAGGAGGGCGCGGTGCGCGACTACGGTGCCGACGATTCCTTCCCGATCGCCGACGTGGAGGAGATCCTGCCGGGTCTGCTCGAGCAGTGCACCCGCGTCTTCTACGCGATGGGCAGCAACCCCGACCTGGACAAGCGGCTCGCCGACTGGGTCAACCAGATCCGCCGCAAGGCGCGCGCCGGCGTGCACGGGCCGCTGGAGTTCGTCGCGCTCGATCACTATCTGCACGAGATGCGGCTGTACAAGAGCGCGGGCGAGGCGGCGCTGATGCGCCACGCCGCCCGGATCACGGCCGCGGCCCATGCCCGACTGATGCAGACCTGCCGGCCCGGCATGCACGAGTACGAGCTCGAGGCGGAGTTCGGCCACGAGTGCGCCACGCGCGGCGCCCGCTTCCAGGCCTATCCGGCGATCGTCGGCGGCGGCTGCAACGCCTGCGTCCTGCACTACGTCGACAACCGCGACGAGCTGCGCGACGGCGACCTCGTGCTGGTCGACGCCGGCTGCGAGTACGGCTATTACGCCTCCGACATCACCCGGACGTTCCCGGTCAACGGTCAGTTCAGCCCGGCGCAGCGCGCGGTGTACGAGCTGGTGCTCGCAGCGCAGGAGGCGGCGATCGCCAAGGCGCGCCCCGGCAACCACTGGAACGACCCGCACGACGCCGCGGTGCGCACGATCACGAAAGGGCTCGTCGACCTCGGTCTGCTCAAGGGAACGGTCGCGAAACTGATCAAGGACGGCAGCTACACCAAGTTCTACATGCACCGCACCGGCCACTGGCTCGGCATGGACGTCCACGACGTCGGCGACTACAAGGTGGACGGCGCCTGGCGCGAGCTCGAGCCCGGGATGGTGATGACCGTCGAGCCGGGCATCTACATCCCGCCCGGGATGCGCGGCGTGCCCAAGAAGTACTGGGGCATCGGGGTGCGCATCGAGGACGACGTGCTGATCACGAAGGAAGGCCACGAGGTCCTCACCCGCGACGCGCCGAAGGACGTCGCGGACATCGAGGCACTGATGCAGGCCAGGTAGGCCGTGACCGACTACGACGTCATCATCGCGGGCGGTGGCATGGTTGGGGCCTGCCTCGCGCACGCACTCGCCCGCGACGGCCTGCGCGTCGCGGTCGTGGAGCCGTTTCCGCTCGACTCGGCCTCCCAGCCGAGCTACGACGACCGCGCCATCGCGCTCGCCTACGGGACGCGGTGCATCCTCGAAGGGCTCGGCGTGTGGGACGGGCTCGGCCCGGCCGCCGAGCCGATCCGCGAGGTGCACGTTTCGGACCGTGGCCACTTCGGATTCACCCGCCTCGATGCCCGCGACGAAGAGGTCGAGGCGCTCGGTTACGTCGTGACCGGCCGGGATCTTGGCCGCGCGCTGCTCGGCCCGCTGGCCGTGGCCGGGGGCGGCGCCGACCTCGTGTGTCCCGCTCGCGTGCGGGATTTCGCGATCGGCCCGGACGAGGTGCGCGTCGCCGTCGAGCCGGTACCCGGCGCGGCGAGCGACGGGGCCGCGTCGATGCCGCGCACCCTGACTGCGGCGCTCCTCGTGGCCGCCGACGGCGGGCGCTCCGCCATCCGCGCGCGGCTCGGCATCCCGCAGCGCGAGCACGCCTACCGACATCACGCGGTGATCGCCAACGTGACGCCCGCGCTGCCGCACCGCGGCGTCGCCTACGAGCGCTTCACCGACAGCGGTCCGCTCGCTCTCCTGCCGATGACCGACGACCGCTGCGGCCTGGTCTGGACGGTGCGCGACGACGACCTCGCCGACCTCCTCGCGTTGGACGATCGCCGCTTTCTCGCGCGGCTGCAGGAGCGCTTCGGCTTCCGGCTCGGCCGCTTCGGCGCCGTCGGTCGCCGCAGCCACTACCCGCTCGAGCTGCGCCTCGCCCACACGCAGGTGCTCGAGCGCGTCGCGATCATCGGCAACGCCGCGCACACCGTGCACCCGATCGCCGGCCAGGGCTTCAACCTCGGGATCCGCGACGTCGCGGCGCTCGCCGGCGTGCTGGCCGACGCGCACCGCGATGGGCGCGACCTCGGCAGCCTCGGCGTGCTCGAGCGCTACGCCGAGGCGCGGCGGCGCGACCACCGGGCCGTCGTCCTGGCGACCGACGCGCTGGCGCGCCTGTTCGCGAGCCCGGCCGCCCCGCTGCAGCTGGTCCGCAATCTCGGCATGCTTGCGCTCGACACGCTGCCGCCGCTCAAGCGCGCCCTGGCCCGTGCGGCGATGGGGCTCTCCGCGGGGTCGCGGCTCCCGTGAACGGTGCGCCGTGTGACGTCGTCATCGTCGGCGGCGGCATGGTCGGTGCGGCCCTCGCCTGCGCGCTCGGCGACCTCGGCTTCCGCGTGGCGGTCGTCGAGGCGCGTCCGCCCGCCGCCG
>JALORY010000090.1 GCA_025458675.1 Gammaproteobacteria bacterium | reverse complement strand
ACCGACCGGCTGGCGAGGGTCAGGATGACCGGGGCCGCGAGGCCGGCCTTGGCGAAGCGACGACGGGTCTCGTCGACGTGCCCGCCCGGCTCCTGGGCGGCCGGAAGGTGCTGCTGTTCGGGGGTGTTGGGATCCGACACGGTCATATCCTCGCGCTGCTGCCAACGGGGGTGCAAGAAACGCGCCGCCGGCGCGGTCGATCTTGGAAGTCACTGCCCCGCCGCAATTTTATTCCCTGCGAGGGGGTCGCCTCAGGGCTCCGTGGCGGCCTCGGCACCCGAAACTGTAAAAAACTCTGACGTTCCCGACGCCGCGAGGGCACGCCGCCACGCCCGCGCCCCCGGCACCCCATGATATAGCCCGAGCGCGTGGCGGGTGACGCAGTGCGGGCGAACGCCGTTCCTTGCCTGCCGTTCCACGTACGCGGCGAGTTCCCGCGCGACCGCGTCCCGCGTCGCCGCGCCCGGCGCCGCCCCGTAGACCCGCGCGTCCGCCGCCGCGAGCAGCCAGGGGTCGTGGTAGGCGGCGCGGCCGATCATCACGCCGTCGACGTGTGCGAGTTGTTCGAGGGCCGCATCCAGCGACGCGATGCCGCCGTTGACGACGATCGGCAGCTGCGGGAAGTCCCGCTTGAGCTGGTGCACGACGTCGTGGCGCAGCGGCGGGACGGTGCGGTTCTCCTTCGGGCTCAGGCCCGCGAGCCAGGCCTTGCGCGCGTGCACGACGAAGGCGTCGGTGCCGGCCTCGGCGACGGTGCCGACGAAGCTGCAGAGCGCGTCGTAGCTGTCGAGGTCGTCGATGCCGATGCGGTGCTTGACGGTGACGGGCACGTCGACCGCGTCGCGCATCGCGCGGACGCAGTCGGCCACGAGCCGGGGCTCGGCCATCAGGCAGGCGCCGAAACGCCCGTGCCGCACGCGGTCCGAGGGACAGCCGACGTTGAGGTTGATCTCGTCGTAGCCGCGCGCCGCGCCGAGCCGCGCGCAGGCGGCGAGGTCCGCGGGGTCGGCGCCGCCGAGCTGCAGGGCCACCGGGTGCTCGTCCTCGTCGAACGCCAGGAAGCGCTCGCGGTCGCCGTGCAGCAGCGCCCCCGTCGTCACCATCTCGGTGTAGAGGAGGGTGTGGCGCGTGATCCGCCTGACCAGCCAGCGGAAGTGGCGGTCGGTCCAGTCGAGCATCGGCGCCACGGCCAGGCGCCGGTCCAGCGGCCGGGCGGTCACAGTGTCTTCACGAACACCTTCGAGTTGCGCCGCCAGTTGTAGAACGCGCGCTTCTGCGCGGGCAGCTGGCCGGGCGCCGCCGGCGCGAAGCCGCGCTCCAGGAACCAGTGCGCGGTCTGGGTCGTCAGCACGAACAGCCGGTCGATCCCCTGGGCGGAGGCCAGTCGCTCCATGTGGCCGAGCAGCGCGTCGCCGCGGCCGCCGCCCCGGTAGTCGGGGTGCACCGCCACGCAGGCGAGCTCGGCCATCCGCTCGGCGGGGTAGGGGTAGAGCGCGGCGCAGCCGATGATCATCCCTTCGCGCTGCACGACCGTGAAACGGCTGATCTCGGTCTCGAGCAGCTCGCGCGAGCGGCGGACCAGCACGCCGCCCTCCTCGAGCGGCCGGATGAGCTCTAGGACGCCGCCGACGTCGTCGATGGTGGCCGGCCGGGTCTCCTCCGCCGGCTCACCCGCGATCAGCGTGCCGGCGCCGTCGCGCGTGAAGAGCTCCCGCAGCAGCACGCCGTCGACGGCCCGGCCGAGCACGTGCACGCGCTTCACGCCGGCGCGGCAGCACGAGGCGCCGTTGGCGAGCTGCAGCGCGAGGTCCTCGGCCAACGCTTTCGAGCGCGCGAGCAGCGCGTCGACCTCCCGGGGGGTGAGGTTCGCGACCGGCCGGCCGCGGCGGTCGGCGAGGCCCTTGCCCTCGACCAGCGCGATCAACTTGTCCGCGCCGATCGCGCTCGCGACCGCGCCCGCGACGTCCGCGCCGTGCAGGTTGAACACCTCGCCGGTCGGCGAGTAGCCGAGCGGAGGGACCAGCACGATCATGCCGGCGGCGAGGTCGCCGCGGATCGCCTCGGCGTCGACCCGGCGCACCTCGCCGGTGTGCAGGTAGTCGACGCCGTCGCGCACGCCGACCGGGCGCGCGGTGACGAAGTTGCCGGAGGTGACGCGCAGCCGGGCGTTCGCCATCGGCGAGTTCGCAAGCCCCATCGAGAACAGCGCCTCGATCTCGACGCGCACGGCGCCCGCCGCCTCCTTGACGCAGGCGAGCGCCGGCTCGTCGGTGACCCGCAGCCCGCCGATGTAGCGGATCTGCGCGCCGCGCAGCCTGAGCCGCTCCTCGATCTGGGGCCGTGCGCCGTGCACCAGCACGAGCCGGATGCCGAGGCCGTGCAGGATCGCGAGGTCGTGCACGAGGTTGGGGAAGCCCGCGTCGGCGACCGCCTCGCCGCCGAAGCTGACGACGAAGGTGCGCCCGCGGTGGGCGTGGATGTACGGCGACGCCTGGCGGAACCAGTCGACGAAGGCGTTCTGCGCGCGCGGCTGTGGCATGGGCTCGTTCCCCGGGACCCCGCAGTCTAGGCGCAGAACTGGCGGACCAGCCCGCGCAGGATCTCCTGCATCGGCCGCACGCGGTCCAGCGCGAGGTACTCGTCGGGCTGGTGCGCCTGGGCGATGTCGCCCGGTCCGAGGACGATCGTCTGCAGGCCGATCTGGTTGAGGTAGGGCGCCTCGGTCCCGAACGCGACGGCCTCGGCGTCGTGGCCGGTGAGCCGCTCGGCTGCCTGCACCACGTCGGCGGTCGCGGCCGTCTCCGCCGCGGGGATGCCGCCGAACAGCGCACGCCGCTCGAAGTGCAGCCCCGAGTCCGCCAGCGCCTGGCCGACGCGCCGTTCGATCTCGCCGCGCAGCGCGTCGAGATCCATGCCGGGCAGCGGGCGGATGTCGAAGTGCAGCTCGCACTGCCCGCAGATGCGGTTGGGGTTGTCGCCGCCGTGGACGTGGCCGAGGTTCAGCGTCGGCACCGCCACGCGGAAGAGCGGGTTGCGGTGGCGGGCCTGCAGCTCGGCGCGCCAGGCGAGGAGCTCGCCGATCACCCGGTGCATGCCCTCGAGGGCGCTGTTGCCGAGGGCCGGGTCGCTCGAGTGGCCGGCGTGGCCGACGACGCGGATCGCCTCCATCATCACGCCCTTGTGCATCCGCACGGGCCGCAGGCCCGTGGGCTCGCCGATGACCGCATGGCGGCCCAGCCGACGGCCCTCGCTCACCAGGGCCTGGGCGCCGCACATGCTGCTCTCCTCGTCGGCGGTGGCGACGAGCACGACCGGGCGCTTGAGCGCGCGCAGGTCGAGGCCGCGCAGCGCGTCGAGCGCGACCGCGAAGAAACCCTTCATGTCGCAGGTGCCGAGGCCGTACAGGCGGCCGTCGCGCTCGGCGAGTGCGAACGGGTCGCTGGACCAGAGCTCGGGGTCGCAGGGCACCGTGTCGGTGTGCCCGGCCAGCACGAGGCCGTCCGTGCCGAAGCCGGCGCACGCGAGCAGGTTGAACTTGCCCGGGTGGCCCGGCACGGCGCGCTTTTCGACGCGCAGGCCGAGGTCCACGCTCCACTCGGCGAGGCGGTCGATGACGGCCTCGTTGGACTGGTCCCAGTCGGGGGAGACGCTACTGACGGAAGGCGCGGCGACGAGGCCGCGCATCAGGTCGACGAAAGGCGGTAACGGCATCGCCGGAGCATAGCAGGCCGTGACGCCCCGGGGCGGGTCAGCGGGGGCGGGCGTCGACCGTGTCGATCCAGCGCTCGAGCTCCCGGGTCTCGCGGGCCAGCAGCTCGGGGTCGGCGTAGACGTGACAGAGCACGGTGAGCCCCTGGGCCCAGGCGAGCAGCCGCAGGGCGTGGGCGCGGGAGTGCTCGGCCTGGCCCAGGCTCGCGAACTGCTCGGTCATCCACGCGACGAACAGGTCGAACATGCGCCGGCTGTCGGCGCGCAGCTCCGGCCGCGCCTTGCCGAGCTCGGTGTTGAGCGTGCCCATGGGACAGCCCCACTGCGCCATCGCGTGGCGGCTCGCCGCGACCACCTGCAGGAAGCGCTTCAGCCGGTCCGCCGGGTCGGCGAACTTGCGGTTCCACTCGTCGAGCATCGCGCGGATCACCTCCAGCCGGTACTCGATGGCGGCGTGGAGGATGTCGTCCTTGGTCCGGAAGTAGTAGTAGATGTTGCCGCGCGGCACCCCCGCGGCGGCGACCACGTCGGTGAACGACGTGCCGCCGTAGCCGCTGCGGTAGAAGAGCCGGTTCGCGGCCTGGACGATCTGGTTGCGCGTGCGGTCGCTCTTGCGGGACATGGCGGGAGTATACGGCCGCGCGGCCGCGGCACCCGGCTAGGCTTCGTGCTCCGGGTACTCCGGCGCCGGCCGGCGCGCCGGGTCCTGCCCGTAGAAGCGCCGCAGCTGCTCGTACACGCCCGGGTACTCGTCGGCGACGACCAGGGGCTCTGCGAAGAAGTACTCGGAGAGCACGGCGAAGAACTCGCCTGGTTCCTCGGCGGCGTAGGGGTCGATGGCCGTCTCCTCGCCCGCGTCGACGCGCCGGGCGAGATCGTCGTAGGCCGACTGCCACGCGGCCGTCCACGCGTGCGCCGCCATGCCCGCCGGCAACGGCGGGAAGCCGTTCGCCTCGCCGTTGCGCTGGTCGAGCTTGTGAGCGCACTCGTGGATGACGACGTTGCCGAGCAGGTCGCCGCGCGCGCAGCCGAGCACGTCGGCCAGCGACAGGATCATCGGCCCGCGGTCCCACGACTCGCCGGCGAGCACCCGCTCGCCCTCGTGCGCGACCCCGGCCTCGTCGTGAAAGGCGTGAGGCGCGACGAACTCGTCCGGGTAGACGATCACGCCGTGCCAGCCGCCGTACCAGCCGAGTCCCAGCTCGAGCACCGGGATCGCCGCGAAGGCGGCGATCAGCTGTCGCTCGAAATCCCCGACCGGTGCGTCGCGGGCGGCGTCGATGCCCTTGGCCTTGAGGAAGCCGTTCGCCCGCTCGCGCAGCCGGGTCGCCTCGTCGCCCTCGAAAGTGCGCAGGAGGGGCGACAGGGCGCGAAGCCGCGCCCAGGCGTCGGCGTCGACGGGGGGCGTGGCGCGGGCGAAGAGACGGTGCAGCATGGGATCGGCGGGGGTGTCCTGGACCGACAGGATAGCGTGCCCACGGGAGCCGCGACGCGCACGGCCCGTCATCGCGAGGCGCGGCCCCCGTCGTCGCGAGGCGCACGGCCCGTCATCGCGAGGCGCACGGCCCGTCATCGAGAGGCGCACGGCCCGTCATCGCGAGGCGGCCGTCAGGCCGCCGTGGCGATCCATGGGTTGCTTCGGCCTGCGGCCTCGCAACGACGAGGGGCTGGGCCTCGCAACGACGAGGGATGCGCCTCGCAAGGACGAGGTGGGCCTCGCAACGACGTGGGGCTGGGCCTCACCATGACGCCGCTCAC
>JALORY010000089.1 GCA_025458675.1 Gammaproteobacteria bacterium | reverse complement strand
GCGCAGCTGCTCTCGCCGCTGGCGGCGGAGGGGGAGCCGGAGGCGCAGTACCGCATGGCGATCATGCTGCAGAACGGGCTGGGGATGACGGAGAACCCCACGCTCGCCTTCCGCTACATGCGCGCGGCGGCCGAGTCCGGCAACGGCTACGCACAGCACGGCCTGGGGTTCATGTATCTCGAGGGCGAGTGCACCGAGAAGGACCCCGCGACGGCCGCGGTCTGGTTCCGCAAGGCGGCGGAGCAGGGGCTGCAGGGCTCGATGACGACCCTGGCGGTGCTCTATGACGAGGGCCGCGGCGTCGAGAAGGACCCCGAGGAGGCTCGCCGCTGGTACCGCCTCGCCGGCTTCGAGATGTGAGCGACGCGGGCCGACTTCGCGGCAACGGGCGGCAGAAGCTCGATGCCATCCAGGTCGACGCGACGCAACGGCCGCGCCGGCCTCTGGCTCGTCGGGCTGGTTTTTCTCGCCGGCTTCCTGCTGTTCGCGCGCGACGTTCTGGTGCCTGCCGTCCAGAAGTTCTGGACCGAGGAGATCGGACCGCGGCTCGCGGGGGACGCGGTCCTGAGCGAGCGCCGCGTCCCGTCGCCGGAGGAGGCCGCCGACCCGCGCCGGGTGCCGCCAGCGGTGCACCGGGAGGAGTTGATCGACGCCCTGCAGCAGCCGCGACCGGTCGCGGTGGAGCTGCCGGTCTCCATCGCGGCCGACGGCTTCCGCGTGGCGGGCTTTCGCGCGGCCGCGCTCGCCCACGAGATCGACCTAGCGCCCGAGCCGCCGCGGGGCTTGCGCCTGCCCGCCCGCTACGGCGTCGCCTACTACGGCGTGCTGGTACTGGGCGCCGAGCGTCCGTATCGGCTCATGCTGGTGCAGGAGGGCAGCGCGCGTCGGCTGTACGTCGACCGCAATCGCAACGGGGATCTGACCGACGACGGCGAGCCGCTGCGCAACGAGGGCAGCGGCCGCTTCGCCGCCAGCCTCAAGCTGCCGCTGGCCGAGGTCACGGGGGGGCGGCTCGAGGGGAGCTACGACCTGTGGGTCTACCTCGACGATCGGCGGGACGATCAGTTGCACGCGTATTCGCGCACCCAGCTCGCGGGCGAGGTGGGCGTCGAAGGTCGCCGCGTCGCGGCCATCCTCGCCGACAACGCCGTGCTCGACGGTGACTACACCAACGACGGGATCGCGCTCGACCTCGACGGCGACCGCCGCTTCGACGGGTCGCGCGAGCGCGTGGGGCCGGGCGAGACACTGGAGCTGGGCGGTCGCTCCTACCGCTTCCGCGTCGGCTGGTGAAACCGGTGCGCGGCGCGCTCAGCTGCGCGCCGGGTCCTGCTGCTTGGTGCGGCGGGCGCGCACGGCCTCGGCGAGCTCGTGCAGCAGCGGCACGCTGTCCGGCCAGCCGATGCAGGCGTCGGTGATGCTCTGGCCGTAGACCAGCGGCTTGCCGGGGACCACGTCCTGGCGGCCGGCCACGAGATGGCTCTCGATCATGACGCCGATGATGCGCCGGTCGCCGCGGGCGATCTGCCCGGCGACGTCGCGGCCGACGTCGATCTGCTTAGCCGGGCGCTTGCGGCTGTTGGCGTGGCTGAAGTCGATCATGAGCTTCGGCTCGAGCCCCGCCGCCTCCATCTGCTCGGCCGCCATGTTGACGCTCTCCGTGTCGTAGTTCGGGCGGGCGCCGCCGCGCAGGATGACGTGCGTGTCGTCGTTGCCCGCGGTCGAGAAGATCGCCGACCTTCCCTCCTTGGTGACGGACATGAAGACGTGCGGCCGGCGCGCGGCGCGGATCGCGTCCACCGCAATGCCCAGGGTGCCGTCGGTGCCATTCTTGAAGCCGACGGGGCACGACAGACCCGACGCGAGCTCGCGGTGTCCCTGGCTCTCGGTGGTGCGCGCCCCGATGGCGCCCCAGCTGACCAGGTCGGCGATGTATTGCGGGCTGATGAGGTCGAGGAACTCCGTTCCAGCGGGCAGACCCATCTCGTTGACGTCGACCAGCAGCCGGCGCGCGAGGCTCAGTCCCTTGTTGATCTCGAAGGTGCCGTCGAGGCTCGGGTCGTTGATGAGCCCTTTCCATCCCACCGTGGTGCGCGGCTTCTCGAAGTACATGCGCATCACGATCAGCAGGTCGGCGGCCAGTTCGTCGCGCACGGCCTTCAGCCGGGTCGCGTAGTCCTTGGCGGCCGTCACGTCGTGCACGGAGCACGGGCCGATGACGACCAGCAGGCGGTCGTCGCGGCCGTGGAGCAGCTCGTGGATCTGGCCGCGCGTCTCGAAGACCGTGCGGCCGGCCTCCTCGCTGACCGGGCAGGCGCGCTGCAGGTCCTCGGGTGCCAGGACCTCGGTGATCGCCTGGATGCGGAGGTCGTCGGTGCGGTACTTCATGGTGCTGGGAATCGGTGATGGCGGTTGATGGAATGCCTCGCGGCCGCGTACGCCGGCGCGCCGCTCAGGACGCGGCGCGGCGGGCGCGGCGCTTGAGCCAGACCTCGAGGCCCTGGGCGTTGAGCTCGATGTCGACCTCGAGCAGCGAGCGGATGCGCGCTTCCCCGAGCGAGCAGCCGTGGGCCACGGCGTCCGCCACCAGCTGGCGGCCGACCGCTGCCCGCAGCCGGTCGGCGCGGTCATTCCCCTGTCCGGCGTCGACCTCCAGGGCCAGATCGGCCAGTGCGCGGATGCTGTGCCGCAGGTCGTCCACCAGCCTCTCCGGTGCCTCCACGCGGCAGTAGTGGGTGAGGTACATCGACCGCGGCCCGAACGCCATCAGCTTGTCGAGGCTCTGCAGCCACGCGTCGGGGTCGAAGGCGACCGGCGTCGTCGGCGCGAACAGGAACGGGCCGGCGGCCGTGTCGAGCTCGCGGTAGGAGATCCCGAAGGTGTCGCCGGTGAAGAAGCCGCGCGATCGTTCGTCCCAGATGCAACCGTGGTGGTTTGCGTGCCCCGGTGTGTCCACGAAGGTCAGCGCGCGGCCCGCGAGGTCTATCCGGTGGCCGTCTTCGGCGACGAGGACGCGCTCGGCGGGCACGGGCACGAGGGTCCCGAAGTCGCGCGCGAAGGCCTCGGGTCCGTAGACCTCGGTCGCACCGACCGTCAGTCGAGCCGGGTCGATCAGGTGAGGCGCGCCCTTCGGGTGCACGATCAGCTGCGCCTCCGGACACTGCCGCATCAGCTCGCCCGACCCACCGGCGTGGTCCAGGTGGACGTGGGTGGGGATCACGTAGCGGACGTGCGACGGCGTGCCAGCGCGTCGCCCTCCCTGACGAGGTAGCACGCGGCGAGGCCGTGCCGGTAGAGGCCGGTCTCGATGCAGTGGATGCCGTCGCCCAGGTCGGTGGTGTGCACGGTGTCGCGATCCTGTCACTCGCCAGATCGGGCAAGGCTAAGTGATTCGCGCCGCCCAGTGCAAACCCGCCGCAGGCCGCTTTGAAGGCCGCGGAGCCTCGGCTATGTTGTCCCGACGGGGCCCGCTGCGGGCGGGCGAGCGGTCAACCGCACGAACCGAGGGAATACCAGATGACGAGCGTGATGCAGCACATCCTTCCGCCGGACCCCGCCGTCTGGGTCGCCGAGACCGAGGCGCGCGCGCGGGCGCACGGCATCGAGCTTTCGCCGGACCACTGGGACGTGATCCGCTTCCTCAGAGAGCAGTGTGACGCCGACAAGGCCGCCAGGGCGCACCTGCTCGCGATGGCCCTCGAAGAGCGATTCGGCGAGCGCGGCGGGCGCAAGTACCTGCTGGAGCTCTTTCCGAAGGGCGCCGTGGCGCAGGGCTGCGAGATCGCCGGCCTGCCGGTCCCGGCTTACGCGAAGAGCGATTCCTTCGGCGCAGTGATGTAGGGGCAGGCGTGCGGCCGCGGCCGCACGCGGCGTCAGGGTGCCGGCGTCGGGGGAGTGCTGGGCTCTCCACCCGCCGCCCGGCCGCCCAGGTCATCGAGCGCGCCCACGATGCGCGACCTCGCCAGATCGGCGAGCGCACGGCGGTCGAGGTGCGCCGGGTCGATCGGCCGGCAGAACACCACGTGGACGTCGAAGGCTTCTTGTTGGAGCACGCGCCAGAGATGGCTCGCGACCTCGTCGTCGCCGATGAAGGGCGCGACCGTGTCCAGCGCGGCGCCGCGCAGGTAACGCAGCGCCACCGGCACGACCGGCACCCCGGTGGCATGGGCGGCCGCGAGCAGGCGAGGAAAAAAGGGCCTGACCTCGCTGCCGTCCGTCGTAGTGCCTTCGGGAAAGAGGGTCAGCGAGCCCGCGCCGGACAGGTGGGCGCCGATGCGGTCGCGCACGTTGTTGGCATCACCGGCACCGCGGGCGATGAACTGTGTGCCTGCGGCCGCCGCCAGCCAGCCGACGACTGGCCAGTCTTTCACTTCTGCCTTGGACAGGAAGGCGATCTCCCCGAGCCCGCCGAGCACGGGGACGTCGAGCCACGAGACGTGGTTGGCGACGAGGAGCGACGGCGCGGCCGGCGGCGCCCCGCTGACGTGGACGCGGACGTGCAGCAGGCGGCACAGCACGGCGTGCCACCACCGGACGACCGCGCGGCGGTGGCGGCGGGAGCCGTCCTGCCCGCGGCGCGCCAAGAGGACGGTCAGCAGCGTGCCGACCAGCACGTGGGCGGCCAGGCGGATGCTGCGCCAGAAGACTCTCCAGACCGCCGTCACAGGCTGTTTTGGACCCCACGTTCGCGAGTGTGGCGGGCGCGGGCGTCTGATGCGCGCCCGGGCGCGCTGCCTCCCGTCAGTGCGCGTGATGCTGGCACAGCCCGCGTCATTATCAAACCCGTGCAGAGTGCCGCCGACCCTTGCGGCGCCGCGCTTTTGGGCGGTGCGCGATGCGGTAGACTGAGCCCCCTCGTCCCGCTTTCACTGCCAGTCGGGAGATCGTATCCCCATGCCTCAGGCCGCTGCCGGGCCTTCCCGCTTCCCGATCCTCGACCGCGTCGACCTTCCCGCCGACCTGCGCGGCCTTGCCGTCGAGCAACTCGGCGAGCTGTCGTGGGAGCTGCGGCGGTTCCTCATCGAGACCGTGTCGCGCACCGGCGGGCACCTGGCGGCGGGCCTCGGCGTCGTCGAGCTGACGGTGGCCCTGCACTACGTCTTCGACACGCCGCGCGACAGGCTCGTGTGGGACGTCGGCCACCAGGCCTACCCCCACAAGATCCTCACGGGGCGCCGCAGGCGCATGGCGACGCTGCGCCAGAAGGGCGGCGTCTCCGGCTTCCTCAAGCGCAGCGAGTCGCCGTTCGATGCCTTCGGGGCCGGCCACTCGAGCACCTCGATCAGCGCGGCCCTGGGCATGGCGATCGCGGCGCAACGCCAGGGCGACCCGCGGCACGTCGTGGCGATCATCGGCGACGGCGCCCTGTCCGGCGGCATGGCCTTCGAGGCGCTGAACCACGCGGGGTCGCTCGACGTCGACCTGCTGGTGATCCTCAACGACAACGACATGTCGATCTCCCCACCGGTCGGCGCCGTCAGCAACTACCTGGCGCGGGTCCTGTCCAGCCGCTTCTACAACCGCGTCCGCGACGGCGGCAAGAGCGCGCTGCGCGCCGTGCCCGGCCTGCGCGAGCTGATGGGGCGTTGGGAAGAGCACATGAAGGGCATGGTGATGCCCGGCACGCTCTTCGAGGAGCTCGGCATCAACTACATCGGCCCCATCGACGGACACGACCTGCCGCTGCTGGTCGAGACACTGTCGAACATGAAGGTCATGCGCGGGCCGCGGTTGCTGCACGTGGTGACGCAGAAGGGCAAAGGCTATGAGCCGGCGGAGGGCGACCCGTGCGTCTACCACGGTGTCAGCCCCTTCGACCCCGAGACGGGCGAGCTCGCCGGCCGCAGCGGGCCGCCCAGCTACACCGAGGTGTTCGGCGACTGGGTGTGCGACGCCGCCGCGCGCGACCGCCGCCTGGTGGCGATCACGCCGGCGATGCGCGAAGGGTCCGGGCTGGTGCGCTTCTCCGAGACCTACCCCGACCGTTACTTCGACGTCGGGATCGCCGAGCAGCACGCCGTGACGCTCGCGGCGGGCATGGCCTGCGAGGGTCTCAAGCCGGTCGTCGCGATCTACTCCACCTTTCTGCAGCGTGCCTACGATCAGCTCATCCACGACGTGGCGCTGCAGGGCCTGGACGTGACCTTCGCGATCGACCGCGCCGGCCTGGTGGGGCCGGACGGTGCCACCCACGCCGGTGCCTTCGACCTCAGCTACGCGCGCTCGATACCCAATCTCGTCCTGATGGTGCCGGCGGACGAGAACGAGTGCCGCCGCATGCTTCAGACGGCCTACGAGCACCCGGGACCAGCGCTCGTCCGCTACCCCCGTGGCACCGGCCCCGGCGTCGCCGTAGACCGCTCGGCGCCGCCGCTGGCGATCGGCCGGGGCGAGGTGTGTCGCCGCGGCCGGCGTGTCGCCCTCCTGTCCTTCGGCAGCACGCTCGCGACCGCGCTGACCGTCGGTGAGCAGCTGAATGCGTCGGTTGCCAACATGCGCTTCGTCAAGCCGTTGGACGAACAGCTCGTCCTCGAGCTGGCGGACGGCCACGACCTGCTCGTGACCCTCGAGGAGAATGCCGTGAAGGGCGGGGCCGGTTCGGCCGTCGACGAGCTGCTGCTCGCCGCGGGTCGCCGGGTCGCGGTCATCAATCAGGGGCTGCCCGACCGGTTCATCGACCATGCCACGCCGGCCGAGCAGCGCGAGATCGCGGGGCTGGACCCCGCCAACCTCCTGGCGCGGATCCGCGAAGCGCTCGGCGAGAGGGGGACGGCCGCCGCCGCTTCCCTGTAGCATCCGGCCCAGCGTTCCCGCGGCACCCGGCCGCGACGGGCTCGAGGTCTTCGGCGATGACCACCAAGCGATTGTTCTGGCTTTTCGGCGTGATCGTGGCGGGGAGCGCCGCCGCCCCCGGCTTCGTGGGAATCCAGGCCCAGCGGGACTACGACGCGCTGGTGTCCCAGCTCGAGGCCGCTGGTTACCGGCTCGAGGAGCAGAGCTACGCGCGCGGCTGGTTCCGGTCCGAGGCGCGATTGCGCCTGGCGCTTCCCGCGGGTGACCCGACGACGAGTGTCCCCACCCTCGTCCTGCGCAGCCACGTCGTTCACGGACCCTTCCTCGGCGCCGAGAGGCTGCCCTTCGGGCTGGCGCGGATCGACACCGAGATCGGGCTCGACGATCGGATGCTGTTCGCGGCGGCGCCGCAGCCGCCGGTGCAGGTCCTCTTCGGCTTCGGCGGCGCGGGCGAGGCGGTGCTGCAGGTGCCCTCCCAGCGGGTGCCGCTCCCCGGCGGGCAGATCAGCGCGGAGCTGGCGGGAGTCACGGGCCACCTCCGCTTCACCAGCGGCACGGCCGAGGCACAGGGATTCGTCGCGGTGCCGGGACTGCGCGTCGCCGCGGCGGACGGCGGGCGCGCCGAGATTCGCGGCGCCCGCCTGGACCTCGCGATCGAGCCCGGCGCGTCCGGCCTCCCTACCGGGGCCTGGCGGCTGGCGCTCGAGTCGCTGGAGGCCGGTGGGCCCGCTGGGCCGGCGGCCGTCTCGCTGCAGGCGGTGGAGATGAGGGCGGACAGTCGGGAGCAGGCGGGTGAAGTCACCGTGATCGCCGAGTACGGCGCGGGTGTCGCGGTGATCGAAGGGGAGCGCTACGGGCCCCTGGCCATCCGCCTGCGCGTCGCGCACCTGCCGGCCGCCGCGCTCGTCAGGTTGCGGGACGCGGTCGAGGACGCACGGCGCGGTGGGGCGCCGCCGCAGGCGGCCGCGGCGATGGCGCTCCTGCCGCTCGTCGACGACCTGCTCGCCTCCGACCCGCTCGTCGCCCTGGACCGCCTTCAGGTCGACACGCCGGCCGGGCGCGTCGAGGGCGAGCTCGAGGTCCGGGCGGTCGGCATGCGCCTGGCCGACGCCGCGCGGCTCGGGACCATCGGTCTGCTGTCCAAGCTCGACGGGAAGGCGTCGCTGCGCGTCCCCGAGCGGCTGCTGCGTGCCGGCTTCCGGCAGCAGGCGCTGACCCGCCTCACCGCGGCCGATCCCGCCGAGGGTAAGGGGGCCGATCCGGCGGCCGAGGCGGAGCGCGTCGCCGAACAGCAGCTCGCCGCGCTGCTCGCCCAGGAGCTGGTCGTGAAGGAAGGTGATCGCGTCGCCGCTGTCGCGAGCTGGCGCAACGGCCTGCTCACCGTGAACGGCAAGACGATCCCGCTGCCGCCGCCGACGGGGCCTAGCAGAAAACAGTGAGTACGCCGGTGTAGCCGTAGAGCCGGTGGTGGCTGATCTCGCCGTTGGCGTAAAAGCCCACGAGCGGCACGTCGCCCAGGGTCTCGCGGATCAGTCGCAGCTCGGCCGAGTCCTCGCCGAACAGGTGCCGGCCGCGCCCCAGGCAGGTGTGGTACAGCGCTCCTTTTGGCGCGCCGGGCAGTCGCCCGCGCACGTCGCGGAGCATACGGCTGAGGTCCTCGCGCGCACTGTCGCGATCGCGCCGCGCGAACTGGATCGGCTGGCCCTCCTCGACGAGGTCGCCGACCGCCAGCAGCCCCCGCTCGGGGTCGATGCCCACCAGGTTGCGAACGAGGTAGTCGCCGGTGTCGGAGCCTCGGATCGGCAGCGCGACGAACACCTGCCCCCCCATCCCCGACAGCGTCTCGAGGCTCACGCCGCCCAGCTCCTCGCGCAGGACGTCCAGCGCCGGGCGGTCGTCGATCTCCGCAACGACGTTCCTCCGGCACGAAGTCACCGCGCGGCGCCT